>JAPOKO010000045.1 GCA_029977615.1 bacterium
TGTACGAATTATGGGACAAAGGAATGGGTAAGCTCGCGCCCAACTGAGACCGCTTCCAGTCCCCAGTTACTCACACCTCCCCCAACGGGCTACCCGGAAAAATCTCATAAACCCCCGCGAGGGGTAGCAAACCCTTATAAATAGGGCAAAAAGTTATCCACAGATGGGCTTGCGTCACACCTGAGTGTTTGCCTAGTGTTTACCCAACTTCAGGAACGTATTTTCTGAGGCGTTAGTCCATCTACCTATGGGGGAATACATGACAATTATTGACGAAACAACAAATGACGTTGCGAAGACTGGTGTCTCGCGTCGTCATTTCATTCAGGGTGCAGCAGCAACTGCAGCCGGTGCAGCATTGCCAGTTGCTGGCATTGTTGGTGCAGGCTCAGCCAGCGCAGCAACCGCAAAGACACTTCGCGTTGCAACGGGTAAGCAAGTTCACCCTGCAGCTCCATGGGAAACTTCAGACGGAAGTTTGTTCATTCTTTCGCAGGTTGGTGAATGGCTCTGCTTCCAGAAGCAAGACGGTTCACTTGAGCCACGTCTCGCAACCAGCTGGAAGTCGTCGAATGGTGCAAAGACTTGGACATTCAAGATCCGCAAGGGCGTGAAGTTCAACGACGGAACCCCACTCACGGTTGACGACATCGTCTACACCTACAAGTCGGTATTCACTGCTAACCCTTCACGTTCAAAGGGCAACTTCTCGGGCATCATCGATGCAAACGGAATTGTCAAAGTAGACAACGAAACACTTCGTTTCGACTTGTTGACCGCATCGGGCAACTTCCCGTACACCGTGTCATCGGTGTCATACGGAATGTGCATCATTAAGAACGGTGCAAACGGTGGAGCAGCATGGACTAAAGACATGATCTCTGCTGGTCCTTGGAAGATGGAGAGCTACACCGAGTTTGAAAAGACCGTGTTCGTAAAGAACCCGTACTACTGGGACACTTCATTCAAGCCAGGCATCGACAAGCTCGAGTTGATTCAGTACGTGTCGGCCGCTACTGCGTTGCCAGCACTCAAGACCGGAAAACTTGATGCAGTTGCAGCAATGGAAGCAGCAGATGCTTTGTCACTCGACAAGAGCAAGTTCAACATCTTGACCACCAAGGCTGGTGCCGGTTTCGCACACGTACACATGCGTTGCAACTTCGGTCCTTTCAAGGACAAGCGTGTTCGCCAAGCAGCAGCACTCACCATTGACCGCGTTGGTTATGTGAAGGGTGTAATGAAGAACATCGGTGGCGTTGTTGGTAACGACAGCGTGATGGATCCTTACCCAGCAGCAGACAAGTCAGTGCCACAGCGTAAGCAAGACATTGCAAAGGCTAAGCAGTTGATGAAGGAAGCTGGAGTTCCAAACGGATTCGCCGTAGAACTTTCCACCTGGTCACGCGACGACATCAACAAGTACGCAAACTTGATCAAGACTTCATTTGCCAAGATCGGCATCAAAGTTACGCTCAAGATTGACGGATCCGACGGTGGTGGTGCGGTGTACTACACCTACAACCCATACCCATCGGCCAAGGGCAAAGTATTCGAGTACGACAACAACTCATGGTTGGCTTCGAACCTTGGAATCGTTGACTGGGCCGGTCGTGGTGTTCCAGACCAATACCTCACACGCGAGTGGAAGTCGACCGCAGACTGGTCAGCAGCACAGTTGTGGGACGATGTATTGGACGCAGCAATCGATGAATACATTGCAGCACCAAACCCTGCCAAGCAGAAGATTGCAAGTAAGAAGATCCAAGAGCGTTCGCTCGAAATGACACCGTACATTTTGGCCTACACCTCAAACTTGATCTACTGCGCTCGTAAGGGTGTCAGTGGTTTCCAAGTAAACGGAATGGGTCAAATCATTGCGAAGGACGTGAAGTTGGCATAATCGCCAATTGAACAATTAATAAACCCCCAGCGTGCTTCGGTGCGCTGGGGGTTTTTTATTTCCCATACCTTGATGAGTAGAGTTTTAATTTCATGAAATCTTTTCTTGCTAAGCGCCTTGGCCTATCCGTTCTGACGGTGGGACTAGCAGCGACCATCGTTTTTTTCATGACCCACATTCTCCCCGGAGATGTTGCGCGTCAAAGCCTTGGACGACAAGCAACTGCTGAAGACGTCGCAGCGTTCAACAAGCTGTACGGCCTAGACAAGCCATTATTGACTCAGTTAATTAACTGGATCAAAGATCTGCTGTCGGGTGACTTGGGAGTATCAATGTCCACATCCCGACCTGTTTCAGAAACGCTCATTCCTGCTTTGGGATATTCGGCACGCCTCGCAGGTGTGGCATTTGTTTTGATTGTTCCACTGAGTATCGCTGGTGGAATTCTCGCGGCCATGTACCGCGGAAAAAAGATCGACCGAGCAATCACTGTTGGAGGTCTGTCTGCTGCTGTAATTCCTGAGTTTGTTTGGGCAGTAATCCTGCTGCTTTTGTTCGGCGTAGTGATTCAGTTCTTCCCTATCTCTGCAATGCCAGACGACGGAAACGGAGGATTTTTGCAGAGTATTTGGCACTTACTCCTCCCGTCAATCGCTCTGCTGCTCGTACTCTTTGGATACATCGCTCGAATAACGCGAGCCGGTGTGATTGAAGCACTCGATTCCGATTACATGCGTACTGCAGTGCTCAAGGGCTATTCCCGCCGCAAAGCAGTTGTGAAGCATGTTCTTCGTAATGCCATGCTCCCCACCATTGCGGTAGTCGCGAGCCAAATCCCTTACCTCATTGGTGGTTTGGTTGCAGTTGAAATGGTGTTCAACTATCGAGGCTTCGGAACTGTGCTGTTGGCTGCAGTGGGTGGACGCGATTACGCCGTACTTCAATCAGGTGTCATTCTCACCAGCGTGGTCATCGTGTCATTCCAATTGATTGCTGACATTCTCTTTGCAGTATTGAACCCACGAATTCGCCAAAGGATTTCCGAATGAGCGTCACGAATACAGAAATCTCCGACAAGTCGAACGCCGAAAGGCTTCAAATCCGCAAAGAGCGCCTTGCGTTGCTTCGCAGCAACAAGGCATTCATCATTGGCATGAGCATTCTTGGATTCTGGGTCTTATGCGCAATTTTTGGCAAGTACGTGACGCCATTCAAGGCTGATGATCAGAACTATGAATTCGTCAGTACTCCCCCGAACGGAACGTACTGGTTCGGCACAGACCCAAACGGGCAAGACGTGTTCTCACGCGTCATCATCGGTTCGCGATTAATCCTGGTTATGTCGTTTGCTGCGACAATTATCGGGACGATCGCAGGCACGTCACTTGGACTGATCACCGGTTACTTCAAAGGTTGGTTTGACATCATCGTGATGCGCTTGCTTGAAGCAATTTCAGCAATACCTGCAATCATCATTGCATTGCTCGCGATTGCGGCCATCGACGGGCAATCGCCGACGCTCACAGTACTGATTATCGCGTTTGTGTTTACACCCAACATTGCTCGCACTGTGCGTGCTGCAGTACTTGCAGAAGCTGAATTTGAATATGTAGCTGCCGCTCGTTTACGTACAGAGCGCACACCTCACATTTTGTTCAAGGAAATTCTGCCTAACGTCATGCCACCGATCATCGTGGAGTTCACGGTGCGTCTTGGCTATGCAATTTTCGCCATTGCCACGTTGTCTTTCCTAGGTGCCGGTGTTGAATACGGTTCGCCCAACTGGGGAACTCAAATTTCCGAGAACTGGGCACAGATTTTTAACAACCAGTGGTGGCCAACTGCATTTCCTGCGATGGCAATTGCCTCACTGGCCGTAAGCGTCAACCTCATTTCAGACGGGCTACTCGAGGTATTTGAGATATGAGCACTCCAACACTTGAACTTCGCAACCTCGAAGTTTCGTACACCGTCCGCGGTATTGATCGCGAGGTTCTTCGAAACATTTCGTTGTCCATCGAGCCTGGTGAGGCATACGGCTTAGTAGGTGAATCCGGTTGTGGTAAATCAACCGCCGCCTACGCAGCAATGCGTTACCTCCCGCGCAACGGCAAGATCACGGGCGGCTCAATTTTGTTTGAAGGTCGCGACATGGTGACCATGAGTGATAGCGAAGTAGGCGAACTTCGCAACTCGGTGATTTCCATGGTGTACCAGAACCCGGTTGCAGCACTGAACCCAACCATCCGAGTTGGCGACCAAGTTGCAGAGGTATTCGAACTTGCTGGAAAATCAAAAACGGAAGCAGAGCAGCTTGCACTTGAGGCTTTAGTCCGCGTAAAGATTGCCGACCCAGAAAAGGTGATGCGTCGCTATGCACACCAACTTTCTGGTGGCATGGCGCAGCGCGTTGTTATCGCGATGGCACTTGCATCCAACCCTCGCCTACTGGTTATGGACGAGCCAACAACGGGACTCGATGCAACTGTTGAGGCAGAGGTTCTTGACTTAGTGCGTGAACTCCGCCGCGAAACCGGTACGGCTGTTCTATTCATTTCACACAACCTCGGCGTGATCCGCCACATGTGTGACCGTGTTGGTGTCTTGTACGCAGGCGCCCTTGTTGAGCAAGGAACAACGGAGGACATTCTTTCCAACCCGCAACACCCTTACACCGTTGGTCTGCTTCGGTGTATTCCACGCGGTGGATTGCATAAGAACACTGACCGACTGGAAACCATTCCAGGTTCACCTCCATCACTGGGATTGCATTTTGATGGCTGCGTATTTGCATCACGCTGCTCGCTTGCCGATGATCGTTGCCGAACCGAAAAACCAGAGATGGTTACGGTGAGTCCTTCGCATGTTGCACGTTGTTTCCACCACGACAAAGCTCCGTCAATGCCACGCAACATTGAAGGTGCTTCACAAGGTCTTTCCAATCCAAGCAAGCGCCCAGCACCAGAAGGTGATTTGCTGAACATCACTAACTTGTCAAAGATTTTCACACAAGATGGAAACAAGGTTCAGGTTGTTAACGATGTATCGCTATTCGTTAAGCCAGGCGAAACCCTCGGATTAGTAGGTGAATCTGGATCAGGAAAAACCACCATTGCAAAAATGATTCTTGGTCTTACCAGCGCAGAGTCAACGAGCGTGATGACACTGAGTGGCAAAAAACTTGCACGTGCCCTGAATAAGCGTGCTGTCGAAGATGTTGGAGCATTGCAAATTGTGTTCCAGAACCCAGACCAAGCGCTTAACCGTCGCCACAGTGTGACACGCATTGTTTCGCGTGCTGTTGAAAGACTCTCCGGCTTTAATCGCACAGAATCAGACAATCGTGCACACGAATTGCTTTCTGGAATGCGCGTTGATGCATCGCTGCACAACGCTCGCCCAGTACAGCTTTCCGGTGGATTGAAGCAGCGCGTCGCCATCTCGCGTGCGTTCGCTGGTTCACCAAACCTCGTGGTGTGCGACGAACCAACCTCAGCGCTAGACGTATCCGTGCAAGCAACAATCTTGAATTTGCTCGTTGACCTGCAAAAGCAAGACGACACCAGTTACCTGTTCATTTCGCACGACCTCGGCGTAGTCCGTTACATCAGCGACAGAATCGCAGTCCTGTATCTGGGTCGTGTGATGGAACTCGGAAACGCAGAAACCGTATTCAACGGGCCACACCATCCATATACCGAAGCGCTGGTATCGAGTGTTCCAGCAATTGACGGCTCACAACGCGTGCGCATTCGCTTGGAAGGCGATGTTCCAAGCCCTGCAAACCCACCAACTGGTTGCGTGCTGAACCCACGCTGCCCGCGCATGGCTGGCAGTGGCGTAGAAGGTTTGTGCACCACCGTGGAACCAGAACTCAAGGAAGTTGAGCCTGGTCACTTCATGCGTTGCCACATACCGCTTGATCAATTACGCGTCACGCAACAGAAGTAAATCCACGTAATCAATCAACTGTTTGCTAGCAACAGTTAGCACTGATATACCAAGGAAACTTGAGGCACGTGGCTTGACGCGGCTCTTTAGCCACCCGTAGGCTTAGCCCATTCA
>JAPOKO010000046.1 GCA_029977615.1 bacterium
CACAAAAGTATGTTATTATGATGGTGCTGGTGGACCAGCTGCATTAACAGTTAGAGCAACTTCCATTTGCCCAATTACGTATTCACATAATATATCTGGATTTACTAAAATTTGTCATTACCCAAATGCAATGGGTGGTCCAAAGGTTGAAGGAGCTGCACTGTCGGGGCTTGCCGCAGCAAACGCAGTTAGCGAATTACGGAGCTAAGCAACGCGCCTGGCGCCGCACGCAACGCATCAGTTGCTTCGCCTTGCGGCATGCGATTGCACTCTGATTCAGCAAGCTGCACATAGCTCTTTGCTGTTTCGATTGCACGTTGCACGCCATCGCCTGTGCGCACAATTTCAAGTGCGCGAAGTCGTTCGGATTGCGAAAGTGGTTTACCCAGCAAGTCGCGCAATTCGTCTGCAGAGTTACCGCCATTAGCAAGCGTGAGCATGACCGGAAGCGTGTACACGCCTTCTTCCATGTCGTGACCTGACGGCTTGCCCAATTCTTCATCGGTTGCAGTTAAATCCAAAATGTCATCAATAATTTGAAACAACATGCCAAACGATGTTCCGTAATTGGTGAGCGCATCAACCACTACTGCGTCGTGACCAGCAACAAGCCCGCCAATGCGCGCTGCAGTTGAATACAACGAAGCAGTCTTTCCTTCAATGCTCAACAAATAGGAAGGAATGGTGCGCAACACGTTGTAGGTAAAGCGCAGTTCTTCAATTTGACCTTCGCACAATTGGCTAATGGTGCGTGCCAACAACCCTGCAATGTCATTGCCCAAACCAGCAGCAATCTCTGATGCACGGGCCAACAAAAAGTCACCGGCCAAAATGGCCTGCAGGTTGCCCCACTTTGCATTCACGGTTTCCACGCCACGACGAATGACACCTTCGTCCATGACGTCATCGTGGTACAACGACCCAAGATGTACGAGTTCGCAAGAAATTCCGCCCAGAATCACGTTGTCGGACACCGGTTCGGAACTTCCGACCTTTGCCGCAGCAATGGTCATGACCGGACGCAAACGTTTTCCACCAGCAACAATCAGGTGACTTGCAATTTGTGTGAGATAGGCGTCACGCGTACGAACTGCATGCAACATGGCGGCTTCCACGCGGTCGCGGTCGGCATCCATTTGCGACAATTCGAGGAGTGGCGAGGCAACGGCCATGCAATTAAGGCTAGGCATGATGGCTTGTGAAACGGCGAACGAAGGTGCGAGAAAACCCTCAATTTCCTTGCCTCACAGCCCGGACTTTTTTGTGCGTGTGTCAAGTACAACAGGAAGGCGTCACCCCCCACAGGTACACTTCAGCAAAGGTTCGCAGCGAGAAAAAAGGCGGTCTATCCAGTGTTTGAACGGTTTACCGATAGGGCCCGAAGGGTCGTTGTGCTGGCTCAAGAAGAAGCCCGCCTGCTTAATCATTCGTACATCGGCACGGAGCACATCTTGCTCGGGCTCATTCACGAGGGTGAAGGCGTAGCCGCCAAAGCACTTGAGTCGCTCAACATTTCACTTGAAGCTGTGCGTGCTCAGGTTGAAGAAATCATCGGTCAGGGTGGTTCATCGCCATCTGGTCATATTCCATTTACTCCACGCGCCAAAAAAGTTCTTGAGCTCTCATTGCGCGAAGCATTGCAACTTGGCCACAACTACATCGGTACCGAACACATTCTGCTTGGACTCATTCGCGAAGGCGAGGGCGTAGCCGCACAAGTATTGGTCAAGCTTGGAGCCGACCTCAGTCGTGTTCGTCAACAAGTGATTCAGTTGTTGTCTGGTTATCAGGGTCCTTCCGGCAAAGCAGAAGGCGCACCTGCCGGGGCAAAAGACGAGCCACAAGAAAAAGGTGGCAGCCAAATTCTTGATCAGTTCGGTCGCAACCTCACGCAGTTGGCAAAAGACAACAAGCTCGACCCAGTAATTGGTCGTCAGCGCGAAATGGAACGCGTCATGCAAATTCTTTCGCGTCGCACCAAGAACAACCCAATTCTCATTGGTGAGCCAGGCGTTGGTAAAACAGCAATCGTTGAAGGACTTGCACAAAAGATTGTGCGTAACGACGTGCCAGAAACATTGACTGGCAAACAGTTGTACACACTCGACCTTGGAGCACTTGTTGCAGGTAGCCGTTACCGCGGAGACTTCGAAGAGCGCTTGAAGAAAGTGTTGAAAGAAATCAAAACCCGCGGTGACATTATTTTGTTCATCGACGAAATTCACACACTTGTTGGTGCAGGTGCCGCAGAAGGCGCAATCGATGCCGCTTCAATTTTGAAGCCAATGCTTGCTCGTGGCGAATTGCAGACCATCGGTGCAACAACAACCGATGAGTTCCGCAAGCACTTTGAAAAAGATGCTGCTCTCGAACGCCGCTTTCAACCAGTAAAAGTTGAAGAACCAGAAGTTGCGCACACCATCGAAATTTTGAAAGGCATTCGCGACAAGTACGAACAGCACCACCGCGTCACCATCACCGATCAGGCATTGGTTGCTGCTGCAAACTTGGCCGACCGCTACATTGCCGATCGTCATTTGCCAGACAAGGCAATTGACCTCATTGACGAAGCTGGAAGCCGTTTGCGTATTAAGCGCATGGCCACTCCTCCGGATTTGAAAGAAATTGAAAACAAGATCAACGACGTGCAGGAAGCCAAGAAAAAAGCCGTAGAAGAACAACGCTTTGAAGAGGCTGGCCGTTTGCGCGACCAAGAGCGTGCGTTGCTTGAAGAGCGCACAGCGAAGGAAGCCGACGTAAAAGCAAGTGGCATTGACTTGTTTGACGAGGTTGACGAGGAAGCCATTGCGGAAGTGCTCAGCATTTGGACCGGTATTCCGGTGTACAAGTTGACGGAAGAAGAAACCGCCAAGTTGTTGAACATGGAAGCCGAACTGCACAAGCGCATCATTTCTCAAGAAGATGCAATTAAGGCAGTAAGTCAGAGCATTCGTCGTACGCGTGCAGGTTTGAAAGATCCAAAGCGTCCAAGCGGTTCGTTCATTTTCTTGGGCCCAACCGGAGTTGGTAAAACCGAATTGGCCAAGACACTTGCCAACTTCTTGTTCGGCGACGACGAAGCACTCATTTCGCTCGACATGTCGGAATATATGGAAAAGCACACGGTTAGCCGCTTAGTTGGTTCGCCTCCTGGATATGTGGGTTACGAAGAAGGCGGTCAGTTAACAGAGGCGGTTCGACGCAAACCGTTCTCGGTGGTGCTGTTCGACGAAATCGAAAAGGCTCACCCAGACGTATTCAATACGCTGTTGCAGATTCTTGAGGAAGGTCGTTTGACAGACGCTCAGGGTCGCAGCACCGACTTCCGCAATACCGTGCTCATCATGACGTCGAACTTGGGAACACAAGATTTACGCAAGTCAAATGTTGGTTTCGGCAAGAACGATGAAGCAATGTCGTATGCACGTATGCGCGACAAGGTAAACGAGGCGTTGAAGGGCCACTTCCGTCCAGAGTTCTTGAACCGTATTGACGAAGTGATCGTGTTCCACGAACTTGGCATGGAAGAAGTTGTGCAAATGGTTGACCTCATGAGCAAGCGTCTCATTGGTCAGCTGGAAGGTTTGGGAATTGGTCTCGAACTCACGCAGTCGGCAAAAGAATTGCTGTCAAAGCGTGGCTACGACCCACAACTTGGTGCTCGCCCATTGCGTCGTGCATTGCAACGACTCATTGAAGATCCGCTATCGGAAAAGTTGTTGAACAAGCAATTCACCGCAGGTCAGATTGTGGTTGTTGCAACTGAACCAGACCCAGAGAACGAAGGCGAACAACGCATGACGTTCTCTGCGGTTGAAGGCTTTAAGCCGCCATCGGCAGTTGAACTTGCAGGTGCCGGCGAAGGCACCGCTTCTTCACCTGAGTGAACTCGCACGTGAGCAGTAAGCATGTAGTTGGTCGCACGCGATCACTCATTGGTTTGCTTCTTACAGTTGTTCTACTTGGTGCATGTCGCGTTGACAATGTGGTCACACTGACGGTGAAACCAAATGGTTCAGGCAATGTCGCACTAGTAACCACAGTTGATGCCGAAATTGTTGCCAACAACCCTGGCATTGAAGGTGACCTCAGCTTTGAAGACGCAAAAGCTGCCGGTTGGAAAGTCTCCGATGTGGCAGCAACCGAAACTGGCGGACTTCAGGTGCGTGTGTCGCATCATTTCAATAATCCGCAGGAAGCCACAACTCTGCTGAACCAACTCAGCGGAGATTATGGTCCTTTCAAAAACATGTCGCTGTCACGTGACGGCAAAGACACCGATTCAACTTTCACTCTGAACGGAATGCTTGAAGTAAATGGCGGAATGAACGCATTTGCTGACGGGAAACTGCTTTCGCTCATCGGTGGAGCACCATATAAACAAGCGCTCGTCGACTCGAATCAAGACATTGGCCAAGCGGTCAGCATGACGTTTCTTACACGACTGCCAGGCAAGGTGTTATCTACTAATGGCACCCCAGATGGCATCGACGCCATCACCTGGAATGTGGCATTCGATGGCAGTTCGCAAGACATATCAGCAGTTACTGAAAACACCGCAGTTGCCTCAACAATCGCCCGTATTTTCTCACCGGTGCTGTTCTGGTTGCTTGTCGCGTGGCTCATCCTGATGGCTGGATTCAGCGGATTCGTATTCTTCACCCGCTTCCGCCGTTCGAAACGAACACCCACCGCCTAAAGTTTCGCGCATGGCAAAGATGCGCACGGTGTACAACTGCGGAGATTGTGGCGCAAGCCATCACAAATGGGCTGGCAAATGCGACTCGTGCGGAGCTTGGAACTCACTCGTTGAAGACGTCGAAGACCCAAACGAAGTCACCACGCTTGCTGCAGGAATGGCCCTAGTTCCACCCGGTGAAGCGCAACCGATTAACCAACTTGATGCTGCAGTAGCCAAGCCAATGCCAACTGGAATATCTGAACTCGACCGCGTGCTCGATGGTGGCCTCGTTCCTGGTTCAGTCACACTCGTTGGCGGCGAACCAGGCATTGGCAAGTCCACGCTGCTACTTCAGTTGTTATCGTCGTGGCCGAATAAGTCGTTGTATGTCACCGCAGAAGAAAGCGCGCAACAAGTTCGCATGCGTGCCGAGCGTTTGCATGCACTACGCGATGATCTCTGGTTGTTGTCAGAAGCATCCATTACCAACATCGTTTCTGCAATCGACAAGGTGAAACCCGAGCTGATTGTGATTGACAGTATTCAGGCCGTTGCCGACCCCGCACTTGGTTCCGCACCAGGTTCGGTGGTGCAGGTTCGCGGTTGCGCGCACCGATTAGTGCAAGAAGCTAAGCGTCGCAACATTCCCACCATTTTGGTTGGACACGTCACCAAAGAAGGTGGTCTTGCTGGGCCTCGCGTGCTTGAACACGTTGTCGACACTGTGCTGTCATTTGAAGGCGAACGACATCACGCATTGCGCATTATGCGTGCGGTGAAACATCGCTTTGGTTCAACCAGTGAACTTGGCTTGTTTGAAATGACCGAACTTGGTTTAGTTGGTGTTCCCGATGCCAGCAAAATGTTTTTGGCCGACCGCAGGCCCGGCACGCCGGGTTCAGTTGTGGTGCCAACACTTGAAGGTCAACGGCCATTGCTCGTTGAAGTGCAGGCACTTACCAATGCAACATCGGGCAATGCTCCTGCGCGCCGCAGCGCACAAGGCCTCGACCCAGGTCGTTTGGCAATGTTGCTTGCGGTGCTCGAGCGTCGCGCACGCATCAGCCTGTCGCAACACGAGGTATATGCATCGGTCGTTGGTGGAGTAAAACTGAACGACCCTGGCAGCGACCTTGGTTTATGTTTGGCTCTGGTTTCAGCTGCAACTAACACACCTGCACCTGGTGATTTAGTGGTGTGTGGCGAAGTTGGTCTTGGTGGCGAAATTCGCCA
>JAPOKO010000047.1 GCA_029977615.1 bacterium
TTACGACATTGATCTAGATGAAGCACCGAAGCGTAGCAAGCGCAAAGCGGTAGCGCAAGAAGAAGTTGAGGAAGAGGAAGAGGAAGAGGTAGAGGAAAAGCCACGACGCGCACGCAAACCTCTGTTGAAAGACAAGCCGGTGGTTACCTCTTCGGCAAACCCTTCTGCTGCAAAAATTGAAAAAGCTGCGCCGCAGCAGATGCCACTCGGTCCTGGCGCAAAACCAAGCGTTTGGACGCTGCCGAACCTGGATTTACTCACCATTACCCGTCATGAAAAAGCTGATGTAAAGGCAACAGAAGAGCGTGGCGAAATTTTGGTGAATGCGTTGAAGGAACACAACGTAGAAACTGAGCTTGTGGACTACACACGAGGCCCGACGGTTACTCGTTACGAGTTGTCCCTTGGTGGCGGTGTGAAGGTTGCGAAAGTTACATCGCTGTCAAAAGACATTGCGTACACCATGGCTGCAACAGACGTGCGAATTCTTGCGCCAATTCCTGGTAAGTCGGCTATTGGTATTGAGGTACCAAACGCACAGCGCGAATTGGTGTCACTCGGCGACCTCATGGTGTCGACAGAAGCACGTACAGCAATGCATCCACTCGATGTAGGTGTGGGTAAAGACATCGCAGGGCGCTCAGTGTTCTTAAACATTTCCACTACACCGCACATGCTTGTTGCAGGAACCACCGGTGCTGGTAAGTCGAGTGCAATTAACTGCATTATTACCTCTGTGCTCATGCGTTCAACACCAGAGCAGGTACGAATGATTTTGATCGACCCAAAGCAAGTTGAAATGGCGCAATATGCACGCCTTCCACACCTTCTTACGCCTCCAGTAACCAACCCAAAGAAAGCGGCGAACGCGCTCGGTTGGGCAGTGAAGGAAATGGAACGTCGTTACGACCTTTTGGTTGAAGCTGGCTTCCGTGACATCACCGGATTTAACGCGGCATACGACCGTGGCGAATTGGAAGGTGAAGAAGGTGCCGAGAAGTCGTTTGAGCGCATGCCATTCATCTTGATCGTGGTAGACGAGTTGAACGACCTGATGATGGTTGCTGCGCGCGATGTTGAAGACTGCATCACGCGTATTGCTCAGAAGGCACGTGCGGTTGGTATTCACCTCATCGTTGCTACGCAGCGTCCAAGCGTCAACGTCATCACCGGTGTTATTAAGGCCAACATTCCTGCGCGTATGGCGTTTGCGGTGTCCAGCCTTACCGATAGTCGAGTAATCCTCGATCAACCTGGTGCAGAAAAACTGATTGGTAAGGGCGACATGTTGTTGTTGCCAGGAAACACCTCCGTTGCCCAGCGTGTGCAGTCGGCATGGGTGGACGAAAGCGAAGTGCGCAAAGTAGTGGCCCACTGGCGTAGGCAGGCACCCGAAGTGGTGTACGTGTCGGGTGTTGATGGCGAAGGAGCTGGCGGCAATGCGAGCGACAGCCTGTTTGGTGGAACTACTGGAGACGCCGATGACGACGAATTGTTGCGTCAGGCTATGGATCTAGTGGTGCGTAGTGCGCAGGGATCGACTTCGATGTTGCAGCGCAAACTGAAAATCGGCTTTGCCCGCGCAGGTCGCATTATGGATTTGCTCGAATCTCGCGGTGTTGTAGGCCCAAGCGAAGGTTCACGCCCTCGAGAGGTGCTCATGACCGTTGAAGAGCTTGAACAACTGCAGATGGGTAGTTAGACCCGTAAATTTGCTATTCAAAAAAGGCGTAATGTTTGCCCATGGCTGAATTTACTGAAGTTGCATCTGGTCTCCGTTTTCCTGAAGGTCCAATTGCTATGCCTGATGGCAGCGTGATTCTTGTTGAAATGTTTGGCAAACAAATCACGCGAGTGAAGCCAGACGGCACGAAAGAAAAGGTTGCCGACGTTCCTGGTGGACCAAACGGAATTGCATTCGGACCAGATTGCGGTTTGTACATATGCAACAATGGCGGTTCGTTTAGCGAAGTGGATTTTCTTGGCCTCACGTTTCCGGGACCAATGGTTGAAGCTGATTACATTGGCGGTCGCATTCAGCGATACGACATGGAAACTGGTGAACTGAAAGTTCTGTACACCGAATGCAATGGCAACAAGTTGCGTGGGCCAAATGACATCGTGTTCGATGCACACGGTGGAATGTGGTTTACCGATCACGGCATTCGTCACGGCCGACACGCAGACTTGAGCGGTATCTACTACGCAAAAATTGACGGCTCCATGATTAAGGAAGTGGTGTTTCCAACAGACTCACCAAACGGCATTGGTCTCTCTCCAGATGGCAACACGCTGTACTGGGCTGAAACCCACACAGGCCGGGTATTCCATTTAGCAATAACTGCGCCAGGTGAGACTGCGCCATTCAGCCCGATTGATCCGTCGCTGTGCTTATGCGGACTGCCAGGAGTGCAGTTGTTTGACTCACTCGCTGTCGATGGCGATGGCAACGTGTGTGTTGCAACACTCGGATTGCAAACTGCAGGAATAACCGTCATTTCACCGAAGGGCGAAGTGCTTGAGCAAATCCTCACTGGCGATCCATTTACCACCAATATTTGTTTCGGTGGCCCAGATTTCAAAACGGCGTACATCACGTTGTCGGGAACAGGTCGTTTGGTGTCAATGCCGTGGCCGTACAAAGGGTTGAAACTCAACTTCTAAACAGCCCTTACAGGTAGGCTGTTTTACTGTGCAGCAACGTTTTTACATCGAGACGTTGGGCTGTCCAAAGAATGATGTCGACTCCGACAAAATCAGGGGCACGCTGCTTGCCGATGGCTTAGTTGCGACTGACGATCCATCACTTGCCGACGTAGTAGTGGTGAATACGTGCGCGTTTATTGAAGATGCGCGCAGGGAAAGCATTGACACGGTGCTCGCGCTTGAGTCGCAGCGCAAAGATGGTGCGCGCATTGTGGTGACAGGTTGCATGGCTGAGCGGTACGGTCAAGAACTCGCAGATGCATTGCCAGAAGTTGACCAAGTTGCCGGCTTTGGGGTTCCGGTGCAGTTCGGCAAAAAGCCAATTGCGGTGTCAAATGCACCAATTCCATCGTTTGACTTGTTGAACTTGCCGCGACCAAAGTCGACAGCGCCATGGGCGTACGTAAAAATCGCCGAAGGTTGCGACCGCAACTGCGGGTTCTGTGCAATTCCTTCGTTCCGCGGACCGCAGCGCAGTCGTGACATTGATCAGATTTTGCGCGAAGTAGATGAACTAGAAGCACAAGAGATTGTATTGATTGCTCAAGACCTCGCCAGTTACGGCAAAGATCGCCCGAGCGAACTTGGTGCGGGTTCAATTGTTCCGTTGGTACAGGCCGTTACTAAGCGAGTTGCACGGACGCGTTTGTTGTATCTATACCCAAGCGACCTCACTGACGAACTGATTCACGCAATGTTGGAGACCAACGTTCCGTACTTTGACCTTTCACTGCAACATGTGAGTAAGCCACATTTGCGACGCATGCGCCGTTGGGGTGATGGCGATCGCTTCCTGAAGCGAATTGAAGACATTCGCGCGCTCAGCCCGCAGGCTGCGTTCCGTAGCAATTTCATTGTTGGCTACCCGGGCGAAACCGAAGAAGATCACGATCAGTTATTGCGGTTCGTTGAAGAAGCGCAGTTGGACTGGTGTGGATTCTTTACCTTTAGCCCTGAAGAGGGAACTCACGCCATGACTCAGCCAGATCATGTTGATCAGTCGCTGATGAATGAACGCATTGCCGAGCTTCGTGAAATGCAGGATGCCATTACGGCTTCGCGTCGCGACGACCTTATTGGCGAGACCGTGAATGTATTGGTAGATGAAAAGGGAATTGGTCGCACGCATCGCGAAGCGCCATCCATTGACGGTGTGGTGTATGTAAGCGATGACCTTGAAGTGGGCAAGTTTTACGACGTAACCATTGCCGATGCTATGGGTCCAGATTTGCTTGCAGACGGTGCAAATTCTGATGCGTTCGATGGAGAAGAATAGAAACCATGGCTACTGACCCAAACGCAATTCGCACGTGGGCTAACGCCATCACCGTTAGCAGGCTGCTGGTATCGCCACTGATGTTTGCCATCATCCCTGACGACAACGTGGGTTCGTGGGCCGCAACTGGATTGTGGTTCGTGTTGTGCCTGAGCGATTTAATTGACGGAAACTTGGCCCGCAGACAGGGTGTTACTCGCAGCGGCGCATTTCTCGACCCGCTTGCTGACAAAGTGTGTGTGCTCGGTGCAATGTTCGTGTTGGTTGATCGTGGAATGTTTAGCGTGTGGTTGGTGGGAATTATTGCCACTCGAGAAATTGCCATCAGTTTGTATCGCGTATTCGCTGGCGCAAAAGGCGTCAGTGTTCCAGCAAGTAAAGCGGCAAAGTTCAAGACATTTGCGCAACAAGTTGCGGTGGGTTTCTCAGTGCTGCCGTGGAGCGCAGCCGACTACAACTATTTGGCAAAAGGTTCTCTCGTCATCGCCACTGCACTCACGTTGTACAGCGGTTTACAGTACGCCGCGGTCGCTGTACAGGCTCGCAAGCAGGCCTAAGCAATGCGTTGCGATGTAGTTGCCATTGGCACGGAGCTGTTGCTTGGACAAATTGTTGATACCAACTCGTCTTGGATAGGCGAGCAACTGTCAGCAGCCGGAATTGATTCGTGCTTGCAAGTAAAGGTTGGCGACAACTTAGGCCGCATGGTGAAAGCTATTCGTTCAACCCTCGAAGATGCTGACGCGGTAATCATCTGTGGCGGCCTTGGGCCAACGCACGACGACATTACGCGCGAAGCCATTGCCGAAGTGATGGGTGTTGAATTGCAGTTCAACGATGAAGTTGGCATGGTCATTTCTGAAATGTTTGCCTCGCGCAATCGTCGAATGCCTGAAATCAACATGCGCCAAGCGATGGTGCCAAAGGGTGCCAGCATTATTGAGCAGCGCCGTGGCACGGCTCCTGGGTTGGTGTGCCCAGTTGGCGACAAGGTCATTTACGCAGTGCCTGGGGTGCCTTACGAGCTGTACGAAATGTTTGAGCGCGGAATTCTTCCCGATTTATTGAAGCGATCAGGTTCTGCATCGGTCATTGCCAGCAGAACGCTTCGCACCTGGGGTGAAAGCGAGAGCGGCCTGAACGAGCGTTTGTTCGACGTGATTGACGAACTGGAAAAGTTTGGCAATCCAACGCTGGCGTTTTTGGCAAGCGGATGGGAGGGCATCAAAGTGCGTCTCACTGCAAAGGCAGCAACTCCTGCTGAAGTGTCCGCGGTGCT
>JAPOKO010000048.1 GCA_029977615.1 bacterium
ACATTCATGACACTGTCACTGGCATCAAAGCGCGGCATCGGCGCAGGCGATGTTCGCCTTGCCGCAGTTGTCGCCATGTTCCTTGGCTACCTCGGTGCCACCTATGTATTTCAGGGACTGGCATTTGGTTTCATCATTGGCGGGGTAGTCACGCTACTCCTACTCATCACCCGCAAAGCCAACCGCAACACCCGCATCGCATTTGGACCATATATATGTATCGGCGCCATGGTCGTGGTGTTGTTCGGCGGGTAGGTTCACATCATGCACGTGCATTTAGTAGACGGAACATACGAGCTGTATCGCCAGCACTATGGCCAAGCCTCAAAGCATTCACAGCCACCACCATTTGCCGGCACCATTGGCGTGCTCACTTCCACTATTCAGTTGCTGCAAGACGGTGCAACTCACATTGGTGTTGCCACTGACCATGTCATTGAAAGTTTTCGCAACGATTTGTATAGCGGTTACAAAACCAGCGAAGGCATGGAGCCAGTTCTCCTTGAACAGATCCCTATCTTGGAAGACGCTCTTCGCGCACTTGGCGTAACGGTATGGGCAATGGAGAAGTATGAAGCCGACGATGCACTGGCATCGGCTGTGCGTGTGGCATGCGAAGACCACACTGTGCACAAAGTGTTTGTGCTTACACCTGATAAAGACTTAGGCCAGGTTGTGCAGGGTAAGCGGGTGGTGCAAATGGACCGTCGAAATAACGTGATCATTGATGAAGATGCAGTGAAGGAAAAGTTCGGCATTGGTCCAAGTTCTATTGCCGACTATTTGGGCTTAGTAGGCGACTCGGCTGACGGATTTCCTGGACTGCAAGGTTGGGGTGCAAAAAGTGCTTCAACAGTGCTTGCACGATACGGAACCATCGACAACATTCCCGACAATCACGAACAGTGGGTAAGTGACGGTGTCACAGTTCGTGGCGCTGAAAAACTCGCTACCACTCTTCGCACCAACCGCACAGATGCGCAACTGTTCAAAACACTTGCCACCTTGGTGCAAGACGTTGAAGTAGGTGAAATCGCTAATTGGAAATGGAACGGACCAACAGATCGTTTCGAGGCGGTGGCGGAAAAACTTGGCGCTCCACAATTAGTAGAACGCCTCCGCCGACTGAAGTGACGGCCAGGCGGTCTGCGGCACTCAGACGTTTCCGATGAAGGCTGCTGTCTTCCGACCCTGACCTGATTCTCGGGCGTCCGTTGCACAGGACCCGACCGCCACCTCACTCGACGGAAGCGTGTCGTAACGATATCGCTGAGTAAGCGTTCATGGTGTGCCGATAACCTTCGTCACACGATCCCGGGAGGGGTGCGAGAGCGGCCGAATCGGCACGCTTGGAAAGCGTGTGAGGCGCAAGTCTCCGTGGGTTCGAATCCCACCCCCTCCGCCATGAATACCGAGTTCGAAACCGCGATGCGGGTTGCGCTCGACCACGCTGAATTGGCAGCTTTGGCAGGTGATGTTCCAGTTGGTGCAGTGGTCCTTCATAAAGACAAAATCATCGCCGCACGACATAATGAGCGCGAAGCTCTAAACGATCCAACTGCCCATGCAGAGGTACTTGCACTACGAGACGCAGCGACGAAACTGGGAACATGGCATTTAGACGAGTGCACATTAGTCGTGACATTGGAACCATGCATCATGTGCGCGGGTGCACTGATTAATGCTCGAATTCATACTTTAGTTTTCGGTGCCGCAGACCTAAAGGGTGGAGCAACATCAAGTTTGTACAACGTGTGTGCTGATCCACGTATAAACCACAATCCAGTTGTGA
This sequence comes from bacterium, assembly GCA_029977615.1. Lineage (GTDB taxonomy): Bacteria > Actinomycetota > Acidimicrobiia > Acidimicrobiales > Ilumatobacteraceae > UBA3006. The sequence continues at coordinate 1,793 of JAPOKO010000048.1, forward strand.
TTAATGGGGTATTGCAACACGAATCTGCAGAGTTGTTGAAGAACTTTTTTGAGCCCAAACGAGCAGGCGACTTGCGCCGATAGCCTTCCAAAACGGAAGGGTGCCAGAGTGGACGAATGGAACGGTCTCGAAAACCGTCAGGGGTGCAAGCCTCTCGGGGGTTCAAATCCCCCCCCTTCCGCCATGTAAATCCGTGTATTCATTGAATTGCGGGTTGTGTGTAGGCATATGCGGTGACACTCTGAATGGGTGCTCCAAGTTCAAGGTATTTCTGTTGAAGTTGGTGGCCGTCTCGTTGTAGAAAACGCTTCGTTTTCGGTGATGCCACGAGACAAAGTGGGCATCGTTGGTCGCAACGGAGCAGGTAAAACGAGTCTGTTCAAAGTTCTTGGTGGGGCAGTTGAGCCTCATGGTGGAAAGATTCTGCGCAAAGGAGCTTTTGGCTATTTGCCGCAAGACCCAAAGATTCCGGGGTCCCGTGAGCAGCATTCTGCAATTTCGCACATTCTTTCTGGCCGCAATATTGATGAAGAGCTGACGCGTATTGAGAAGTTGCGGCTCACCATGGAGGAGTCGCCAAGTACGCAGAACATTGCCAAGTTCAGCAAGGCTGAAGACGACTTTGCATCAAAGGGTGGATATGCGGCCGAAAGCGAAGCACGATCAATTGCAGCAGGTTTGGGGCTAAAACCTGATCGTTTGAACTTGCCCATTCATGTGTTGTCAGGTGGTGAGCGCAGACGTGTGGAGCTCACGCGAATTTTATTTGCCGGTAGCGACATGTTGCTGTTGGACGAACCGACGAACCACTTGGACGTTGATGCGAAAACATGGCTACTCGGTTTCATGCGCGATTATCGCGGAGCATTGTTGGTCATTAGCCACGACTTGGACTTGTTGGACGAAGCGATTACTCGTGTGTTGCACTTGGATCGACCGCAAGAGGATTCTGTTGGTGAGCTGATTGAGTATCGCGGTACGTATTCGCAATATAAGTCTTCACGCGCAGCCGATGAAGCGCGACTCGCAAAGAAAGCTGCAACGCAACAAAAAGAAATTGATCGATTGCAAGGTGTGGTTGACAGGTTTGGCGCGAAGGCAACAAAAGCTGCAATGGCGCACAGCATTGAGAAGCGCATTGCTCGCATTGAACAGACCAAGGTTGAAGTGTCCGAAGGCGACCGTGTGCTGAAAGTTAAATTTCCGGAACCACCACATTGTGGAATGACGGTTATTGAGGCAAAGGGATTGTCAAAAAAGTTCAGTGGCCCGGCAATTTTTGACAAGGTCAGTTTTGATTTAGGTAAAGGCGAGCGATTGTTGGTGCTCGGGTTAAACGGCGCTGGAAAAACAACACTGTTGCGCATGTTGGCAAAGGAAACAATGCCCGACTCCGGCTCATTCGAATTTGGGTACCAAGTAAACGCTGGGTATTACGCGCAGGAGCACGACAACCTCGACCCGCAGGCTTCACTCATCGATCACATGCGCAGAGTCGCTCCTGTTTCGCTCGGTCTTACCGAGTCGCAATTGCGAGGCATGTTGGGAATGTTTGGTTTGTCAGGCTCGAAGGTATTTCAAGAATCGGCAACGTTGTCGGGCGGAGAAAAGACCAAGCTGGCGCTGGCAATGTTGATGGTTGGTCGCAACAACTTGTTGCTGTTGGACGAACCAACGAACAACCTTGATCCACCAAGCAGGCAGTCGGTCGCAGACGCGCTTTCCAATTGGAAAGGCGCGATCATTTTGGTCAGTCACGACACCGAATTCGTGGAGCAACTTTCACCAACGAAGGTGTTGTTACTGCCCGATGGCCAGGTGGACTACTTCAGCAATGAGTGGCTCGACTTGGTGAGTTTGGCCTAATTTACTAGCCCTTACAGGTGGTTTCGTTTGCGGGAACTACGAGTTTGATCAAGTAGTCGTCGACTGCTTTCACTACACAGTTGTTTGCACCATAACCGGTGTGCTGGTTGGCATCAACGACGATGAGAATTCCTTGCTCCAGGCCTAACGCCATTTTACGAGTGGAATCAAGTGGGGTGGCTGGGTCGCCAGTGGTACCCACAACAACGATTGGACCAGCACCTTTACCCGTGATGGTTACTTTGGCTGCTTGTTTTACTGGCCAAAGCGCGCACGAGTAGCCGTAAGCAAAGTTGCCGCCAAGTCGTGGTGCTGCGGCAATGAACTCATCAATGTGAGAGTCAACGTCTTCAACACTGGAAGCGCCCGGATCATCGAGACATGAAATAGCAAGGAACGCTTCCAACTCATTGCCATACGTGCCGTCGTCTTTGCGCTGGTAGTAGTCGTCGTACAACTGCAAGATGCCTTTGCCGTCGCCATTTTGTGCGGCACTCAGTGCTTCACTCAGTTGTGGCCAGTAGTAGTCGGAATACATTGCTTGGGCAACAGCAGTAAACAACACGCCTTGGGTTACTGGTGTGCGCTCCTTTGATACTTCTAATGGCTTTGCATCAATATCAAGCACCAGCTTGTCAAATGCTGCTTCGGCATCCCCACCGTTATGAAATTCACAGGTGGACTTCGCACTGCACTGTTTTAGAAACGTTGAAAGCTGACCTTCAAAACCCTTGGCTTGATTCATGCCTTCTTCGGTAGATGAAGCATTTGGGTCTACGGCGCCATCGACGACAATCGCGCGAACGGTTTCAGGAAACATCGTTGCCCAGGTCGTTCCTAACTCGGATCCATAGGAAAAGCCAAAGTACGAAATCTTCTCCTCACCAAGTGCCAAACGCAAACTATTGATGTCTTGCGCGCTGGCTTTTGTGCTGATGTACCGAAGGATGGTTCCAGAGTTTTCATCACACTTGTCGTTAAAGGCCTGCGAAGCATCAATGAGTGCTTGCTTTTCTTCTGGAGTTTCAGGTGGTGAATCTAAACCGAAGTATTCGTCGAAGGTGTCCACACAATCAACAGCTGGTGTTGATTCACCGGTGCCACGAGGGTCCCACGCAATGATGTCGAATCGGTCAATGAGGTCTTGACTGAAGTAATACTGCGCGTCGTCGGCTAGTGAACTACCGCCAAACCCTGGTCCACCAGGGTTCACCATCATTGAACCAATGCGCTCAACAGGGTTGGCTGCATTGTGCTTTTTTACAAAGAGAACAAATGAACCCTGTTCTGGGTCGGTGTAGTCAAACGGCACTTCGATGTTGCCGCATTCCACTTCGGTGTTTGTGCTGCCATCGCAGGGTTTCCATTCAATAGGGTTCACAACAAAATTTGTTGTGGTATTGAGCGGATTCTCTAGTTTGTCGCTTGATGAAGTTGAGTTACTGCAGGAAGAAACGGTGAGGGCAAGTGCTGCTGCAATTGCGATGGGGCGAAT
>JAPOKO010000049.1 GCA_029977615.1 bacterium
CTCGAAGGCGTCATGAAGACCGGCCGCCCGTTGCTCATCATTGCTGAAGACGTAGAAGGCGAAGCGCTTGCGACACTTGTTGTCAACAAGATCCGCGGAACCTTTAACTCAACCGCAGTGAAGGCTCCTGGCTTCGGCGATCGTCGCAAGGCAATGTTGCAAGACATGGCAGTGCTTACCGGTGGACAAGTCATCAGCGAAGAAGTTGGATTGAAGTTGGAGAACGTTTCGCTCGACCTTTTGGGCCGTGCAAAGCGCGTCATCATCAACAAGGACAACACCACCATCGTTGACGGCCATGGCGCCAAAGACGAAGTGGCTGGCCGCATCAACCAAATCAAGGCTGAAATCGACAACACCGATTCCGATTGGGACCGCGAGAAGTTGCAAGAGCGCTTGGCCAAGTTGGCTGGCGGTGTTGCAGTCATCAAGGTAGGCGCAGCAACTGAAGTTGAACTGAAGGAAAAGAAGCACCGCATTGAAGACGCCGTATCGGCAACTCGTGCAGCAATCGAAGAAGGCGTGGTCGCCGGTGGCGGTACCGCACTGATTCGCACTCGTCCAGCAGTACTCAAAGTTGTTGAATCCCTCAAGGGTGACGAAGCAACTGGTGCACGCAGCGTGTACGACTCGTTGACGGCTCCTGGTCGTCACATCGCCGACAACGCAGGTTTGGAAGGCGCAGTTGCCATCCAGCGTGTGGAGTCAGAAAAGGGCAACATTGGTCTCAATGCTGCAACTGGCGAATATGTCGACATGGTGAAAGCCGGAATCATCGACCCAGCCAAGGTGACTCGTGCAGCGTTGCAAAACGCAGCATCAATTGCCGCACTGGTCATCACCACTGAATGCCTCGTAGCTGATAAGCCAGAAAAGAATGGCGCACCAGCAGGCGGCGGCATGCCAGGTGGCGGAATGGGAATGATGTAAATCGTTTTCCCAAACGAATTACCAATAGTCGGAAATGCCTCGGGCGAAAGCCCGAGGCATTTTCATTTCTCTCCTAGTGTGTGTAGCTATGGCAAGTAACGGTCGTGGGTTCTGGATGCACCAGTTTGTGGAGTATTTCATCGCTGGCGGACTTGTCATGATGTCGGCACAGTTGAAAGAGCCAACAATTCCTGCCGCAATGGGGCTCATCATGTTGGTCAACACTGCGGTGACTGACGGTTTGTTGAGTGCGTTCAAATGGATCAGTCGTGGAGTGCATCGCCTAATTGATTGGCTCATCATCATCGCTTGTCTGGTGTTGTCATTTGTGGCTGATATTGAAACGAATGGCCGACTTGCACTGCTTGGTGTTGGTGTTGTTCTTGGTGTCATTGTTCTTGGCACCAACTTTGCGAAGCGTGGTGCGCAAACAGAACCTCGTCGTTAGGCTGTGAATATGGGCTTCACAACACCAGCACCCGATCTTGAAAAAATTCGCACAGCATGGGAAACCTGGGAGCGTGGCGAAGAACAGCCAGGCAAGACGCTTGCAAACTTGAAGACTGCTGGTCTTGATGAAGTAATTCGCCAGCTACTTGCGAGTGGCTGGACTCCGCAAGCGTAAAGTCGCAACATGGTTCGCGCTGGCGGCGATCAACGTATTCCGCGGCCGGCTGCGGTATGGGTACGCCCCACTAATCCATTTGCACGGTTAGATCACTCATCACTTCGTAACACAACAGATTTACTCGGGCGCCTGCAGCGCTTTACCAACACGCTCGTGCAATCGCCGCCGCCTGAAGGCTCACGCGCATCCGCAGTGTTGGTACCCATTTTTGATGGCCCAAGTGGTCCAGAAGTTGTGCTTACTCGCAGATCAAAATCGCTCAGTAATCACAAAGGGGAGGTGTCATTCCCTGGTGGGCGAGTAGACGAGGGCGAGACATTCGTTCAGGCTGCTATTCGAGAAGCCTATGAAGAGATCAATCTTGACCCGTCGCATGTGCAAGTGATTGGCGAGATGAGCGCATTGTCAACGTATGTCAGCAATAGTCACATTGTTCCTGTGCTCGCATATTTGCAAACACCTCCGTCAATGAGTGCAGTGAATGCTGAAGTTGACAGGGTGTTCTCTGTTGCACTTGCCGATCTGGTGCGTGACGACACCTATGTTGAAGAACACTGGGGAACTCCGCCGAATCAATATCAGATTCACTTTTTCCATTTAGACGATGAGACGGTGTGGGGTGCAACAGGGAAAATGCTCCACCAACTCATCAATATTGCGGTCTTAAAAGAATGGGCATAAAGCGCTAGCCACCAGTTGCACGAACTGCAACATAAAACGTTTCTGCCCACATCAGACAGCGAATTTTTCGTGTTCGTACTTGTGATGAACACGAAGATTCCAAATCGCGATGAAATTGTTCATCGAGTTTCGTGCGCACCACTTCGGTGAACTGGCCGAGCTTCTTGATGTTGCGGTACCCAAAGTCATGTCGAACACACGCCTGTGTGAAGTTGAAGGAGCGTCCTTCGTTTCCAACAACTGGTGCGGAGCATCCATCAGTCGTCCAATCGAGGTGTTGGTAGGCACGTTTGAGGGAAAACCTTTCACGCGTAAAGGTGGTGAAATCAACATCAAACATCACGTAGCTGACGGCCTCGAGTGGGGATTCAAAAACTGGAGGCGTAATGCGATGAGGAATATGGACGGTCAGCAGGCTCGTGACCGCAACGAGCGAATTGAGCAAGAAGCCCATGATTGATGCCTTTCCTATGCCGGGCGGTTGCCCTGCAGGCAATGTGTGCTGGAGAGTGTCGAACGAGAACCGAAATTTCGCTGATCGGAGTGAAGACTGTGTTCGCTACTCTTTCTTGTGTGCAGGTAACACGCATTTCGCCAGCCCTTGGGGCGCTAGTGACAGGCGTAGATCTTTGCCAGCCCATATCCAACGACCTGCGTGATGCAATTTCAGCAAATCTTGTCGAGCATCAGGTCTTGTTCTTTGAGAATCAACCGCTCACTCCAGTTCAGCACCGAGATCTTGCGCAGCGATTTGGCGAATTACATGTACATCCCATTTACCCAAATTCTGGTGACGCCAAAGAAATAATTGTGCTTGATACGAACGATAAGAATCCACCAGATAGTGATGAATGGCATACAGATGTGACGTTCATCGAACAGCCTCCACTTGGGGCATTGCTCTCAGCACGAGTGTTGCCGCCGTTCGGGGGAGACACGCTGTGGGCAAGCGGTATCGCTGCCTATGAGGCTCTTTCAGATTCGTTTAAAGAATTCATCCTTACCTTGACTGCAGAACACGACATTGCTGCGTCGTTCACGATTGAGCGTTATGGAAACTCACCAGAGACTCGCAAAATGGTCGAGAACGCGCGATTGAAAAACCCGCCAGTGGTGCATCCAGTTGTTCGAACCCACCCGGTAAGTAAGCAGCGCGGAATTTTTGTTAACTATTCCTTCACTACCCGAATTATGGAGCTCTCAACCCGGGAGAGCGAAATGGTTCTCAACTATTTGACATCGCATGTGTCTAAACCCGAGTTCACCGTGAGATGGAAGTGGAAGCAGTACGACCTTGCATTTTGGGACAACCGACTCACGCAGCATTATGCAACTGCGGACTACATGCCGCACCGTCGAGTGATGCATCGCGCAACAATCCTTGGCGACAAGCCATATTTAGAATCTGGTATTGCCTCTTAAGGCAGAGCAAATTCTTAACTGCGTAACTATTTTCCGCGAATGGCTTTTAGTACGTTGGCCATTTCAATTGCCCCCACTGCGGCCTCTTCACCTTTGTTTCCTGCACCCGGACCAGAGCGCTCCACAGCTTGTTCTATGTTTTCGACAGTAAGCACAGCGAAGCCAATTGGCATTCCTGTCTCCAATTGAATCTGCGCGATGGAATCGGCAACAGGGCCGGCCACATATTCGAAGTGTGCGGTCTCGCCTCGAATAACTGCGCCAAGTGTGACAAGCGTGTCGTAACGGCCAGTTACTGCCATTGCCTTTGTTGTCACAGGAATTTCGTATGCACCTGGAACCCAGGCGATGTCGATATCAGATTCGGCAACGCCATTGCTTGCGAGTCCGCGCTTTGCGCCATCTAGTAGAGCACTAACAATGAATTCGTTGAATCGCGAGCACACAATTCCAACGCGTAGTCCCTTGCCGTCTTGTGATCCTTCAAATGTGGTCATGATGTTCTCCTTATTTTCCTGAAATGTCTGATGAGTCAAAAACGTGGCCCATGCGCTCACGCTTAGTGCGCAAATATGCCTCGTTTTCTGGTGTTGGATCAATGCTGAGCGGAACGCGCTCCACAATGCTCAAGCCGTATCCAGCAATGCCACCATATTTGGCTGGGTTGTTGGTCATGAGGCGAAGTTCGCGAGCACCAAGGTCGGCAAGAATTTGCGCGCCAATTCCATATTCGCGACTGTCAACTGGAAGTC
>JAPOKO010000004.1 GCA_029977615.1 bacterium
ACGAGCGTTCGTACGAGTTCAGGGACTGGTCTATTTTCTCCGTCGGGCTGGCCAGCCAACGCGGGAGTGCTCGTATCGGCTGGATTAACTGGAACAGCCAAGCTCGTCGACGACGGCGCAGACGTCGCTTGCACGGAGAATGAGACACGACCACTGATGACGTGGCCGTCCGTACCGACCAGTCGCCACCGTGCGGTGACACGACCGCTGATATCGGCAGGTAGATCGAAGACGATGACGTTATCGGTCGTTCCGTGTCGAGGTGTGGGCAGAGTCCGTCGGACGCCGTCTTCTCGCACCAACTCGCCAGACGCGGACGTAATGGGAACTGCCTTTGCGAATGTCATCGTCCACTGTGGCGGTGAAGTCGCCAAGACCTCGCCATTCGATGGTGAGCTACCTGTCGCAGAGTTGTGTGCAAGGGCAACTCCGCCCCCGACGAACCCGACTCCGACGATCGCCAAGAAAATCATCAAAATCAAGCGCCTGACTGCGCTAGAGAGGCGTAATGGTTGAGTCATTGTTGGTTTACTACAAAGTGTAGAAGAAACAGACTATCAGCAGATACACTTTTCGCATGCGCAAGAAGGGCGATGGCGAACTCGAGCTGGAAGTGCTCCGAATCTTGTGGGCGGCCGATGATGCCTTGCAGCCAGCGGAAGTTCAAGAGCGACTAGCCGAACACCTTGCTTACACGAGCGTCGCAACCGTTCTGACACGACTCACGGCAAAGGGACTCGTGGTGCGTCAACCAATCGGTCGATCCTTCGCATACAAAGCAACGACATCGCAAGAAGACTGGAACGCCGGACGGATGCTCAAACTCCTGAAGGAGACGCCTGATCATCAGACTTTACTGGCAGGGTTTGTGAGCAAGCTCTCAAAGAAGGATCGCGAAGCCCTGAGAGCAATGTTGTCCGAAGGAAACGTCTGATGATCAGACTTCTGCTTCCGCTTGTGGCCTTTGTCGTTTGTACCGAGGTGGCATCGTTGTTCATGCGGCGAGCGCAGCCGCTTTCATCGGCCCGAATGTCGATAGTGATTTTGGTGCTCGGGATGTGCACCTCGGTTCCCATCCTCATTCACCTCTCGGTGACTTGGTTATTTGGCGTTCCTGATCTGGGTGCAGCTTTGCATCGTCTGTTGTTGGGCAACCAAATGTACATCATGGACCGGAACTTCCTTGGACTTGCAGCCCTGGTCTTTCTCGCGGTATCAACGGTCAGATCTGGCCGTATTTTGATCCGTGAGAGACGCCTCCGGAATCAAGTCGGCGACGGCATCATGATTGTTCCTGACAATGACGTTTATGCTTATGCGCTTCCCGGTCCGAAAACGAAAGTCGTCGTCTCGGCAGGCCTCGTCCGCGGACTTACCCAAAACGAGTTGGATGTGGTCGTGGCTCATGAAATGGCACATGTCACGAACAGGCACGATCGATTGCTTCTTGTCGGACGCATTTGTGCAATCTTCAACCCATTCCTCACGTTCTCTTCGAAGAGGCTGCGGTTCTCTCTGGAACGCATCGCTGACCAGGCAGCTGTCCACCAATGTGGCGACAGTCGTCACGTAGCACGCACGATCGCGAAAGTGGCTCTCGGTCATTCAGATACTCATTTTGCGCTGGGAATCGCTTCATACGGAGTTCTCGATCGCATCGAGAGTCTGACCGTTCCAAAAACATCGTCGCCTGATCGTATGAACGCGATGAGTGTGGCGTATCTGTTTGGGCTTTCATTGCTCATGTTCGTTCAGTGGCATCATGTAATTGATGCCATCGCAGTAGCTTGCGGCCGATAACGAACTGGTCGATTGGCTGTTTCGAATCCGACCGCTACGCAATCGGTGGCGTGCCCCCCTTCGGTCACACCACACAACTGCGCGTGTTCGTTGATCCGGACTTGTTGCAGTACGACGAGGTGTGGGCCGCGGCGGGAACGTGGAACGACAACTTCGGTGCGAACCCGAATGACATCGTGCGTGTTGCCGGCGGTGTCGTCACCGACTTGAAACGTTCCTGATTACTGTGGTCATGTGAGTGATCATTTTGAAATCAGTGCAGTCGGAACCGTGCGAAGTTCCCGTAGCGCGCCAGAAGATGATTCGTGGGATGAAGAGACTTCCCGCATTGAGATGATTGCGCCATTTGATGGGCAATCGTTATTGGGGCTCGCAAGCTTCTCTCATTGCATAGTCGTGTATGCGTTCGACAAGGCTGCTTGGGACGATTCAAAGATGTCGCGACACCCCAGAGGCAATAAGAATTGGCCAGAAGTAGGCATATTCGCTCAGCGTGCAAAGGATCGGCCGAATCGACTTGGCGTAACTGTGTGTCGCATCCTTGAAGTTAAGGATTCAACGATTCGTATTGCGGGACTTGATGCAATTGATGGAACTCCGGTTATTGATATCAAGCCATGGATGGTTGAGTTCGGTCCTCGCGGGGACATTTGGCAGCCATCTTGGTCTACGGAACTAATGCAGGGTTACTGGTAAATAGTCGTTCTCTAGAGTTGCCTAAACCAAACGTGGCGTCGTCACCGATCTGAAGCGCACTCAGTGATGTTTAGAATTGCACCTTACTTAGGAGGGAACTTATGAAGGTCGGATATGTGGTGCTATATGTGACAGACGAGGCCTCTTGCCTACATTTCTGGACCGAGCAAATTGGAATGGTTGAGAAGGGCCGCACACAGGCTGGACCATTCTCCATCGTTCAGGTTGGTTTTGCTGATCAGGACTTCTCTTTCGAGTTGGTTCCACTTGCACTGATGCAGGACAACCCCGACGGGCTTGATCTTGCAACTCCGTCGATCGCGTTTCGCGTTAATGACCTTGCCGCCACCCGCGCCGCACTTGTTGCCAAGGGAGTGCAAGCAACCGAGTTGGGCCAGCATTCGGGCATCGCGTCGTTCGCGTTCCCAGATAACGAAGGTCGTTGGTTCGCGGTCGTCGGGGCTTGACAGTTACTCGTCGAATCTTGAACTCCCTCGCACCATGAGGGGTTTCCAAAGACAAGCGCGTCTAACTAACCACGGTCGGGTCGCGGAGTTCCAGGTAGCAATCGGCGAGGTCCCGCACCTTCTGTAGACATGGTGTCGTCAGGGTTCACCAATTGACATCGTTGGAACGAGAGACAGCCACAACCGATGCAGGTGGAGAGATCGTCACGTACCCGCTCCATGTAATCAATTTGTGCCGAAAGTATTTTGTGCCATTTTTTTCCTAGTTTTTCCCAGTCGCCCTCTTTGGGTGTTCGCTTTTTGGGAAGTTCATCTAGTGCGTCTTTAATGGTGGTGAGCGGAATTCCTACACGCTGCGATGCACGAATGAAAGCAAGTCGACGAAGTACGTCACGAGAAAACTGACGGTGATTACCCTCGTTTCTCGTACTAAAGATGAGACCCTCGCGTTCGTAAAAATGGATTGACGAAATGGGTATTCCACTTCGCTCTGCAATTTGACCAATGAGGAGCTGGTCATTTGATTTCAAACTTTGTGACATACCGAAAGGGTAGTGCTTGACCTCAACCATGGTTGAGGTGTCATGCTGTAGCGACTAGCCCCTATCAAAGGAAACCAAAATGGAAAAGTTCATGGTTGTCTGCACGTTTAAGCAAGGAACTCAAATGAGCGATGTGTATGAAGTTGTTGCAGAAGAGCAAGCAAAAGCAGCCGAACTTCAAGCTGCAGGAAAGATCGGAGCAATTCATTTAGCGACGATTTCGCGTGGCACCGTTTTCATTGAGACGAATGCAGCCAATATTGAAGAAGCAACTGCAACTATTCAGTCACTACCAATGGCAATCTGGTGGGACATTGATGTGTTTCCGCTTTCAGATCCAGGGAAGCCAGGAGCAAATTCATGAGCGCATTTACAGTTGCCGAATTGGAATATCTCAAATCTCAACCGTTAATGCGGTTTGCATCTGCTTCCGTGTCCGGGCGTCCAGATGTTGCACCAGTCGTTTTTGAAGTTGATGGATCGGAAATTGTCACTGCGGGATTCGATATCACGCACACCGTTCGATATAAAAACATTCAATCAAACCCTCGTGTGTCGGTAGTTATTGATGATCTTGCATCCATGAATCCTTGGTCGCCACGAGGAATCAAAATAATTGGCACTGCAGTCATAGATGATTCTGATGGAACTCCGAAATTTCGAATTTCACCTGAAGTAATTATCAGTTGGGCAATCAACGACACAACACCAGGCATTCCAAAAATGGAACGCCGAAAGGTGGGTTAATTCAGTGGAATATTTGACGTACTTCGATTAGTCGGTTACAAGCCTTTGATGCCTCTAAAGCCAATGCGTGTGCGGTTGTTACGTCGTCCGCCTCAATAATCCAAAACCCAGCCATATACATTTCGGAATCAATCGCAGGGCTCTGAGAAATGTGATTGAGATCATTTCGGTTATCAAAGAGAACTGCTGTATCTAATCCGGCTATGCCGACTGCGGTAACTCTTTGGCCAGCTGCCTCAATCTTGTCGTTAAATGCGTCAATCGCCTCCATTTCATCTGGTTCAGCAAATTGCTCACCATCCCTATTCGCAATTACAGAAAAGAGGAAACGCATCACGATTTAGATTAAGAATTTTTCATTACCGCGGTCAAATCTGCTTGAAATCATGTAATTGAGTTCTCGGTAGAATCAGAACGTGAGTAATAGAACAGCAATGATTGAACGTGCTGCTGCAAGCGCGCGTTTACTGAGAAGGTTAAATGTTGTTACTTTGTGCGTAGCAATTGTGGTGTATTCCGGGTTATTGACTATCGCTGTCTTTCAGCAAGTTGGGCCGCTTGCGGTTTTTAGTTCGTGTGTGATGCTCGCGGAATTGCTTGTATTTCAAATTGTTCGCACGCTGATAAGTCACCTAGATCTTTTGCGGTAGCGAATTGCTTGAGGAGATCTCGTGAGCAAAAAAACATCGCATTCAGAAATTGATCGACATTTGAAGAAATTCTCCGGTGTTCAACTTGAGACTTTGCAGCATTTGCGCGAAACCATTCGTTCAGTAGTCCCTCATGCAAAGGAAACCATGAGCTATGGCATGCCTGCGTTTGAAATTGATGGCAATGTGGTTGCTGGATTCGATGGGTTTAAGAGTCACTGCTCATACTTTCCGCACAGTGGATCTGTGCTCCAAGAACTAGACGGTTACCCCGAATGGTGCAAAGTGAGTAAAGGAACGTTGAAATTTCCCATCGGAAAGAAAATGCCCAAATCGCTTGTGCGCAAGCTGGTTTCGGTTCGTCGCAGGCAGATTGCTGAGAAACAGCGGGAGCTTGCTTCGGTGAGGCCGAAGAAATAGTCGGAAGGTATTGTCTGCTCATGTCTGAATTCCCAGCACCAGAGTCACTTGAAGAACTGCTTATTCAGGAAGCTTCCAGTGAAAACGACTCAGAAAAGTCTCGACTGAGGAATGAACAAGTGCGAAGCGAAAATCTCGTTGCCGCAAAATTTTGGGGACCAATTCAGTATCGAATCGTGTTCACATTTCTGTTTTTTACTGTCCTCTGGGTGGGAGTGATCATTGCTGGGGTAACAGACTTTATGCCTTTGTGGCTCTGCCTCATGATCAACTCAATCGTTGCGTCAACCTTTTACATGCCGATGCATGAAGCAGCACACAAAAATATTTGGGGTAAGAGTTCGCGGGGGCGATGGGTAGAGGAAGTAATAGGGATAGCAAGTTCTGTGCCTACCGGAATTAACTTTTCTTCACATCGCGCAAGCCATATGCGCCATCATGCTTTCACAAATGATCCACAACGTGATCCAGATCACTTCACCGATGGAAAACTCTCCGAACTTCCAAAGAAGTTTTACGGAATGACCATGTTGTATTCATTTCTCCCTGTTTTTGCTTTAGTAAGTCCTAGTCGCATTCTTTTGCCCAAACAGTTTCAGCGTCTTTTTGAAAGTGGGCAGGGAAGTGACAGGGAAGGTAAATCTCAACTTCGCTTCTGGTTGCTCTCCACGACTGTTCTTGTGACTTGCATCGCAACTGGTAATGGGGCAGTGGCCTTACTGACGTGGTGGCTACCAGCACGTATTCAATTGATGTGGCTGATGTTCATTTTTGCTTGGTATCCACACCACCCAGCCAACGAAACAAGCAGATACCGCCACACAAGGGTTGCAGTGTTTCGTGGATCAGGTTTGCTCATTCGCGGCCACGACCATCATGCAATGCATCATCTCTTTCCGCGAGTTCCGCACTATCGATTGAAAGCGTTGTGGCGAGAACTTTCAGCAGAAATGGTTCAGCGTGGTGTACGAGCGGAAGGCAAAGCGCTTCATGCCACAGGGCCAGTCATTTGGTAATCGCTGGACACAAAACATGAAAAAGGTGTCAGAGAGTAAATGTGCAGTTGTTCGCGGTGAAGTTGATTTGGATTGGTACCACAATCGAGATGGTGAATGGAGAAAAATAGGATTGTCGGCTCCTGCGCGAAGGGCCCTCGTCAATGCCAATCTGACAAAGCTTTCACAATTTTCAACTAAAAAAAGAGATGACATTTCTGGGCTTCACGGAATTGGGCCTAATGCAATGAGAAAGTTGGACAATGCAATGAAAAGAGCAAACCTGAAGTTCAAATAAGAGAGTGATTCTCTATGTCAACGGCTAATTCCGATTAATGCCACGCAAAGCTTCACGTATTGCCACGGTGTTTTTGGTGGGGTGTTGTTTTAAGAAACGTTCGACTGACCGTTTATCTATTCGTGTGATATCACGGAGAGCCCAGCCGATGGCTTTGGAAATGAAGAATTCCTGATTAGACCAATGCTGATCGCAAATCTCGAAAACTCGCTCAATTTCAGTTTCTCGCTTCCAACCCCGCTGGTGTCCAATCGCTGCCCGAATGAGCCATATGTTTCCTGAATCCGACCAGTCGTTAATTATTTCCGTTGCGTCGTATCGGTAGCACAGCGGACTTACTGCAGCATTCACTAATCCGTCCACCGTGTCCCACCACGGCGCTGTAAGTAGCAGTTCTTCAACATGCTCCGCAAGGAAGTATTCATCAGTTGCATCGATAAATGTTTCGATTAAGTCGTATGCCGCATAGTGGTACTCGCGTTCGCGTAAACGCATCAGCGCTATCGCCGCATCACCAAGCTCATCACTAGTAGGGGTGCGAAGTTTCTTCCACTCTGTTTTGGTGAGTCGACGACGGTCTGGTGCGCTAATTCCAAGAAATGGCGCAATTTCTTTCATATACGCGAAAGCACCTGCCGCCTTGGTTTTGTTTCCCTGATTGCGAAATGCCTTTTCCGTGGCAGCAACTACGTCTCGCTTCCAGGTGGTCACGCAGTGCTCAAATCTGTAACTGGTAAGTGAGTCCTGCGATTACAGATGAACCGTCTGGGCATGATTCTGTGGAGTTGCCGATCAAAGCAAAACCGCCACGTTCTGCTGTGCGTCGCGAAGCGACATTCGTTTCAGCAATGGTCGCCTGCAGGGTGTGAGCATTACCAATTCTGCGCGCAAGCGTAGGGATGATTCGCAGTGCGGTGGATGCAGCGCCAGATTTTCTGCCCCAAGGGGCTACCCAATAGCCGATGCTTGCAACGCCATTAATCACATGGTGAATTCCGATCACGCCTACCGGATTCTGTGAGCGGGAATCAATGATTGCCCAAGCCGCAAATTCATCGTTCTTGTCTTTGATAAACGATTCGGCATGTTCGCGGGTGTACGGGCGTGGGACTTTTGTCCAACGTTGAACTTCTTCGTCCTGGCAGGCCGTGTAAATCCATTCGGCATCGGACGATTTGAGATTACGAAGGCGGTGTGTGAGCAACGTGAAGTAAATCTGGTTGATCATCGTGTCATCGGTGACGGTTTCTCCAACTTTTGTCCAATACTCCATGTGGCTTGCACGGAAATCTGCGGCGTTGAGATCACCTTCGGCTTCGGCGAGAGCAAACCCGTCTGGCACATCGGCAAATCGTGTGATGTCTACGCGAGTTACCTGGAGTGTCGCTACGTGTTGGCCGTCATTGTCAACCATGGCAAGACATTCGCCCACAAATTCAACATCTTCACCCTCTTTTTCGTAATCAGCAGCTAATCCGGCAGTTGCTCGCTTATTGCCGTTGATGATGAAATTCACCAAGGTTTCCCGGCTTTTTCCAGGAGTGCCAAATTCAATAGAACGCAAATCGTCCACTACTGGAAACATGGTGAAATTTTACGCGATCAACTTGGCTATTTCGATGTACAGCGGAATGCCAACAATCAAGTTGAATGGAAACGTGATGCCAAGTGAGGCCGTCACATATATACCTGGACTTGCATCGGGGAGCGCAATTCGAATTGCCGCTGGTGCTGCAATATACGAAGCACTTGCTGAAAGTGTTGCCATTACTGCCACACCACCAACAGACATTCCGGCTGCAGAACCGAGCACGGCTCCAATCGATCCGTTGATCAATGGAACAATAATTCCCAAAATCAGAACACGGATGCCAGCTCCTTTGAAATCCCGCAGACGATTAGCGGCAATCGCTCCAAGTTCAATAAGGAACAATGTCAGTGCTCCAGAAAAAAGACCAACAAACAATGGATCTGTTGGCGCAAGACGATCTGGCCCAACAATCAGGCCGATGAGAAGGCCCGCAACGAGAAAGGCAATGCTCTTTCCGCGAATAACTTCAGACAAACCAGATTTCCAATCCGTTCCGGCAGAGAATTTGTGGGCGAGAAACAGTGCGACAACTATGCCAACGATTTCAAGAACTGCAAGCAGTCCGGAAACGTATCCCTCAAAGCTGATGCCATGTGAGTCCAGAGTTGATATCAATACGGTGAAAGTCACCGCTGAGACTGAGCCGTAATGAGCTGCCAACGCAGCGGCATTCGTGATGTTGAGTTTTGCAGTTTTTCGGAACAACGCGTAGGCGATGAGTGGGGTGATGACGCCAATGGCAATTGCGGCCAAGAGCGGCTGCCAAAGTTCAGCTGGAGAAGATTCTGAAAGAGCTTTTCCACCTTTGATTCCAATTGCAAGAAGTAGAAAAGTTGAAAGTATTGGATACAGCGCGTCTGGAATTCGTAGATCAAATCGCAAGAGTGTGGCGATGAGCGCAATGACAAAGGCAATTACGGGTGCCGTCAAAATGTTGTCAACAAGAATGCTGGAAAGAATCATGAGCGTCTTGCTTTCTTCAAGAGAGGGGCAACGATTGCGTGAATGTTGTGCTCGGCTTCAAGTGGGTGGCGAAGCGGTTTGTCTAGGTCAACCGAATAGACATTGGTTCGACCAACTTTGGTAACAGAGATGTAGCCAGCGTCAATTAGTTCGTGAACAATGCGGTGCACAGTTCGTTCTCGAACGCCTACTAATTCGGCAACTTCGCTAAGGCGCACATCTGTATTTTTTGCAACGCACACCAACACGTGGGCGTGATTTGAGAGAAATGTCCAATTTGGAGAACTCTCGGAAACCTTTAACTTTTTCGGCACAAATACATGATATCAATATCATGTATTATGGATCAACCTTTTGATGGTTTGATTTCAGCGATTCGTAGTTTTGCCAGTGAAGAAATGAGCGTGGCATCAACCTTCCAGTCGAGCGGCACCTGAAAGGTGTGTTTTTTGACTGTGTAGGGCTCGAGCTTCTTCAAGTTTTTGTTCAGGGCATCGACGCTGAACGGGTTGATCGTGATGTGGTTCTTAGAGACCGACATACCAATCACGTAGTCCTTGCCCAAGCGGAGCATGGGTTGATTCCAGGCCATGACTAATTCGAGGCCCTTATGTTTTGCTGTGACCGCTGCGAAAACAGCCTTCATGGTTTTAGCTGTTTTGGGTTCCAGTCCAGCGAAAAATATGGCAGGAGAGTCAAACCGTTTTGATGTGGTGGACCCCCTGACATACATGACTAAGGCATTGGCGTGCGCCTGGCTGAATCCGTAATTCTCTTTCAGGTACGAAATCTGCTCAGGATACTTATCGGTTTCAAGTTCTTTTAAGCGTTTGATCCAAATGGTGATCTTTTCACCATGCTTCTTTTCAATTGCAGGGAAGAACTTGCTGCGATCTCCATCGTTCGAGAGCATGGATGGATAATACTTCTTGTATGCAAGAAATTCTTCCTGACCTCGCCACACAAACTCCACTGTGGCTTGCGTTGCTCACCGTTGGTGTGAACGCTGTTGTTGGTGCGTTGCGAGCATCTTCTGACGATGAGCACCACTGGGACATTGTCGGACTTTCAACCTTTGCGGTTTTGATGGGCTTAGGCGGTGGCTTCATTCGTGACATCTTGCTTGGAAATACTCCTGTAGAGAGTTTGCGCACTCCGTGGTATCTCGTCACCGTTCTTGTGGGAATTGGTTTAGTTCTCTTGTTTGGTCGACGTATTTCGGGCGCTCACCAACTGGTTGCGTTATTGAACTCAGTGGCCCTTGGACTATTTGCAGTAACCGGAACTGCGTATGCATTACGAGCTGACCTTCCGATTGTCTCTGCTGTATTTGTTGGTGTGGTGTCGGCAGTTGGTGGCGGGGTTCTGGTGTCGGTCATTAAAGACGAAGTGCCTGAGATTCTGTTGACCAGCGCACCCAATGCGTTGTTGGCTCTTGCGGTAAGTGGTGTGTACGCAGCAACTGACGTATGGGAGTCTCAAGCTGCCGGAGTGGCAGGAATTGCTTCGGCAATTATTGCCAACTATTTGGCGCAGCGTTTTGGTATCCGTACGCGTCGTGCAACAAATCCATCCGCAGTATTACTCACGCGTAAAGATTCTGCCGAATATTTGGACTAGTGGAGTTCTCTTTTTCTGGCACGGTGTGGGAGTGGCGCGGACCAGCGCCCTATCACTTTGTTTCAGTTCCAATGGAAATTGCGAAGGAAATAAAGGAACTGGCATCGGCAGTCACCTATGGCTGGGGGATGATTCCGGTAACAGGCAAGATCGGCGCAACGACCTTTAATACTTCTTTGTGGGCAAAAAACGGAACCTATGCAGTTCCGCTTAAAGATGCAGTTCGAAAAGATGAAGGTATTTCGCTTGGGGACATGGTGTCAGTCAAATTGGCACTGAAATTTCGCTAGATAAGGTTTCATTGTGGCGATTGGAAAATTCCTTGCAGCAGTTATGGATTGCAGCGATCCGCTCGTGCTCAGCAAGTTTTGGCAACAGATTCTTGGTGGTGACATTGACACTCGAACGGAAACTGCGGAGTGGGTGGCACTTTCAGGTGTGCCTGGTCTTGGATATTTGGGTTTCCAAAAAGTTCCCGAGCTGAAGTCAGTCAAGAATCGTGTTCATCTCGATATAGATGTTGAATCCATTGATGACGCTGTGGCTCTAGCGGTTGCTCTAGGAGCAAAAAAGGTCGCAAGTGTCATAGAGGAGCAAACTAATTGGTTCCAAGTAATGCTCGACCCCGAAGAGAACGAGTTTTGTTTCATTTTGAGAAAGAACAGATCATGAAATCAGCATTGCTGGTAATTGACGTGCAACGTGATGTGGTGGCAAATGCCTATCGGCGTAACGAGGTGATAGCGAATATTTCTGGACTGGTTGATCGTGCGCGAAAAGAAGGCGTGCCAGTGATTTGGGTGCAGCATTCTGACGACGAACTCGTTAAGGGAACCGATGGCTGGGCATACGTTGAAGATTTGCGCGCGGCAGATGGAGAACCTGTTGTGCATAAGCAATTCGGCGACTCGTTTGAAGGCACGAATTTGGCCGAATTGCTACAAGAACGTGGAATCGATTGCCTGGTGGTTTGCGGCGCGCAAACGGATGCTTGTATCCGATCTACCTTGCACGGTGCCGTAGCTCGCGGTTATAACGCGACATTGGTTTCAGATGCTCACACAACCGATGACTGCACATGGGCGACACCACCTCTCACAGCAGAACAAATAATTGCCCACACGAATTTCTACTGGAATTGGCAGCGAACTCCGCGAGCAACTGGTGGAACGAGTCTCGCCGCTGAAGTGGTGTTTGCTAACTGAGATCTGCGATAACGATTTTCGTCATCTCCATCATTGCTTCCCAGGCCTTTTTTGATTTCACTGGATCGTCACTGCCAAGAAGCTCGCCAAGTTGAGTTGCAACTACCTGCCAACTCACTCCAAAACGGTCCTTGCACCATCCGCATTGGCTTTCAGCGCCTCCGTTGGAGATCAGTGCATTCCATATGCGGTCGATTTCTTCTTGAGTGTCGCATGCCACCTGAAATGAAACAGCTTCTGAGTGGGGGAATTGTGGACCGCCGTTGAGTGCGCCGAATTCACGACCAAAGATTTCAAATTCGACTACTAAGACAGACCCCTCAGGTTTTGGTGCTCCGGCCTGGTAGTACGAAACATTTTTGATCTTGCTGTTAGGGAATAGTGATGTGTAGAACTCGGCAGCCTCAAGAGCTTCGTCATCAAACCATAAATATGTGGTTACACCTTGAATTGTCATGCAGAGAGTGTAGGCGGATTACTGTGATCGCATGGAAAGCGAAAAACATCACTGCGCATCCTGCGAATCGCCCTATGCAACGGAGTGGAAAACTTCTGAAGGTGTTGTTTGGTTGTGTAGAGAATGTGCGAACTTGAATGGGCTTGGCTGTCCGTGATTAAGCGAGCACCTTGCGCAAGCCGCGTGTAGCTGTGTCGCCAATTTTGTTGAACACTCGTCCTAGCAGCAGGTTCATTGGTGCAATGATCCAATTTGCAGTAAGTGTTGCATCGTAAACAACTTCGCAACCGGTAGGAGTAGGCGTGATTGTTACGCGGTCGACCGAGGTGAACAACGTGTTTACTCCTTTGACCAGAACATTTCTTGGAGCATCAAATTCGGTAGTGGTATAGCGAAGCGTTGAGGTTGAATTGCCAATACCCTTTACCGTGACATCGAATACTGTTCCGATTCCTGCGCCATCGCCATTCACTTGCTCAACTTTCATAACTCCCTTGTCCCACTCGGCAAAATTTCGCAAATCTGCCATATAAGTGAATGCTTCTTCTGGTGATTTTGAACTCTTAATCGTGGTTACGTATCGGGCCATAAGTTCACCGTACAGCAGTGCAGACAGCTATTCCTGTGCATAAGGTTCTCTATGTGTCACATGTGGTTTGCCCTGCACCAGTAAAGCATCCAGTCATGAAGCAGCAATGGCGTGACCTGGCCTATATTCATTGGCGTTACGACCCGCAAGAGGTGCAGGCGCTTTTACCCGAGGGACTCGAAGTCGACACATTTGACGGCAGTGCGTGGGTCGGCTTAATTCCATTTTCGATGCGCAACATTTCGTTTCCGTTCATTCCGCCAGTTCCATATTTCGGATCGTTTCCAGAGGTAAATGTGCGTACGTATGTAAAGCGCAACGGTGTGCCAGGCGTTTGGTTCTTCTCGCTTGATGTGAACAGGTTGATACCCGCATTTGTGGCCCGCGCAACGTATTTCATTCCATATTGCTGGGGTCGCGCATCGCATGAAAAAGATAGTCAGCGTTTGTGCACCACAGTGCAGCGTCGTTGGCCGTCGCGATCGTCAACACAAATTGAGCTGAATATTGGCGAGGAAATCAAAGAGCCAAGTGACCTTGCCCATTTTCTGTCCGCACGATGGGGGCTGTACTCAAAAGGTTTCGGTGGAAGGCTTCGGTATGCACCTGTTGATCACGAGCAGTGGCAGTTGTATGAAGCCAACATCGTCTACTTGAATGATCATTTGGTTGTGGCTGCCGGTTTGCCTGCACCAACCGGTGAAGCACATGTGATGTTTTCGCCTGGCGTTTCGGTAAGGATTGGCAAGCCTCGTAAGGCTTAGTTATTGCTGAATGTTTTTTGGCTTTGCCTTTGTTGTAACGCCGAGTGATGCAATGGTTGCAGGAACAAAGAACGCACGACCGTGGAATGACACGTCGTCCCACTTCTTCGTGGTTACTGGCGCATGCCATGCACGAATTCGGTAGACAAGGAAAACTGCTACTGCCGAATGGAATGTGATGATTGACCAAGCAAATCCATTGGTGCCAAGAATGTCGAGAAATGGTGCGGCAAGTAGTGGTCCGATCATTGCTCCAAGGCCATAGAGCGTCACAAGTTGCGATGCTGCAGCCCCCATTTGCTCGGGGGAAACCCAATCATTTGTATATGCACTAGCAATTGCATAAAGCGGGAAGCTAAGGCCACCGATGATGAACAGCAAAACAATGGTCCACATACTGCTGGCTGGTTGATACAGCATTGCAATACTCGTGACAATCGCACCAAGTGTGATGAGCAATCCAATAATGCGACGATCAATATCGTCGGAGGCGGAGGAAATCGGCCAAGTCAGGGCCATGCCCCCTAATTGGATAGCTGCCACAAGCACTCCTGTGCGACCGATGCTTAAGTCTTCTCGAGTGGCGTAAATGACGGCCATTCCGAGCATTCCGCCGTGAGCAAGACCAACTAACAAAATGGCACCGAATCCTGTCGGAACAATCCGTGCTAGTTCTCTCAATGTGATGTGTTCATGATTTTCGATACTTGGCGTTGCCGCTTGTTCCGACATGGACACCGGAATGACAGCAAGTGAAGCAATCATTGCTGCGAATGCAAAACCGGTGAGATTTCGTGCATCAAATTTGAAGACCATTAACTGACCCGCGCCATATGCACCGACCGTTACAACGTTGTAGACAGCAAGCAGTCGACCGCGAAATGTATTTGCTGCAAGACCATTCAGCCAAGACTCGGCAACCACGTAGAGCCCGGCGTAGCAAAAACCTGTGCTCACTCGCATGATGATCCACACAATGGGTGAATCAAAAACTCCGCTAACAAGCACTGAAGCACTAAGGAGAGATGCAAGTGCCGCGTACACACGAATGTGTCCAACTTGTGCAAGTGCCCGCAATGTGTACCACGAACCTAGAAGGAAGCCTGCGTAATACGCGGTGGTGATTCCTCCGCTGACAATGGTGGGAAGTTGTTTTAACTCGGCGCGAATACCGACCATTGTGCTGAACAAACCGGCCGTCACTAGCAATAAGGCGAGTCCGGCGAATAGTCCCCAAGTGGAGAGAAGAATTCGTTTGCGCGTTGGGTTTAGTGAAGGGAGAAAGCGCATTAACTCAGTCAAGCACGAATGTCTTGCTGGTGAATGGCATGGTCAACAGGTTTAAGTAAACGTTTGGAAAACAGTGCATAACTTGTCATCACAACAGCAGAGATGAGGAATGGTCCACGTAATCCAAAAATTCGGCCGGCTACACCACCAAAGAGTGCTCCAAATGGAACTATTCCCCAGGTAATGGTTCGTGAAACCGCATTCATGCGTCCGAGCATGCGTGTTGGTGTGAGCTTTTGGCGAAGGGTGGTATTCAGCGCGATCCACCATCCAGAACCAATGCCAAGAATCACATGACTTATGATCGCGGTATATGGATTTGTGGCAATTGCCAAGCCAATAGTTGCAATAGCCCACGCCCACAGAGAAACCTGCAATGTTCGAGTAGTTCCCAAGCGTTTAGTGATTTTCTCAAGGAAGAATCTGCTGGCAACAGTTCCGGATGCGGCACCTACGGATAATGCGGTAAATGTGGCCTTGCCACCGCCGAGAAGGTCTTCGTTGTACAACACCAGAAGTGAGTTGGCGGCAAAGTAAAAGAAATTGATGACCGCAAGAATTTCGGTCAGTCGTCGAAGCGAAAGGGTGTCGCGTGTAAAGCGAAGCCCTTCTTTAATGTCTGTAAGCAATTTCGTAGTTGGTGGAGTAACCGCATGTTCGTTTGGAACAGTGGAAATAAGTGCAGCAGAGCCAGCAAATGTAACGGCGTCTGCAATAAAGGGAAGACTTTTTGATGCATTGAACATCGCCACTCCTAATGGTGGGCCAATGAATTGAGCTGCAACAATTTGGCCACTTGAGAAACGCGCATTTGCTTCAAGTAGGTCGTCAGATTTCACAATTGCAGGAATCAGGCCCTGCGCTGCATTTACGTGCAGCGTCTCGCAGCTACCAAGCAGGAATGCGCACGCATACAGCATCCAAATGTTTACGGTGTCGGTAAGAATTGCGGCACCAAGCAAACCGACAATGACAAACCGAATGAGGTCTGCTCCAATCATTAGCCTGCGCCGATCCATGCGATCTGCAAGAGCACCGGTAAATAATGAGAACACAAGCCACGGCAAACGCGATGCGATTGTTACACCAGCAATAAGAACGGGATCACGCGTGAGGATTGCGGCAAGCAATGGAAATGCTGTGAGGAACATGCCGTCTCCAGCACTTGACACCATGACTGAAAGCCAAACTGACCGAAAACTTTTTCCTAAAGATCGACTCCGAGCCATGGCTTATTGAACGCTGATGCGGATGAAGTGTGCGCCACGATGCTCAAAAGCTTCTGCGAGAACAATTGAAAAGGCCTCAATGGTGTTGACATCCACTGCATTCCACCCGAACCCGCGGGCGATCGCTGTTGGATCATGTGATGAAACGTCAACACCCATTCTGGGTGCGTGAACATCGTCAAATGATTCGCGAATTTGTGCATAGCCGCGGTTATCCCACAACACGACCACGATGTCGACACCTTCATCAATTGCTGCAGCCATTTCAGCAACTGTGAAAAGCCAACCGCCGTCGCCCACAATTGCAAGTACAGGTTTCGTTGAATCTGCAATTGCTGCACCAATTGCCATGGGAAGTGCGCATCCAAGAGTTCCGAAACCAAATGGTGCAAGCCACGAGCGAGGCGTGTCGCAGGCCATAACGGTGTGAACGGCGTAGGCAAGTTGTGTGGAGTCCAAGGCAACAGTTGTTTCCTCGGGAATGATTTGTTCCATCGCATCAATCCAGGGCAGAAGGTCTTGACGCACTCCCGCACGTGCCGACATACGGAGGTTTGTTGCACGAGCAGATCCACTGTTTGCTGATGAAACACCAAGTCTGATGAGTTCTTGATCAAGTGCCTGAAGTGCGACAAGGGAGTCACCGTGCAATGAAATTTCGGGTGATGTGCGACGCTGCATTTGTTCAGCGTCGATGTCTATGCGTATTACTTTTCCTGAAAAATTGAGTGCACGCCCACCGTTATATAAATCGGCGTCGGAAAGTTCCGAACCTGCCACCAACACCACGTCTGATTGCTCAATCTCGTCTTGAACGCGTGGGATTACGAGTGAAGAACCTGCGCACAGAGGATGACTTGAAGGAACTACGCCTTTTGCATTTCCTGTAAGCACGATGGGAGAGTCAATTGCGATTGCGATACGCGCGAGAGCTTCGCCTGCCTTAACTGCACCTCCACCAACGATGATCATGGGGCGTCTTGCACCTGCAAGCAATTGTGCGGCACGCTGAACATCTGCTTCATTTGGCCGTGGTGGCGACGACTGAATTGTCACACGAGTAAACGGTTCTACAAATTGTTCCAACACATCGGTGGGAATGGCAATGTGCACTGGCCGTGGTCGGCTTGAAGTGAATACATTCCATGCACGCTCAATGAGGTGCGGTAACTGTGTCGGATCGATAACGGTCTCGCTAAATGCGGTTACGGTGCGAACCACTGCTGATTGATCATCAAGATCGTGCAATGGACCAAACTTCTTGCCAAGCGCGTTGGTTGGCGTGGTACTCGCAAGGACGAGCATTGGTCGCGAATCGTGAAACGCCTGTGCGATTGGCGTAATCGCATTGGTGAGTCCTGGACCGGAGATGAGTGCGCACACGCCCGGTTTGCCGGTTGCGATTGACCATCCATCGGCCATGAAACCAGCGCCTTGTTCGTGCCGAGGTGCAACAACGCGAATACCAGATCGGTGCAGGCCGCGAAAGAGCTCAATGTTGTGAACGCCTGGAATACCGAAAACGGTGGCTAGTTCATACTCGCGAGTGAGAAGATCAATGATTGCCTCGCCTACGCGCAATTTTTCAGACGAAGTCACAGGGCAAATCTAGCCCAGAGCATCAATCGCGGAGTCGTGCAAGCAGGTTTGCTTTGGCGGCTGGCCACTCGTCGTGAAGTATTGAATAGTAAGCCGAATCTCGGTAACCATCGTTTGCTCCGTCAGATGAATACATGTTGTGGCGAAGGATGCCTTCAAACATTGCGCCAACTCGTTCTATGTTTGCCCGTGAAGCAGTATTTCGTGCATCTGTTTTAAAGAACAGTCTGTCTACATCAAGTTGCTCAAATGCGTACGACATCATGAGCAACTTCGCTTCGGTGTTTACAAACGTTCGCTGCGCAGACGCCGCTAACCACGTTGAGCCAATTTCGATTGCGTTCGGACGCACCGAGTCGGATGGCTTGCCATCCGGTGATGCCCAGTATTCAGCCGACATGAACCGAGTTGATCCAACAACAGTTTCTGTGTCGGTTCGAACGGTGGCAAAGGGCAGTGCTGTTCCCGCTGCGTGTGCGTTCAATGCGCTTTCGATATATCGCGCCACATCTGCTTCGTTTGGTTCAGGAACCCAGGTGTAGCGAAAAGATTCGCGTGAGTCTGTAGCGGCAAGTCGTAACCCTTCGACATGATCAAGCGAAAGCGGTTCAAGCCGGACTCTGTTTCCGCGAAGCGTTACCGGCGTAAGCGGATGCGGCATAACTTATTTGAGGGCTGCTTCGAAGGCTTTGGTTCCGTCAACCAACGCCTTGCGCTCTGCTTCATTCAAAACTGAATATGCAGGAATGCACAATGCATCGGTGAGATTCTCTGCCTGCACCATGAGCGCACGAACTTGATCGTCAATAACAGGTGCGTCGTCTTCGCCCCAGCCGAAACCTTTCACGTCATTTGGTCGCTTCACGTAGTGAGCCTGCTTTGAGGTAAGACCAACTGCGCGAATGGCAATCAGGTGTGCTGATCCACGGAACTCTCGCAGTGATGCGGCAAGTTGCATTGCGCGTGCTGGAGTGTCCTGCGCAAGTGGCATTGACTTAAATGCTGCAAATAGTGCAAGACCATCAGGATCGGCCGCATTGAATACCTTTTCCATGGCGGCCGTGAACTCATTTAGGCCCGGCATATTGGTGAGTTTTTCGCGACCCAAATGAGCTGCAACTTCGTAGTGCGCATCGCCAATCACACGAGCAGGTTGTTTTGCGGTTGCCAGGCTCCATGCTGCGTTGATAATGACCGGGTTGAAGTAGCCGAATGCTGCTGCCACAACGCTGCCCTCACAATTGCCGAGGCTTCCACCGCGTCCTGCAACATAAAACTCCATGCCCTTAAGCCCCATTGACTTACCAACTTCTATGGCATTTGGAGTGAAGTAGTACTTCCAGGCGTTGTCGTTGAGAATTGGGCAAACGGTCTTTACAAGCTCTTCGTTAGTCATATGCGCAGGTTAGTTGGTTAGCGTTGCGCCCATGTCAGCGCAGATGATGTTCCCTGAGAATCCAGAATTTCCACTTATCCACACGCGCCGTTACGAGGTTCGCGCATTTCGAATGGCTGCCGACCGTCTCATGCTTCGCGGGGTAGTGGTGGATGAAAAACCGGCTGGCCTGTATTTGAAAGGCGACGAGCAACCACTGTGGTTGCATCACATGATTGTCGATCTTGAAATTGTGTACCCCACATTCTT
The DNA here is from genome assembly GCA_029977615.1 of bacterium. Classification (GTDB taxonomy): domain Bacteria; phylum Actinomycetota; class Acidimicrobiia; order Acidimicrobiales; family Ilumatobacteraceae; genus UBA3006. Next base: position 19,568 of record JAPOKO010000004.1, read on the forward strand.
GATTGAAAAAGCATCAGCAACGTTTCACGAGCATCCACACTTAGAGTGCACGCACATCACCGATCACTACAAAAAACTTGAGGGCATGTCGATTGCGCGCGGGTTTAACGCAAAGGTGAAGGAACTTTTTGCCGGCGCACGTGGATGCACGCATATCACTGCGCTGCTGTCGGCTATGGCGCCAGTTGCAATTCAGGCAGGATGGTCAATGCGCGTTGCCGCTTCATCGTCTGGTGAGCCAAACGCTGTTGATGAAGGCAATTTTGAAGAGCAGCGACGTAGACAATTTGCAGGCACAATCAACACTTGCCATATGTGGGATGAGAACGGCGCATTGGCTGCAAAGGTGAAAGAAGGAAATTTCGTTGAAGTTCCACTTTCAGTAAAAAAGCGATTGAAAGAACTTGGTCGCGGCGAAGAAGAGTGGTTGAACCTTAAGTAGCAAAAAGGGCGACCCGTGTGGGCCGCCCTTTTCGAATTCATATGCGGCATAGCCGCGAATAATTATGGTGCGATTGACCAGAGGCTATTGCCAAGTGCTGGTCCAATGTTTGAGTTCTGCATCGCTGCAACTGCAAACAAGAACAGAGCGCCACCGGCCATTGAGACGTTCTTCATGAAGCCGATCATTTCTGGCTGCTTAGCTTCGCCTTGTGCGTTCCAGAAGTCGTGCATCTTCAGTGCCATCACGATGAGCAAGACTGCGAGCACCAAGGCACCCAAATCTGCGTAAACACCGAGGATTACTGAAAGACCACCGAGGATCATGAGCACACCTGAAAGAAGGTTGGCCAACTTAGGTGCTGGAACCTTCTTGTATGCGGCGTATCCCGCCATTGCTTCAGCTTTGGTGAGATGATTGAGTCCACTCATGACGAACATGAAGGCAAACAAAATTCTGCCGACGAGCATTACTACGTCCATTGATTTTCTCCTTGTAAATGAAACGCCTCCAGGGTGGAGATCGTTGCTATCGCAACTATAGTGCAAAAGTAGTTGCGATAGCAACTATTACGGTAGGGTAACCGTGTGGCAAGCGCTAAGTGGCTCAATGACATTGAAATGAAGGCTTGGCTGGGGTTTGTCACTCATGCTTCCGACTTGCTTCGAGCAATTGAGCGTGATCTTGAACCTTTTGGGTTGGACGGCGGCGATTATCAGTTGCTTGCAATGCTCTCTAGTGCGCCAGACCATCGAATGAAAATGTGTGACTTGGCCGACACACTTCGACTTTCGCGAGGAGGACTCACACGTCGGATGGAGGGTGTAGTCACTGCCAAATTTGTTGAACGAGTTCGTGATGAGGTGGATGGGCGAGCAGTCTTTGCCCAAATGACACCTAAGGGCTATGCATTTCTTAAGAAAATCGCACCGCAACATGTGAAAAGCGTGCGTGGTCACATGATTGATCTTCTCAGCGATGGTGAAATCAAGGCTGTGGGTAACGCTTTTGCAAAGATTGGTGAAAACCTACGTTCAGCAGATTAAAAGTCTTGTGCTGATAGTTTCAGTGCATGGACATTCGCAAAATAGTCACGACGTGTGAAGACATTCAGGCCGAACTTGGCGAACCTACGGGTCGTATCGTTCGCAAGGCAGTTGCCAGTGCGGTAATTGATAACCCACTTGTTGGTAAGCGTCATAAAGACCTCATCATTTTGGAAGCCATGGGAGCAGAAATTTCAGGCTTGCTTGCAGAGCGCGCACTTGCAGCTTTGGGTGTTGAAGCAAACGAAGTAACTGCATATGGCAAGGGTGCAATTGTGGGTACCGCAGGCGAAATCGAACATGCGGCAGCTCTGATACATCCTCGATTTGGTGCACCGGTGCGCAAGGTTGTCATTAAGGGAGATGACATCATTCCATCAACAAAAAAGGTTGCTGGTCCGGGTGCTTCATTGACTATTCCAATTACAAACAAAGACGACATCTGGTCTTTTAACGAAATGGACTCGATTGAAATCTGCATTGGTGATGCACCAATGGCTCACGAAATTGTCGTCAGCGTTGCATTGGCAGTCGGCGGTCGTCCATTTGCTCGTACCAAGAAGCCATCATGAGTTTCAAAGCGATCATTTTGCTTACGCGCGCAGAAGGCGCAACACATGATCAGTTTGCCGATTGGTGGTTGAAGCAGCACGCACCACTGGCAAAGCAATTGCCAAATTTACGTAAAGGTGTTTTCAACTTGGTGGAAAACCCGGCTGATGGCGACCCAGATGGCGTGTCCGAGCTGTGGTTCGACACCCAAGCCGATTTTGAGGCTGCCTATGCAAGCGAAATTGGCAAGTCCGTTGTGGCTGATTCTTTAGCAAATGTTTCAGGTCGTCGACGTATGTTCGTGGTGGAAAACACCATTCATTCGTAAATCAACATGAATCGCCTTGGCCTCGTTACCTATGTGGCGCGCGAATACGACGAAGCGATTGGTTTCTTTGTTGGCAAGTTAGGTTTCACGCTTGCAGAAGACACTGACATGGGCGATGGCAAACGTTGGGTAGTGGTATCTCCTAGCGAAGGTGCTTCATTATTGATTGCGCGTGCGGAGGGCGAACAACAGAAAGCAAGTATTGGAAATCAAACTGGTGGGCGAGTGGGCTTCTTCCTGCAGACTGACAACTTCGAACGAGATTTTGAAGCGTGGACATCGCGTGGTGTTGTATTTCGTGAACAGCCACGGCACGAGGTGTACGGAACTGTTGCCGTATTTGAAGATGTGTATGGCAATACGTGGGATCTCATTCAACCCGCATGACCACTCGAACGTCCTTATTTGAGCGATTGACGCCATGGATTTTCGTTGCACTATGGAGTACTGGATTCGTTGTTGCTCGGTACAGCACGAATAACGCGGGTCCGCTGTCATTTCTTACCGTACGTATGTTGTGTGCGGCAGTGCTGTTGTACATCATCGCCAAAATTGTTAAGGCTCCAAAACTTGCTAGAAGTTCGTGGTCAACGTCGGCAATTGTTGGTACGTGCATGCACGCTATTTATTTGGGTGGTGTGTTTTATGCAATAAAAAAGGGACTGCCGTCTGGCCTAAGCGCGCTCATTGCGGGTTTGCATCCTGTTGTTACTTCTGTTGCTGGTCGAGTGTTGTTGAAAGAGCACCTACGACGCAGTCAATGGGTTGGTGTGATGCTTGGAATTTCTGGAGTAGTCGTTGTTGTTATTGACAAAGTGCGCGATGGATTGGGCGATGTAACTAAGCCGGCTCTATTCGCGATGATCATTTCCATCATTGGAATGTCAACCGGCACATTGGTGCAACGTGCACGTGGACGTGAAATGCCGCTGGTCACGGGGACTGCAGCGCAATATGTTTCTGCGGGCGCAGTGTTGCTCGTTGCATCAAGTTTGTTTGAAGACTGGGAATTCAACATCAATACTGAATTGGTGCTTGCGCTGTTGTGGTCAGTGTTCATACTTTCTATTTCAGCGGTGATGCTGATGATGTTGCTTATCTCGCGACATTCTGCGGCTCGCGTGAGCAGTTTGTTCTTCCTGACTCCGGCACTGAGCGCAATTGAAAGCGCCATCTTGTTTGGCGAGCGGCTAAGCCCACTGGCACTTGTGGCATTGGTGGTTGCTCTGACAGGGGTGTGGTTGACCATGCGAAACCCCGTGGTTGCGCCATCCCCTGAGTCCCTGCTTGCCGATTAGCCCCAAGTCCAAGTTGGATGGGCACTGTATTTGCAGGGTCTCAACTTTATGTAATGTAAAGGGCGTCATATATCAGATGTGTATTACAAGGGGATAAGCGATGGCACTTGCAGAACGTTTGGAGCGACTCGGAACCGAGACCGCATTTGCAGTTTCACTTGCTGCAGCCGAATGGGGCGCAAAAGGAAATCGAATTTTCCCTTTCCACCTTGGTGATTTAAACATTGCAACTCCACAAAATGTTGTTGATGCAATGAACAAAGCAATTAAAGATGGAAAGACGGGTTACTGCCCGGCTGCAGGAATTCCACAGCTGCGTGAAGCGCTTGCAGAAGATGTTGGTAGTCGGCGCGGACTGAGCTTTGCACCAAGCAATGTTGTGGTTCAACCTGGCGGCAAGCCAGTTATCACCAAGTTCATTCAAACGGTGATGAACCCGGGCGAAGAAGTGTTGTATCCAAACCCTGGCTATCCAATTTATGAAAGCCAAATTGAATACTTTGGCGGCGTTGCAAAGTCATATCGCTACATTCCGTCTTCAACAGGATTCAATATTGATCTTGATCATTTGAAGTCACAAATTACTTCCAAGACAAAAGCAATCATTTATAACGACTTGCAGAACCCGATAGGTGCTGAATCAACTGACGCAGAGCGCGAAGCAATTGCAGAGATTGCCATTAAGCACAACCTGTGGGTGTTGTCGGATGAAGCATATTTTGAAATGCGCTACTCGGGAACTTCGAAGTCAATCGCATCACTTCCAGGAATGCTGGAGCGAACTGTCATTTTGTATACCTTCTCAAAGAAGTTTGCGATGACTGGCTGGCGCTTGGGTGCCGCAATTGCTCCGACTGAACTTGCAAACCAAATCGCAAAGCTCAACACCAACGATGAGTCATGCACAACTCACTTCGTTCAATACGGTGGAGTTGAAGGCGTACGTGGCGATCAATCTTCCATTCCAAAGATGTTGAACATCTTGAAAGAGCGTCGAGACGTTGCGGTGAACATGTTGAACGCAATGCCAGGCGTACGTTGCCATTCGCCAGAAGCTGCGTTCTATTTGTTCCCAGATGTAACTGAAGCGATGGAACGTAAGGGAATTGACGATTTGGCAGTGTTTGCGGAGCAAGCGCTGCATGCAACTGGTGTTTCGTTCTGCACACGTCGCCACTTTGGTCGCCCACAAGAAGGTGAAAAGCGCAACTACGTTCGTTTCGCGTTCTCGGGAATCGATAAGCAAGACATCCAAGAGGGCATGGACCTGCTCGGAAGTTGGATTGCCAAATAACCATGGCAAGAGTAGTAATAACGGGCAAAATTCCTGCAATTGCAGTTGAGCAATTGCGCGCTGAACATGATGTTGTTTCGTGGGATGAGCCAGTAACGATTACGCGTGAAGAGTTGTTGAAGCGCGTAAAAGGTGCTGACGCCATCGTCTCATTGCTTACAGAAAAGATAGATGCAGAACTTTTGGATGCCGCCGGCCCGCATTTAAAAGTGGTGTCAAACGTTGCTGTTGGTTACAACAACATTGATGTTCCAGCTTGTAAAGAACGCAACGTGTTGGTGACGAATACGCCTGGCGTGCTCACTGAGGCAACAGCCGATATTGCAATGGCACTCATTCTGATGTCCACCCGTCGTTTGGCAGAAGGTGAGCGGGTGATCCGCAAGCAAGATCCTTGGCAGTGGGGAATGTTTTACATGTTGGGCTCAGGAATTCAGGGGAGCCAACTTGGCATTGTTGGAATGGGGTTAATTGGTGCAGCAGTTGCGCGCCGTGCGAAAGCGTTCGGCATGACCATTGCGTATACAAAGCGCACTCCGCTTGATGCTGCAACGGCAAAAGAGCTTGATGCCAAGCACATGTCAATGGATGAACTCTTGGCAACGAGTGATGTGGTTTCTCTGCATTGCCCATATTCACCAGAGACGCATCACCTTATGAACGCAGAGACCATCAGCAAAATGAAGAAGTCTGCGTACCTCATTAACACTGCGCGCGGCCCAGTAGTTGATGAAGCGGCGTTGGTGGACGCATTGCGCAGCAATGCAATTGCTGGAGCAGGTCTTGATGTATTTGAGCACGAGCCAAAGGTGCATGAAGGTTTGCTTGGGCTTGATAATGCGGTGCTCATTCCGCATTTAGGTTCGGCAACTGTTGAAACGCGAACTGCAATGGCAACTACTGCAGCGACAAATTCGCTTGCTGTGCTTGCGGGTAAAACCGCTCCAAACCTTGTGGGCTAGTTGTTGCTATTGACCAGCAGTGGTCAAAGCATCGAGCAATGTGTTCCAGCCAAGTGTTGCGCACTTGATACGTACTGGAAACTTGACGACTCCCTGAAGAGCTTCTAAGTCGCCGAGGTTGAGCGATTCATCAACTGGTGATTCATCTTCATCAACCGTCATCATGGACTTGAACTTCTTCACGATCGCTTTCACCTGATCGACAGGCTTGCCTTTGATTGCCGAAGTCATCATGGATGCAGAACTTTGACTAATTGAACACCCAGATCCGTTGAAGCGAACGTCGGTGACAATGCCATCGCGTACATCAACAAAAATACGAATCTCATCTCCGCACAGTGGGTTATGACCTTCTGCGCTTACAGCTGGTGCATCAAGCTCGCCGCGGTTGCGGGGCGTGCGGTAGTGATCAAGGATGATTTCTCTGTAGAGGTCTTCAAGTCCGGCCATGTTCGCTCCTTGGTCTACTCAGAAGATATCTGACGCACTGTCGAGCGCGTCGGCCAACATGTCGGCTTCTTGTTGGGTGTTGTATAGGTAAAAGCTTGCGCGTGCAGTGGCGTTGGCTCCCAGAATGCGCATCAGAGGCTTAGCGCAGTGGTGACCAGCACGGACACAGACATTTGATTGGTCGAGCACTTGGCTGAGGTCGTGTGGGTGAATGCCACGGAAAGCAAACGAAAATGTTGCTCCACGCAGTTCAGGATTAGTTGGACCGTGAATGGTGATGTCATCGCCGAATCGATCGGTGAGTGAATTCAGCACATACGTGCTCATTTCAATTTCGTGACGACGAATATTTGCCATGCCGAGATTCTCAAGGTATTTCACGGCAGATCCAAGTGCAATAACTTCAGCAATTGCAGGAGTTCCAGCTTCAAACTTTGCTGGCAAGTCTGCAGTGGTAAATCCGTCTAGGCGAACGTCAGCAATCATGTTGCCTCCGCCGAGAAATGGTGGGAGTGCCTCAAGAAGTACTTCGCGACCCCACAACACACCAACACCAGAAGGCCCACACATTTTGTGCGAGCTGAAGGTGACGAAGTCTGCATCCCATGCTTGAACGTCGGTTGGCTGATGTGGCACTGATTGGCAGGCATCAACAATGGCGATCGCGCCGGCTTTATGCGCTGCTGCACATAGTTGCTGAACTGGGTTGATGGTGCCAAGTACGTTCGACATTGCAGTAAACGAAAACGCCTTAACGCCTTGTAGCAACGAATCAAGATTTGATAGATCGAGTTGGCCATCGCTCGTGAGCGGGATCCATCGCAATTGAATTCCACGTTCGGCCACCAGCATGTGCCACGGCACGATGTTGGCGTGATGCTCCATGTGCGTAAGCAGCACGGTGTCGCCGACCTTCATATTTGCGCGACCCCACGACAAAATGACCAAGTTCAACGCTTCGGTTGCATTCTTGGTGAAGATGACTTCGTGTGCTTTTGGTGCGTTGATGAACTTGGCTAACGCTGTGCGAGTTCCTTCAAACAAATCGGTTGCCTCGGCTGCAAGCTGATACGCGCTGCGATTGATTGGCGCGTATCCGTTCGACATGAAGTTAGAAAGTGCGTCAATGACCACTTGAGGCTTTTGCGACGTATTCGCACTGTCTAGATAGACCAGCGGTTTGTCATTAATCATTCGATGTAAGACTGGGAAGTCTTCACGAATGGATGCGACGTCAAGTGACATGGCAGCAGTTAGTCCTTGTACGCCTCGTAGCCAGATTTCTCGAGCTCCTCGGCAATTTCCATTCCACCTGATTTCACAATGCGACCATCAACCATGATGTGCACGAAGTCTGGCTGCAACTCATCGAGCAGGCGCTGGTAGTGAGTAATGAGCACGATGCCCATCTTCGGGCGTTCTTTGCGAACTTCACGAATTCCTGCAGCGACGATGCGCAATGCGTCAATGTCGAGGCCAGAGTCGGTCTCGTCGAGAATGGCAACTTCCGGTTCAAGAATTGCCATCTGCATGATTTCGTTGCGCTTCTTTTCGCCACCCGAGAAACCTTCATTGAGGTAACGATCGACGAACGTTGAGTCCATGCCAAGTCGCTTCATCCACGACATAGCGGACAGTCTTAACTCAAGAACGGAGAGATCGATTCCCTTACGCGCAGAAAGTGCCTGACGCAGGAACTGAATAACTGACACGCCAGCAATTTCTTGTGGGTACTGGAAACCGAGAAAGATGCCGGCCTTAGCGCGAGCATCGGTTGGCCATTCGGTGATCTCTTCACCATGGAAGAAGATTTTCCCCGACACCAATTCGTACTCAGGAGAAGCAAGCAAGGTGTTAGCAAGAGTGGACTTGCCAGATCCGTTAGGGCCCATGATGGCGTGAACTTCGCCCTCATTAACGGTGATGGAGAGGCCGCGGAGAATCTCTGCTTCGCCTTCCACCGGCTTGGCGTGGAGGTTGTCAACCCTGAACAGTTCGGTCACGGAATCAAGTGTATTCAGGGCTTGCGTAATTAGCACTACGGACGTAGTGGAAATTGGTAGGGTATATGCAAAACGGGCTACCTCGTAGCACGCCTCATTTAGGGTGGGAACATGAACATATTTGGTACAAAAATTGCAAAGTTTTCTGTCGCTGCCACGGTTGCAATTTCTCCGATATTGATGGCGGTTACACCAGCGCTGGCGTCTTGCATGGTGTCAATTCGCAACACAACGTCTTTAGATGATCGATACACCGATACGGCTCATCAGATTCGCTATGAGATTCATTGGAACTGTGCTGTAGGCGGGCAGAGTGACATGACGAGCAAAGTAAGCACGTCCAACTCCATGATCGACCGTGTAGGGGATGTTTCTCCAAGTATGTCGGGCTGGGCCGCTCCAGGTTCTGGCGCAGGGTTTGGTGCTGGTGGGTTAACTAGCCAACTGCTGCCTCAAACGACGTATTTTGTGCAAGGTTATGTGCTGCACAATGGAATTACTTATACGTCAGAAATCATTGGCATAACTACAACTTCTGAAGAGGTTGCAGCGCGCAATACAACTACTACTTCAACTTCGACTACCACTCCCACTGATATGAATACAGATTCCAATTCCACGACGGGATCTTCCTCGCAACTACTCCAAACTGGATCATCTTCAAGGGTCGCTTCTGTTACCACGGTTCAGGACGCAATTGAAGATGACGGTGTAGAGGATGATTTTGCAGAACTCTCAGTGCGATTAACAACTGACAAATTTGATCTTCGAGTTAACTCCAGCTACCCAGATACCTCAATGGTGATTCGGGCGCGCAAACCTGGATCACGGGTCATTGTATGGAACATTGTGACTTCTTCAGATGGTGCTCGTCGAATTTTGACCTCTCGAAATCTTTCCGGGTACACGCTGTCATTGCTTATTGATGACGAGGTATTTCATCGGGTTCGCGTGAGGTGATGGATTTCATCGTGAATAACACTTGGGTGGTCGCTCAAAGAAAGAAAAGCGCTTTAGCTCTAGTCGCTTTACTTTCTGTGTTGATGTACCCAGTTGGAGTCGCTCGTGCAACTTGCACTATTCAATCTTCTCGGTTGCAGCAGATCTCTGAGCGTGAAATTGTGGCATTCATTGACGGCAGATGCACAAAAGAATTTGGAGAATCCGGTTATTACACGAAGATAAGTCCTGATGTGTTTGGTGAAGTGATGTCGGTATACGGAAATCGACCCGTCGATCAGAACGGCTATGGCTGGCAGGCTTCTTATGGTTACTACATTGTGTTTCCTGAAAGCAGTGAGACTTACGCAGCTGGAGTTTGGATTGCAGACACAGATGGTGTCGTGCATTCATCGGAAATGACGATTCGGAACTCTTTTTTTCCGACAACCACAACTTCATCGACGAGCACAACCTCAACGACGATTGCGGCGGGTAGCCAAAACGCATCTGCGGAGACAACAAATCAGCCGGCCCCCGCGACAACGCTTTCTGATTTGATTGCTGATGATGGAGTTGAGGATGAATTTGCTGAACTGTTGGTTCGTGCAATTGGCACCAAATGGGAAATCAAAGCAGATTCGAGCTATCCGAATACTCCGATGACCGTGAAATTTCGTAAATCAGGTTCTCGTACTATTACGTGGAACTTTGTGACGACAAATGATGGAACTCGAAGAATTCTGACTAGTCGAAATCTGTCTGGTGGCACATTGATCCTTGCAGTGCAGGGAAATGTGGTTGACCGAATATCAATTAACTAGGCAGCGCGGAGGGCTCGCCAGATGGCGCGGTAATTGGGGTATTCGTAGACGTCATTGACGTAACCCGACTTACGCAATTCGGCGTGATATTTCGGCAAGGAACGAAATGGAATTCCAGCGTCCGTGTGATGGGCAATGTGCCACCCAAGGTTGAACGGCACAAATAAAAAGCTTGCTATCGCGTGTTGCCGTACTGAATGTGTGGTTACTCGGCGGTCGTCGTCTGCGCGCAAGCCACCATGCTCTGCAATTGAGCGGAGTCGATTCATTACTCGCCACACCGTCAGTTGAGGAATGAACCAAAACGCAACATATACGAGTGGGTGAGAAACAAGTGAAATCGAAACGAGCAAGACAAGTTGAGTGACGAGAATTTTCACTTGTGTTCGTTTGCCGAATCCATCTTTACGCAGGGGATGACGAAATTGATCACGGATCATTTTTAAACCGGTAATGCCCAATGCGTCGCGACGCATCTTTCGCCAGAAACTGTCGCTTGTGATTGGGTAGTTGGCGTATAGCGGGATGTCTGGTTCGTTTGGTCCGAACTCTTCGCGATGATGCGCCATGTGCACGTAGCGATACGCATCGGAGTTCACAAATGACAGATACCCGAGCAACCATCTGCCGGCGAAGTCATTGAATTTTCGGTTGCTGAACAGCAGTCGGTGCACAGATTCGTGCATCATGGCCAAAATTTGCGCATGAGCACGCCCCATCAACACGAATGCGATGACGTATGTAAGTGGATTGTGGAGCGTTAGTGCAGCCCACACGATGGCAATGTTCTGAACATAGATACCGGCAACCGAAATTGCATTGCGAACATTTGGGATGCGACGCAATTCGGCACGTAATTCTGGTTTTGGGTGACCATTTGGCGTGATGCGGGAAGAGGGCAGCACTTCAGTAAATGCAGACGAATTGGGAACCATTCCGCCGAGGCGAGGTGAGGCCTGAGTGCTCATTGAGAACTGTTTACCACTTGCGATCTACCCACTCCTGAAGGTGCGGGCGTTCGTTGCCAATAGTGGTGTTAAGGCCGTGCCCTGGAAGAACGATGGTGTCGGCTGGAAACGTGAACAACTTCGTATCGATGGAATGAATGATGGTGTTGAAGTCGCCGCCTTCGAGCGCGGTGTTGCCCGGGCCACCCGGAAACAATGTGTCACCAGTGAAGAGCAGCGGTGTATTTGCAACAGCGAATGAAATGGAGCCTTCTGTGTGCCCAGGGTTATGAATGGCATGCAGGCGAAGTTTTCCCACTTCAATCACTTCAGCGTCATCAATGAACACGTCGTAGCCGACATCTTTTAATCGCGGTGCGTCTAACGCTGTTACAGCAACTTCGTAACCTGCCTCGCGCATTGCAGGCACAGCTTGAATGTGATCCCAGTGACCGTGCGTTTCAAGCACGCGTCGTACTCCAAGTGCACGGCACAACTCCAGGAGCTGTTCGTGTTCGTTTGCTGCGTCAATAAGGACTGCTTCACCAGTGGCTGTGCACCGAATAACAAACACGTTGTTGTCGTATGGCCCAACAACGACCTTGTGCACTTCAACGGTGGAGTCTTTCCAATGCAGAGTTGTGCTCATGTTGAAACGACCTCGAATCCAAGTGAGAGTGCTACGGGTATCTGCGCTGGGTCAAACGTTACAAATGAAACGGGTTGCGGAAGACGTTGAGCAGCAGAAAGGTGGAGTGCATCGCTGATGTGCAGCGGCTGTTCACGAATGAGGTGCGATGCATCGTCGAGGCAGCGTTGATCGAGTGGAACCACTGCAACGTAATCCCATGTATGACGTATGGCATCTTCAAGATCGCGGCGAAGTATTGGCTCTTCGGTCAGGCGGTCAATTGCTGCGAGAGCTTCTGTGAGAGCAATTGCGCTGGCACACCAGTGTGGGTCACTCTTCAATGCATCGTGAGTGATGTTTCTTGCAGGTCCAGAAATGTGCAATGCAATGAGTGCACTGGTGTCTAGTACAACGGTCATCCGCGCACTTCGCGTAGTAGTTGGTCGATGCGTGCTCCGCTGTGAACTGAAACTGGTTCGCTCAAAACGAAAGCATCTTTTCTGCGTGGGGCAATGAGTGCAGTCTTAGCAATAAGTTCCGTGATGGAAACTTGATTGCTCGTTAGATGCAGTGGCCCGAGAAGCGCGACGGGTTCTCCGCTCACCGAGATCACAATGTTCTCGCCAGCCCCAGCGCGCTGAACGTACTTTGCAGACTGTTCCCGGAGTTCGCGAATACCCAGATGCCTTGCGGTCGTTGGCTTTGTTTGCTTGGCCATAAGGACAGGCTAGGCCAAAGTCGCCTTTTTTGTGTACATAGGTGTACACACTTGAATTGGCGCAGAGTTAACCCCGTGGGTAAGGATGTTGGCATGAACTTTGCATTTACAGAAGAACAAGAAGAACTCCGTAAAACAGTCCGTGCGTTTCTCGAGTCGAAGTCGCCAGAAACCGCAGTGCGCGAGCAGATGGAAACCGAAAATGGTTTTGACCCTGCAGTGTGGTCACAAATGGGTGAGCAGATGGGCTTGCAGGGTTTGTCAATTCCTGAAGAGTTCGGTGGCTCCGGTTATAGCTTCATCGAGCAGGGTGTAGTTCTTGAGGAAATGGGACGGGCATTGCTGTGTGCACCGTATTTCTCCACAGTTGTTCTTGCGGCAAATACGTTGTTGCTCAGCGGCGACGAGGCAGCAAAGAAGAAGTCATTGCCAGGAATTGCAAGTGGCGAATTCACAGCAACGCTTGCCACCACCGAACCTTCGGGTAAGTGGGATGAAAAGGGAATCACCATGGAAGCCAAGGGCAGCGGAAGCGATTTCACGCTGACCGGCACCAAGATGTTCGTTATTGACGGACATACTGCAGATTTGATCATCGTTGCCGCGCGCACTGGCAAGGGTGTTTCGTTGTTCGCAGTAGATGGCAAAGCAAAGGGACTTACTCGCACCGCTCTTTCCACCATGGACCAAACGCGCAAGCAAGCGAAGTTGGAGTTCAATTCAACTCCTGCAACGCTGATTGGCACCGAAGGCAAGGGCTGGGACGTGTTGAGCAAAGTGTTCGATCTTGCAGCTGTTGCACTTGCTGCAGAACAAGTTGGTGGCGCTCAGAAAGTTCTTGAAATGGCAGTTGAGTACGCGAAGGTTCGCGTGCAGTTCGGTCGCCCAATTGGTTCGTTCCAAGCAATCAAGCACAAGTGTGCAGATATGTTGCTTGAAGTTGAATCAGCAAAGTCAGCTGCTTACTACGGCATGTGGTGTGCAGCTGAAATGAACGACGAACTTGCTTCGGTTGCTTCACTTGCTAAGGCCTATTGCTCAGAGGCGTACTTCCACGCTGCGGCTGAGAACATTCAGATCCATGGCGGTATCGGCTTTACCTGGGAACACCCAGCGCACTTGTACTTCAAGCGTGCAAAGTCGAGTGAGTTGTTGTTCGGTGATCCTTCGTATCACCGTGAACTTCTTGCACAGCGCATTGGCATCTAAGTGAGAAGCGCAGCATGTCTGCGATAACACTTCTCTTTGCAGCACTTTCTGCAGTTTCGACGTTTGTCATTGCTGCGGTCGTGATCGGTCGCGAAGCACATCGTTTAGATGGTGTTGCTCCGCGCGCGGTATACGACCCAGATGAGGCGACACGATATGTGGCAGATCACTTGCCAGTGGATACGCAGTCGCGCTTGACCTTTGACGAACTTCGCAAGTTGCTCGTTTTGCATATGCGCTGGATGCACGATAAAGGCCTGCAGCCTGCGGACGTTATTGATCGCAAGCAAGACATTGATTCGACAATTGTTGTCGGAGAAGAAACGCTTACGGCGTATCTGATTGGTAAGGCCGAGGAGTCAAATATTGATGTGTTGGACGATGTCGACGTTGTGCACGTAGTACGCGCGCACCTCGACTATTTCGAAGCAATTGGGGCAGTTGGCCCTAGTGCTTCTACCAATGACCTCTGACCAAGAACGTTTTGCTTCCACACCGAGATGTAGCGCTCGAGATGTGGGTTGAAATACGGGTCATCGTCTAATTTGTCGCGCCAGCGCTTGCCGATTGATGCAACTTCAAACGGCCGCAGTTTAGGAGAACGAGTTTTCGACTCAAAGTGGTACAGCTGCGCGTGTGGGGTCCAGATGATTCGGTATCCGGCGTCACGCAATTTCAATCCGAAATCGACATCGTTGTAGTTGGATGGAAACAGCGTGCACAAGCCGCCCACTTCAAGGAATGCGCTGCGTTTAATGAGCACGCAAGCTGCGATAACACCTGAAACCTCACGTTGAACACGCAGCATGTTCTGTGCTCCAACATGCTGAGGCGAACGATGTCGGTATAGGTCGTAGGGGATTGGGTTCAAAATGTGGCCAGCGCTTTGGATAAGACCGTCTTCGTAGAGCAACAAGGGTCCGGCCATGGCAACTTCTGGATCTTCGAGAAGACCCATGAGTGTTTCAATGGCATCGGGTGAAATGAATTCCGTATCGTCGTTTAACAGCAAGATGTAATCACCATCGGAATTCACTACTCCAAGGTTCACCTTTTCGGCAAAATTGAATTCTTGGTCGTACTCCACCACCTTGATCAAATTCGAGCCAGCATCAATAATTTCGTTGCGTGACTCCTCTGTAGTTTCCTTATCCAAAACCGCAACGATTTCGAGGTTTTTATAGGTACAGGTATTTCGAAGTGAACGAATGGCATGCGCAGCCATGACGATATTCTTGCCCCGAATTTCTTGCACGGTTCCTCGCGTAGGCACAATGACACTGATCTTTGGCTTGCGAGAGACATGTCGATTAACGCGCACAACTGGAACGTGTGCATCGATGCTGCATACAGCGTTAATTCCTGTTCGCGTGCAATGTTCGGTGACCGCGTCAAGGCTTGCCGTTGGTTCTATGCGATCTTGCGTAGACACGCTTAAAATTTCGGCAATTCGGACAGCGTTCTTGCTGTGCTCGGAAAGGCGTAGTGATCGGTCGTGGCTGTGCAGTTTGGAAAGGAATGTTGCACCACCAGCAGAAGCTGCAACGCGTGCTCGTACTGCAACCAAATCGCCAACATAGTTGTGCGAACGTAGGCGTTCAGGAGACCAGCCAGGGCGGCGCACATTCGTGACTTCCTCGAACCGAGATGGCCTGCCGTGCGAGGAATCGCCGTAAATGAAGTCGATACCTGGTTGCTCGGTAAGTTTTTGGTCGATTATTTCCAGAGCGTTGGGGGAGAGTTCGTCTCCTGCGCGCAGAAATACCACGACAGCATGTTCGATTACCACGACATCGCTTCGTGCAATCACAATTGGGCTAGTTCGCATCTTTCGCGTTCGCGTGACGCGTTCATGATCGAGAGATGATTCGCTAATGATCCAATGATTTGGAACGATGCTACTTTCAAGTAGCGAGTTGGCAGTTTTACGAAGTTGGCGGACCGAGCAATGTGCTCCGCTAGTCACAATAATAAACGAGTGTCTCAAGATGCAGCCTTCTTAATGGCGAAGCGAACCCATCGTGGAGCATGGCGATAGGCGAAACGAACTGGACGCAACCAACCTTGGTGAACCCAATCGATTTGCTGGGAAGCCTGGCTTTCGCGCGCAAAGGACTTACTGAAGTGGTAATCCTCCATCGAGGCGTCCTTGCCGTACTTGGCAGTTACCCGCAGCTCTGCACGGGCGCCGAACTCGGCGTCTCGAGCAACAAGTTCCTCTAGTTTTGCGTTCACCGCAGGATCGTGTGACAACGCCATGTATCTAAGCCTAATGATCGAGAAAAGTCCTAGATCATCATGTTCAGTTGACTGACAATTCGCTGTGCATGTGCAGTGTCGCCAGTAGATATCCAATCCAACTCGGTAGATAGTTTCCTGCCGGTAGCGAGTGCTGTAAACACAGTGCTATCCATCGAAATCTCGCACAACAAATTGGCTGGGGCTGAAGTAACAATGTTTGCGCGCCCTTCTATAACCGAAATATAAATGGTTCGTTGCACTGCGCCAGAAATGTTGATAAGTACTGATTGGCCCTCTGGAGTGGCGGCGCGTTTACCTACAACGATGGGAAGAGTGCGGATGAGTCGGTCAATGGTGTGTTCTGCACAAGGTCCGCCATGGTTGCCGGCAATGTTCAAAGCACGTCGAATATCTTGATCGTGAATCCATATGTCGAGAATGCGAATGTCGAGGAAATCTCCAAGAGTTCCAGGACCCGTTGGCATCATCATTGGCTTAGAAAAATACTCCGCATCGGCGGTTCGAAGTTGCTGAGCGCGCTCTGCTGCAGTTGCTTTCCATTCGGCAAACACTTCGCTTCCTGAAAGCGAACGGCGTACATCAATTTCATGCTCGTTGTGTTCACCGATCGGATTTTTGATGTAGTCATACTTTGGCGATTTGTGAGTGGTTGGCGGTTTGCCAAGCAACATATTCTCAATGCCAACGAGGTGCGAAATGTTGTCCTGCACACTCCAACCGGGGCAATCTGTCGCTGTCTTCCACTGCGACTCAGTGAGCGGCGCGCACAGTTCGGTTAATGCATCCATTACTTGAATGGTTAGGGAAACTTTTTGCTCAATACTCATGCGTGCCTCACAGTGCTGGGTTTTGTACAGTTTTCCATTCGCGTGCCTTGAGATACGGGTTGAAGACATTGCCGATGTGTTCAAGGTCTGCTTGGGTCTTTGGTGTCTTGATTTCGTACAGACCAGGGAAGTGTGCATACGAAACCGTGAGGTCCCACAGTTCAATCGCGTCGTTTCCTTCTGGCGCTGGAACGACTACCGGCCCAAACACTGCGCGACCTGTTGCAAACTTGAGAATAGGAACTCCAAATCCTCCGAGTTCCTTCACTGCAAATTCGTGATCGTTGCGCACATCGTCATGCGTGCTCGCATCAGCCAATGCATCGTTCCAAGCATTCAGTGGAGCACCAATGTCTGCAAGCAGTTGCAGTGCAGTATTTTCCTCGTATGGTCGTCGACCCTCAATATGTAATGCATTGCCAATTGCTTCGTACCACTTGTCGCACAAATCCATGTCAATGCGACGCAGCCATGCACCAATGCGCATCGGCGTCCAACCAAAAGAAACCTCGCGCTCCCACGGGTGTTTTTTCCCTTCAAGACGGTTGGTCTCTTCCAGACTGAAGAATTTCCAATTGATGGCGACGCCGTTTTTAGATCGCACATTGCGAACCCACAGCGAGGTTTGATGGGCCCAAGGGCACATGGGGTCAAAATAGAAGTCCACGGCTGAAACTGACTTCGGGTTGTGCTTCGAGGTCGTCATGGTCTCAGACTAGATTTAATTGCTATGAAACGTCCTAGTCGGTTTGAACACACACGATTCCTTGGCGATAAGCGCACCCAATTGGTCTACGACCTAGACGAATGGACCGACGAAGATGTGGTCAATGAGATTTCGGAGAGTGGCGTGGGGCTGTGCTTTGGTCCTGACACGCTGGCTGAAGCACGAAATCGCGGCTATACCTTGGCCGTTCCTGGCGTCTCGCGTCGCCACCTTAAGCCACGCGCATAAGTCGTGAGCGCAACCGAAAGCGCTTCTCAAATGAATGGCTCGTTCCTTTCGGGCGGGTTAAACCTTGCGCGGTATTTGGTCCAACCAACGGGGAAAACCGGTGCGCTACCAGCCATGGTGTTGTGCCACGGATATCCAAGTGGCGGTATCGACGCGCGACATTCTGCTGGAACTTTTTCCGAACTGTGTGATCGCGTTGCCAATGAGCTTGGTTGGACAGCAATGACATTTACCTTTCGAGGTTGTGCAACCAGCGAAGGCGATTTTTCAATGCAAGGTTGGATTGACGACTTGCGCGCTGCAATTACACACGTGGTTGCAGAATCTTCGCCTAGCGGTATTTGGCTTGTGGGAAACAACACGGGGGGTTCGCTCGCTTTGTGCGTTGCTGCAGATGACCCGCGAGTCAACGGATGTGCATTGCTTGGCGCACGCGCAGACTTTGATGACTGGGCAGAACAACCGCGACGCTTTCTTGAACACTCTCGCGAAATTGGCGCCATTCGCCGTCCGAATTTTCCACCTTCAGTTGAAGAGTGGGGTCGCGAGCTTCGTCGCTTTCGTCCAACCGATGCGGCACGTCGATTTGCTCCGCGGCCATTATTCCTAATGCATGGTCAAGATGATGACATCGTGCCAACCGCAGATTCGCGAGTGTTGGCGCAGGCTCATGGCGCTGCCGAACTTCAGATCATTCAAGGGGCCGGACATCGACTGCGTCATGATCCACGTGCGATGGCAATATTGCTTGGCTGGCTTGATCGTCAGCGCACACTCGCTGCAATGTAGTTAGTTGTTCTCGGCCTTACTGTGCCAGTTCCACGCGCTTGAAATAATGTCACGCAAATCGTGCGTTGCTTTCCAGCCGAGCAATGCTCGAACCAGCGTTGGGTCTGCAAACACAGCAGTGGGGTCGCCGGGTCGCCGCTGAGTGATGACGTGAGGAACCTTTCGGCCACTCACTTGTTCTGCGATATCAAGAACCTCAAGTACCGATGTTCCTCTGCCGGTACCAACGTTGCACGCGAGGCTCTTTCCACCGGTAGCCAAATAATCGAGCGCCTTGATGTGTGCGTCGGCAAGATCTTCGACATGGATGTAGTCGCGAATGCATGTTCCGTCGGGCGTCGGGTAGTCGTTGCCGAAAACATTGAGTGGACCGCTAAAGCCAAGAATCGCTTTCATCACCAATGGCACCAAGTTTTGTGACATGGACCAGTCTTCGCCAATAGTTGAATCTGAACTTGCACCAGCAGCATTGAAATAGCGCAGGCTTACCGTGCGCATTCCAATGGCCTCACAGCTCGACAAGAAACGCTCCATCACCGCCTTGGTTTCTGCGTACACGCTTTCCGGCTGCATGGGGCAGTCTTCGGTAACGGGAACAGAGCTTGGGTTTCCGTAAACAGCTGCTGATGACGAAAACACCAAACGTTCAACTCCGTTGGCAAGCAAAGCACGCACAAGGTTGATGGTTCCAGCGACATTGTTGTTGTAGTAGCGAAGCGGTTGCTCCATTGATTCGCCAACAGCTTTGTATGCCGCAAAATGAATGACTTCGTCAATGTTGTGCTTTTTACAGATCTTTTCGATCAGTTTTTCATCTGAGATATTTCCCTCAAAGAATGGGACAGAGCCGATTCGGCTTTTTGTTCCCAATTCAAGAGAATCAAGCACCACGACGTCACGCTGCCGTTGTGTCAACAGGCGCACCGTGTGTGAACCGATATATCCGGCACCACCGGTGACAAGAACAGCCATGCAGTAACCCTAACGACTAATTGGCTATCGCTTAGGACGATCTTTTTTATCGAGGTCGTTTGCGCGCTGCATTTGTTTGTAAGCACGCACTTTCAGCAAGGTTGCAGCTGAATAGATGTCGGCAACAGAGCGTGGCTGATTGTCGCTGAACTCTCCGGCTTTGATCTTCCAGCCCTTTGGTCGGATTCCGAATCGCTTGCCGAGCAATGCAATAAAAATCTCAGTTTTTTCTTCGCCGTAACCAGGAAGTTTTCGCAGTCGCTTGCGCAGCTCTTCTGCGTCTTCGACATCGTTCCAAATGTTTTCAGCCTTGCCTTTGTATTCAGAAGCAATGATGGTGCACATGTCGTAGATACGTTTTGCCATGCTGGCGGGAAATCGGTGAATGGCTGGTTTCGTGCAGCACATGGCGACGAATTCATCCGCGTCCATTGCGGCGATCTTTTTTGCATCGCAATGCCCGATGCGTTGTTTTATGGTGTACCCGCCTGTGAAAGCCCACTCCATTGGGACTTGCTGATCAAGCAACATTCCGATCATCAGTGCAAGGCCGTTGGTGTGCAGCAACTTGTCGGCATCGGGTTTGCCAGTGATGTACAGCGGTTTCGGGGTTGCGCTTACAGTAGCCATGGCTACCAGTATCGCCTATGCGTACAGTGCGCCGAGAGTTTCGGTCTGAATTCCATAACGTTTAATTGCGTCAGCCACAACTGAATTGCTGATTTGGCCAGATAGAGCCAATTCATGAAGCACGGTCACAACAACGTGTGGCATGTCCACTTCGAAGTGATCTCGCAAAGCTTCACGAGTGTCGCTGCGACCCATTCCGTCGGTGCCAAGCGGTGTAAAGGTACGGGCACCCACATATCGCCCAATCTGTTCAGGTACAGCACGGACAAAATCGGTGACCGCAATGATTGGGCCGCTTGATTGGCTAAGCAATTGCGTAACCCGAGGAACGCGGGGGGATTCGGTTGGGTGCAGTCTGTTCCAACGTTCGGTGGCCACTGCTTCTTCGCGCAATGTTTTGTATGACGTGGCCGACCATAATTCGGCGCTTACATCAAAGTGAGCGCGAAGTTCTTCGGCGGCTGCACGTGCAGCTGCATGTGCAGAACCTGAAAACAGAATGGTTGCCTTGTGCTTAGCGGGCTTGGCCTCGCTCCACTTATAGAGACCATTCACGATGTCTTGCTCGATGGTTGGACTCGAAGGACGAGCAGGCATTGGATAGTTCTCGTTGTACAACGTGAGGTAATAGAAAACGTCTTCTGGCTGATCGCCGTACATGCGCTCAATGCCGTATTTGATAATTGTTGCAACCTCGTAAGCAAACGATGGGTCGTACACCTGACAGAACGGAATAGTTCCCGCGAGCACCAGGCTGTGTCCGTCTTGGTGCTGCAGGCCTTCGCCAAGCAACGTGGTGCGTCCAGCTGTCGCTCCCATAAGGAATCCGCGAGCGCGCGAGTCGGCTGCTTGCCAAATGAGATCACCAACGCGTTGAAAACCGAACATGGAGTAGAAGGTGTAGAACGGCACCATTGGTACACCATGCACTGCATAGCTTGTTCCGGCAGCAATGAAACTGGCCATGCTGCCAGCCTCGGTAATTCCTTCTTCAAGAATTTGTCCAGACGACGATTCGGTGTAGCTCAGCAATAGCTTGTGGTCGACAGGTTCGTATTTTTGACCTTGTGATGCATAGATCTTGAGTTCAGGGAACAATGCATCCATGCCGAAGGTGCGACCTTCGTCGGGGATGATAGGAACAACTCGCGAACCAAAAGATTTGTCGCGTGCAAGATTTCGCAACAATCGAGTGAATCCCATGGTGGTGCTCACCGCTTGTTCGCCACTGCCGTTATCGAATTCGGCAAAAGCCTGAGGGTCGGGAAGTGTGATTGGCTTGCGCACTGCAGTTGATCGTCGAGGGACAGATCCGCCCAATGTGCGGCGGCGCTCCATCATGTATTGATATTCGACACTGTCGTGTGGCGGGCGATAGTACGGAGGTTCATCGGCAAGCAATGCGCTGTCGGGAATCTCTTCTTCAAGGTGCAATGTGTCGCGCAGTGTCCTGAGTTGCTCATCGGTCATCTTTTTGATTTGGTGAGTTGCATTGCGACCTTCAATGTCGTGACCAAGTGTCCAACCTTTAACGGTTTTACACAAAATTGCAGTCGGACGACCAGAGCCAAGATTTTCGGTTGCTGCTTTAAAAGCTGCGTATAACTTGCGGTAGTCGTGACCACCGCGAGGCAATGTGCGCAACTGCTCATCGGAAAGGTGTGACACCATTTCGCGCAAGCGGGGGTCTGGCCCGAAGAAGTTTTCGCGAATGTAATTGCCGTCTTCCACGATGTAGCGCTGAAATTCGCCGTCGACCGTTGAGTTCATCTTGTTCAACAACACGCTGTCATGGTCGTTAGCAAGAAGTTCGTCCCACCTGGAGCCCCACACCACTTTGATGACGTTCCATCCGGCGCCGCGGAACGTTGCTTCAAGTTCTTGGATGATTTTGCCGTTACCACGCACAGGGCCATCAAGTCGCTGCAAGTTGCAGTTCACAACAAAAGTGAGGTTGTCTAAGTGTTCTCGAGCAGCAAGCGAAATAGACCCAAGCGTCTCTGGTTCATCGCATTCGCCATCGCCAAGGAATGCCCACACGCGACTTTGCGAAGTGTCCTCAATCTGACGGTTCTGTAGGTAGCGATTGAAACGCGCCTGATACAGCGCTGTTATTGGTCCGAGTCCCATGGACACAGTTGGGAATTCCCAAAACTCGGGCATAAGCCGTGGGTGTGGATAGCTAGAAAGCCCTTTTCCTTCTCTGCCAATTTCACGGCGGAAATGATCGAGATCGTTTTCGTCAAGACGGCCCTCAAGAAATGCACGAGCGTAAATACCTGGAGCAGCGTGTCCTTGGAAATAAATGTGGTCGCCAGCAGTGCCGTGGTCTTTGCCACGGAAGAAGTGATTGAATCCAACTTCATATAACGAAGCCGACGATGCGTAACTGGAAAGGTGACCACCAATTCCTTCTGCGTTTGAGTTTGCGCGCACCACCATGACCGCGGCGTTCCAGCGGATATACGCGCGAATGCGACGTTCAATGTGTTCGTCTCCAGGAAACCAAGGCTCGTGTTCGCGAGCGATGCTATTCACGTATGGCGTAGAGACTGTTGCAGGAAAACTGACCTGAGCTTCGTTGGCGCGTTCAAGCAAACGCGATAGCAAATACCGAGCACGATTCTTGCCGTGCGTTTCCACAACCGCATCGAGGGAATCGAGCCATTCCGCGGTCTCGGTGGGATCAGCATCAGGTAACTGGTGAACGGAACCATCAAAGATCATGTAGACATTCTCGCAGACTTACCAGTGGGTACCTGATCGGGGTGCTCGCATCAGTAAGTATCTACCTGATGATTGTGATCTATACGGACGGTGCGTGCTCGGGAAACCCAGGTCCAGGTGGCTGGGCTTGGGCGACAGCACCCAGTGGCGAGCCAAGCGACACAGGTGGTGAAGCGCACACCACAAATCAGCGCATGGAAATCATGGCTGCGATGGAGGCATTACGTGCTCACGTGGATCATGAAGGCCCAATTGAAATTCGTTCCGATTCAACGTACGTCGTTCACTGTTTCCGCGACTCATGGCATGTTGGTTGGAAAAAACGTGGCTGGAAAAATTCGCAACGCCAGCCGGTTGCAAACAGGGATTTGTGGGAGCCATTTATTGAGATGGTTCTCGCTCGAGGTGATGTCACCTTTACATGGGTAAAAGCGCACAACGGAGACCATATGAATGAACTCGTTGATGCGCTCGCTGTAGCGGCATCCACTGGATACAAGACGAAATAGCGAGGATTGCTCGGTTTCGCCACGACCGACATGGTTGCGTAGTCTTGTCCCATGGATCTCAACGGAACAAGCGCAATCGTTACTGGCGGAGCATCGGGAATTGGTGAGGCATGCGTTCGCTTGCTGGCCAAGCGTGGTGCGAAAGTGGTCATCGCCGACATTCAAGAAGAAAAAGGCAATGCATTAGCCAAGGAAGTTGGCGGCGCATATTGCAAGGTTGATGTCACTAATACTCAAGACATCATCAACGCCACTGAGATGGCGAAGTCGATGGGCCCAATTCGCGCATTGGTCAACTCGGCTGGAATTGGCTGGGCACAGCGCACAGTGGGCAAAGATGGCTCATACGAGTCGGCGGCCAACTTGGATGCATTTAAGAAAGTCGTAGCCATTAACTTGGTCGGCACCTTTGATTGCATTCGTATTGTTGGAACTGCAATGAGCACTAACGAGCCACTTGCAAATGGTGAACGTGGTGCAATTTGCAACATGGCTTCGGTTGCAGCATTTGATGGCCAGATTGGTCAAGCTTCATATTCAGCCTCGAAGGGTGGAGTTGTGGGCATGACCTTGCCAATTGCTCGTGATCTTGCAGCAATTGGAATTCGCGTGAACACCGTTGCTCCAGGATTGATCGATACACCGATTTATGGTGAAGGCGAAAATAGCGAACTGTTCAAGCAGAACTTGCAAAAGGGAGTGCTCTTCCCGCAACGCCTTGGTTATCCAGAAGAGCTTGCATCGATGGTTGTTGAAACCATCACGAACAGTTACATGAATGCCGAGACGATTCGCGTCGACGGCGGCATTCGCATGCCGCCTAAGTGATGTAGCGAGCAGCGTGGCAATGAACCACGTCCTGCATCAACATCCATTTACGCCATGTGATCAGTTGCCAAACGCTGACGTATCTACGTTTCGTGCTTTAGCAATCCCTGAAGAGATATTGCCAATTGAAGTGGGGGATCAGTTTCGTCATCGCATGGGAACGAAGCCGTTGGAAGTCGCTCAATGGCTTCCAAGTGATGACGAAACAGCGCCGACCATTGCAATGAAGCGCGAACTGTTGCGTAATCGACGTGAAGAAGTGGTTGGTTTGCTTGAGGGTGGAGACGACGCAGCAGAAGAGGCCGCAACGCTCATCGCTGAGTTCTGTGGATTGCCATTGCACGCAAGGGGAATTGATGCTTTGGCCGAGGCCTCGTTACTTGTTGCCGACGACATCGTGGTGATGCAACCAAAGTGTATTGATGGCGGCGAACAGCAATTAGTTGTTGTTGCTGGTGTGGTGTGCTCTCCAAGTCGTTGGAGTATTCAAACAAAACTGGGGAGCAGCATGATGGCAGTTCACGCGCCAGTTCCGCAATACTCAGAGCACGTTGGAAAGGCCGTTGACACGACGCTGCCAAGGTTGCGCGTTGACCAACCAATGGTTCGATCAAATTGGACCATAGAAGATCATTGTGCTTTGTTTCAGCCGGTTGCGCCCGGCAAACCATTGGTGCAAGACCCAACGCAATTGTGGATTCGAATGGAGCGACAAACGCTTCGCGCACTGCCGCAAACAGGCGGTTCAATGTTCACCATTCGTACCTATCAGCAACCTATTACGGAATATGTAACACGGGGAAAAGATGTTGCAACAACGCTTTTTTCGTTGGTGAAGCGATTGCCCGATGATGTTGCGAAATACAAATCTCTGTTGCATTACCGCGAGGCATTGCTCGCGTGGCTTGAGCCATTTACGAAATAATCAGGTGGTGTAATCGGCGTTGATGCGCACGTAGCCATCGGTGAGGTCGCAGCCCCACACAGTTGCTTCAGATGATCCGGTATTCAAACTCACATGAATTCGAACATCGGCACCTTTCATATATGCGCTGAGTTCGTTTAGACCCTTATCGTTTACTTGTGTTGGGAACACCTCTTGGTTGCCAAAGCGAATGATCACTTGTTCCTGGTTGACATCGGTGTAGTGACTGCACTTGCCAATGGCCATTGCTACGCGGCCCCAGTTTGGGTCGGCACCATGCACAGCAGTTTTTACAAGAGGAGAGTTGACGATGGCCTTGGCAATAGTTTTTGCTTGCTCGTAGTCGCGGGCATTATCAACGTGGACTTCAATCAGTTTCTCCGCGCCTTCGCCGTCGCGAGCGACTTGCTTGGTAAGCGACAGCGCAACTTCGTAGAGCGCGGTTTCAAATGCTGAAACATCAACGCTTCCTGCAGCACCACTTGCCAGCACAATGGCCGTGTCGCTTGTTGAGGTGTCGGTGTCTACCGAAACGCAATTGAAAGTTTTTGCAATAACGCGTTGAAAAACGCTATTCAATTCACTCGGTGCAACATCGGCATCGGTAAACATCAGGGTGATGAGTGTCGCCATATTTGGCTCGATCATTCCTACGCCTTTTGCAACACCAACTACGCGTGCGCTTGACCCAGCCACAACGCATTCTGCAACCTTGCTTACTGTGTCGGTGGTCATGATTCCGCGGGCAACGTCGTCAGCTGAAATACTCACTGGCTGCGCAGGAAGTGCGGCAAGTCCTGCACGAACTTTGTCCATTGGATACTGACGGCCAATGACACCGGTAGAGGCAATCAATACATCGTGTGAATCACAGCCCAATGCTGAAGAAACACCCGCGACTACTTCACGTGCATTACTCATGCCCGCTTCGCCTGTAGCGACGTTGGCGTTCTTTGAAATGACGACCACTGCTTTGGCTTTGTGGTTTGCAATATGTTCGCGGCTCACGACAACGCTGGGCCCGGCAAAGCGACTTTGCGTAAACATGCCAGCTGCAGAACACACCGTGTCGGCAACTACAAGCGTGAAATCGTCTGTGGAGTCTTTAATACCCACGTTTGTTACGTGAGCGCGAAATCCTTGTGGAAGCGAAACGGCCATGGCTATGCGGCGAAGTGCTTTTCTATGTTTTCAAGAGTTTTTGTCATGGCGTTCTCGTTGCTCTTCATTGAGCCCCGTAGTTTGAGAATGAAAATTGATTTACTTCCGTTGTAATCAAACTGCTCAGTGACTTTTGTGCCACCATCAACAGGTTCAAGGATGTAACGCCAGATATGACCACCAAAATGCTGCCAAGCAATGCGGCGATTTTCTTCAAATTCAACAACGGTGTTGGTCATTTTGTAGGGAACACCGATCTTCATATTCATTGCAAACTTTGCACCCAGGGATAAGCGTGGTGGAGCAGAAACCTGTGCGGCTTTGACACTGCCAGAGCCGTCAATCTTTGAGTGTTGGCGCGGGTCGGCAAGAATTTCGAAAATCAAACCAGGAGCTGCAGGAATAATGCGCTCAACAGAGACGATTTTGCTTTTTGTGTCGTGAGTCATGCCTTAAGGCTAGGCGAGAGACCGAACAACAGCTTCACCACAGCGTCGCCCAGAAAACATTGCACCTTGAATTGAGCCAGTATCTCTGTGGTCACCACAAACAAATAGTCCATTGCCAAGATCAACGCGCTGCTTCGGCGAAAACGGTGGTTTCTGAACTGGTCCGCCGTGATTGATGATGTAGGTGCGCAGATGTTTCCAACCATCTACCTGTGGTCCCCACCATGAACGAAGTTGTTTGCGGCTTATTGCTTCGAGGTCACCATCGGTAACTCCAGGAAGTGCCGCAACAATGAGGTGCTTATCTGCAGGCGCATACGACGGTGCAACATTGCTGATTACTGCAACATTGAGGACTGGTCCGTTGCCCGTGCCATCGAGAACGACGTACTTCTCTTTTGTAGGGGGAGTATCTGCAGAAAAGTAGACACACCCAACTTTCCGCGATTCAACGATTGGAATACCTAGAAGCGAAGAAGCGGTTGGTCCATCAGTGGCAACGACAATTGCGCGTGCTGTAATGCACTCTCCATTTGTAATGGTGACCTTGTTTCCATCAATCGCGCTCACACGAGTGTTGAGGTGGACGGTTCCTTCGGTAAGCCTGCTTGCCATTTGCAATGGAAGGGCTTGCATTCCACGCGATGGAAGCACGCTTTGACCTTCACTCAGCGATCTGAAAATTACGTCAAACATACGTCGCGATGTCGCAAGATGTGGATCTAGTTGTATTCCACCGAAGAGTGGTCTGAAAAATCGATTGATGATTTTGGTGGAGAAACCAAATGCTCGGAGTGCTACATCTGTAGAAACATCTTGTCCGCCAAGGAGTCCCGCAGGCTTGCGACGCATAACACGCGCGCGCAACACCACAATTCGCGCCTTGTCGAACACGCTGCCAATTGGGGCTAGGGCCGTTGTGGCAAGAGTTTGCGGTTTGCGAAATGGGTCGGAAACCGCATGTCCTTTGCCATTTCGCCATACCAGTGCACCGGGGTCAAATGGTCGAAGATCAAGTGCACGCATGTCGACTTGCGACTGCAGTTCAGGGTACGCAGTGAGCATTACTTGGAAACCGCGGTCTAATTGAAAACCATCAACGAGGTCAGTGCGAACTCTTCCGCCCACAGCGTCACTTGATTCGAGCACGATGACCGAGAGCCCATGTCGTTGAATCTCGCGCGCTGCTGAGAGTCCTGCGAGGCCAGCGCCGACGATTACTACGTCACATTGTGATGGAAGGGACATTACTTAGAGAGTAGTGAGCGAAGCGCACTTTCTAGAGTGGTGTGTTTAAACGAGTATCCACTCGCATTGAGTGCTGCAGGAATTACGCGCTGGCCGGTAAACAGCAGTGCATCTGCAAGTTCGCCACCAAGCACAATCTTTGGTGCAAAACTAGGCACTGGCACAATGGCTGGACGCTTGAGAATTGATGCAAGCACTTTCGTGAATTCTGCATTCGTCACCGGATTTGGTGCAGTGAGATTGACCGCTCCGCTGACATTTGCTGTGAGCAAGTGCTCGATGGCGCCAATTTCGTCATCAATTGAAATCCAGCTTTGCCACTGCTTGCCATTGCCGAACTTTCCACCTAAGCCCAACCTGAAGAGTGGGAGAAGTTTCTTCAATGCGCCACCCTTTGGTGTGAGCACGATTCCTGTGCGGAGATACACCGTGCGAACTCCAGCATCGACTGCCGGCTTTGCGGCAGCTTCCCACTCTTTGCACACGTCAGCAAGAAATCCGGTTCCATGTGTGCTCACTTCGGTGAGTTGCTCGTCGTTACGCGCTCCATAAATTCCGATAGCCGAACCTGAAAGGAATACTGATGGTTTGCGCGAGAGTGATGCGATTGTTGTTGCAAGAAGAGCTGTAGTCGTGGTGCGACTATCAAGAATTTCCTTGCGGTATGCATCGGACCATCGCTTGTCTCCAATGCCAGCGCCAGAAAGGTGAATGACTGCATCGGCACCTTCAAGTGCTGCAGCATCAAGCGATCCCGATTTCGGATTCCACTGAATTTCGCCTGACTTCGGCGATCTGCGAACGAGACGAATTACTTCGTGTCCACTATTTGACAGTTTGGCAACAAGTTGCGTGCCGATTAATCCACTTGCTCCTGAAATAACAATCTTCATGCCCTTACCTTATGACGCTTTAGCCCCTCTGGGGAGGTTGTGCGCCGATTATGGAATGACGATTGGCACTGAAGTAACCACGGTGTTTGGGCGGAACAAGAGCCGCGCCTTTATGGCGAGTGCCGACTGGTTGTGAAGCCATTGCGAGCGAATGCTGGTAACGAATTCGGGAATAATTACGGTGATCAAGTCATCGTTGTACATGTTGTCGATTTCGTTAATTCGATTGAGGATCGGCTCAGTGAGGTCGCGGTACTCGGAGACAACAGTGTCCAAATCAATTGTCAAGCCGAATTTATCCCACTGTTCCTGCAAGCGAGCACGGTCTTCTGATTGTTCAATAACTGATAGTGCAACGAGCTTGTCTGGACGCAAACTTTGGGCGTAACGAACAGCTTGCAACACACCTTGGTTCACTGAGCCGACGAGCACCACAACTGTATGGGTCTTGAACGGAGCCTTGTAACCTTCGGTGGGGGCAAGAAAGCTACGCACACGCGTGTAGTGGCGGTGCACACCTTTGAATCCAATCATCATTGTTGGAATGAGTAAAGCCGGAATCCATGCGCCGTCGGTGAACTTGACTGTGACCACAATTCCAGCAACAAAGAATGTGGTGATTGAACCAACACCATTGATTCCCATGTGGATTTTCCAACTTTTTCCGCGGTGTTTGTAGTGGTGGACACACATACCCGCCTGACTCAGAGTGAAACCTGTGAATACTCCTACCGCATACAGCGGGATGAGCGCATTAATCAGGCCTCCGAATGCGACAAGCAAACCTATTGAAGCGAGGCTCAAAAAGATCACACCGTTTGAAAAGACGAGGCGGTCTCCGCGATTCATAAATTGTCGTGGCAAATAGTTGTCTTTCGAAATGATTGACATCAAGCGAGGGAAGTCTGCATATGCAGTGTTTGCAGCAAGAATCAGAATTGCAAAGGTTGCGAACTGAGTGATGAAGAAGAAAATGTTGCGACCGCCGTACACCTGCTCTGCGAGCTGAGCAAGCACAGTATTGGGAATGAGTCCTTCGTGATCTTTCACTGGCTCGAGATGCTGAGCAAGAACGCTCAGACCAAAGAAACACGATCCAAGAATGACGGCCATCCAGATAAGCGTGATTGAGGCATTTTTGGATTCAGGCTTTTTGAAAGCTGGAACTCCATTAGAAACTGCTTCGACACCTGTGAGAGCAACCGCTCCTGATGAGAACGCTTTTAAGAAGTAGAACGCTGTCACCGAACCTTGCATTTCTAGTAAGTGCTGAGCTTCGCCCGTATGTTCGATGGGCGGCAAGCCCTGGAAGAACACGCGGTATAAACCAACAACAATCAGTGTGATGAGCGAGCCGACGTATATGTATGTCGGTGGTGCAAACAACATTGCGGACTCTTTAAGCCCACGCAAGTTTGCAAGCATCATGATCAAGACAAATCCACAACAGATATGAACTCGGTATGGGGCAAGACCGTTAAATGCAGAAATGATTGCAGCGGTACCGCCGGCCACTGATACGCAAACTGTGAGGATGTAGTCAATAAGCAAGGACGCACCGGCAATAAGTCCAGGTTTTTCGCCAAGGTTTTCCTTCGAAACAACGTACGAACCGCCGCCGTTTGGGTAAGCAAAAATTGTTTGGCGATAACTGGTGACAACGATGATGAGGAGTGCAACAACCATGAGGGAAATTGGCACCAACATCGAATATGCAGCCATACCGACAGCGCCAAGTGAAAGAAAAACAATCAGAATTTCTTCTGTGGCGTAAGCGGTAGATGAAATTGCGTCACTAGCAAAGACCGGAAGTGCAACTTTTTTTGAAATGCGTTGGTGATGGTCTTCAGACGTTGCAATCGGATTACCGATAAATAGACGTTTCAGACCTTTATTACCTGATTGAGTAGACATATGCGTCTAGAAGCCTGCCACATTGACTACCTGCAAGGTGTGCTGACCGCCTACGCTGTTTAGTTGTAGTACTACATTGGCATTTCGGGCGCCGTTTGCCCATGCCACAAGGGAGAAAACTGTGCACGTCGTAATTGTCGGATGCGGGCGAGTTGGCTCGACGCTCGGTCGGGAACTCGTTGCCGCCGGCCACACGGTTGCCGTCGTTGACCGAAAGTCGGAAGCGTTTTCACGGCTGGGCGAAACTTTTAGTGGTCAGAAAATTGCAGGAATTGGTTTTGACCGAGAAATTTTGATTGAGGCTGGAATCGAGAAGGCTGGTGCGCTTGCCGCAGTTACTAATGGTGACAACTCGAATATTTTGATTGCTCGTGTTGCACGTGAGGAATTTGGCATTGAACGTGTGGTCGCCCGTATTTATGATCCAAAGCGCGCAGAAATTTACGAACGGCTTGGAATTGCCACTGTGGCAACTGTGAAGTGGACGTCGGAACGAATTTTGCGTCGCATCCTTCCTGATCTACCTGCAGTGGAGTGGACCGACCCGAGTGCAAAAGTGGTGTTAGTAGAGCGTGAACTTCCCAAGACATTGGTTGGCTCTCGCGTGTTGTCGCTGGATACTGCTGTTGCTCGAATTGTTTCTGTTCGCCGACTTGGTGCAGCAATCATTCCGGGTGCAGACACCGTTGTTCAAGAAGGCGATGTCGCATATGTGGCTGTTGAAGTGAAGTCGCTGGAAGCCTTTGATGCATCACTTGCATCTACAAGCGGGAAAGGTCACTAATTGTGAAAGTAGTAGTCGCAGGTGGTGGAAGTGTTGGCAGATTTACGGCAGAACAACTAGTTGCTGCAGGTCATGAAGTAACCATTATCGAAAATGATCGTTCTGTTGTTGCTGAATACGCAGAAAATGAACCGTCAGTGAAATTGAAGTGGCATCGTGGTGATGCATGTGATGTTGCAGTTCTAGCTGCTGCTGGTGTGACCATGGCTGATGTTGTTGCATCGGTTACCGGTGACGATGAAGACAACTTGGTTGTTTCGCTGCTAGCTAAGCAGGAGTTTGGAGTGCCTCGAGTTATTGCTCGAGTGAATAACCCAAATAACTACTGGATGTTTAATGATATGTGGGGGGTTGATGTTTCTGTATCAACGCCACACCTCATCACCAGCCTTGTTCAGGAAGCCGTTGCAGTTGGAAATTTGGTTCGTCTGATGCAACTCAAGGGCGGCAAAGCTGAACTCGTTGAAGTGACGCTTGCAGATAACTCTCCGGCTCGCGACAAGGTGCTTGGTGATTTACTTTTGCCTCGTAGCGCAAGTGTCGTTGCAATTGTTCGCGACAGCCGAGTGCTGATGCCAACGCCAGACATGGTGCTGCGAGTTGGAGATGAAGTAATGGCACTCATTACCGAGGACGCTGAAGCTGCGGTGCAGCAAATTCTGATTGGCTAATTCAGTCTTGTAGCGTTATTTATCACCCATTGGCAAGAGTGAGTACTTTGGGTTGAGGAAAACCAGACGGTTTGTATCGGCGTATGCCACGCCCTCAACGATGATGCAATGACCATGTTCGATTCCGGCAACGTGGCGACGCCCGCTGAAGATAACTGTTGCGTCACCTGTTCCATCGTTGATGACAATTTCCGTTGACGGAATTCCTGATCGAGGTTTAATGGTCATGCGCTTAACTTCACCACAAACCTTGGTGCGGTCGCGAGCTTCAAGTTCGCCAAGAGGTTGCAGGCGCAATTCGGCAAAGCGATCTACAAGTCGCTCAGCATCAAGTTGGCGTACAGGTTTTACTTTTGAATTGAATGCATCCTTGAGTCCCATGACAAGTTTCATCCTAGGCTGACGTATATATGAGTACCCGAAAACTAATCATGTGGGCATTGTTCTGTGGAGTGCTGATCCTTGGCGCGGGATTGTTCAAACTGTGGCAAACCACAGGAGAAGGAGCAAAGGTGCAATTGCTGCAGCTTGGAGAATCGGCATTATTGGGTGATATGACTGTGTCGGTAAATTCTGTCTCTAAATCCGCAACACAAACTCTTGTCGAAGTGTCGATGCAAGGGGTTGAAGGAGCAGATGCTCTTTCGGGTTGGCGCATGTTGGTTGGCTCTGAAATTAGTGAGGCTCAGCCGTTGGCGGATGGTTCGGGTACCCCTTGCGCTACGACAAAACTCGCCGAACCGACCGTCTGCACTGTCGCGTTTCCTGTGTCTGAAGGCACGCCAACCATTGCCTACATTCGCGCCGGACAACAAGAACAGTGGGCTACGACACCGTAATCTTGAACCGTTATCGTTGTCCACAAGCAATTGAAAGAGGTGGTGCGTACGGCTGAGCAATTTGATCTTGTGGTCATTGGTGGCGGCCCTGGTGGCTACGCATCCGCCTTCTATGCAGCCTCTGCAGGAATGACCGTTGCTTTGATTGAGCGCGACACCATCGGTGGAACGTGTTTGAACCGTGGATGCATTCCGGCAAAAGCGTTTCTCGAGACTGCCGCCGCTAATCGTCACGTGCAACACGCCGGTGATTTTGGAATTAACGCCACCTTAAACGGAATTGATTTTGGAATTGCACAAACCCGAAAGCAGACCATTGTGAATGGTTTGGTTAAAGGATTGACAGGATTAACCAAGACAAAAAAGGTTACGTATCTGTTGGGTACTGGTTCGCTCGGTCCGAATAAAACAGTGACTGTGCAGTTGGCTGATGGAAGCACCCAGCAACTTCAAGGAAAAAACATTGTTATTGCAGCAGGTTCAACTCCACGAACCATTCCGGGGTTTACACCCGGCGGCCCAATCATGACTTCTGATGAAGTGTTAATGCTGAGCAAAATTCCACAACGCATTGCTGTGATTGGTGGTGGCGCAATTGGTTGTGAGTTCGCTTCGACATTTGCCGATCTTGGGTCGCAAGTAACCATTCTTGAAGGACTACCAAAAATTCTTCCCGGACTCGACCCCGACTTGGCATTCGTTGTTGAAAAGAGTTTTAAGAAAAAGAACATAGACATTCGTACCGGCGTAAAAGTAAATGGTCACGAACCAACAGGCACTGGTACGACAGTGTTGTTTGGTGAAGGCGAACGACTTGAAGTTGACGCGGTAGTAGTTTCGGTTGGGCGTAAACCATTTACCGAGTTGCTTGGACTTGCGGGAACTGCGGTGCATGTAAGTGACCGCGGGTTTATTGATGTTGACGGTTATTGCCAAACAGGTGAACCAGGTGTGTATGCAGTTGGCGACATTGTGAACACTCCACAACTTGCGCACGTTGCGTACTCGGAAGCAATTGTTGCTGTAAAGCACATGCGCGGTGAAGTGGTGTACCCAGTGATGTACGACCGAGTTCCATGGGCAATCTATTGCCATCCTGAAGTTGCATGGGCTGGTCCATCTGAAGAGGCAGCAATTGCTGCAGGGCACGATGTTGTTGTTGCGAAGCACGCATTCCGTTCAAATAGTCGCGCAATGATTTTGGGTGAAACTGACGGCTTAGTAAAGATCATCGCGAAAAAGAATGCTGACGGAACCCCTGGCCAGGTACTTGGCGTCCACATGGTTGGACCATGGGTTACGGAACAGTTGTCGGGCGGCTACTTGGCAGTGAACTGGGAAGCAACAGTGGATGAAATTGCAGAATTCATTCAGCCACACCCTTCGCTTTCTGAAACATTTGGAGAAACAGTGTTGTCGCTTACGGGCCGCACCATTAACGGTTAATCGTTCGAGCAGAGGAGCATCATGGCTGAGATCACACTTCCACAACTTGGAGAAACGGTCACCGAAGGAACGATTACGCGTTGGTTCAAAAAGGTAGGCGACACCATTGCGGCTGACGAGCCATTATTCGAAGTTTCCACAGACAAAGTTGACACCGAAGTACCTTCGCCAATTGCAGGAACGCTGACCGAAATTCGCGTTGCAGAAGGCGAGACAGTTGCGGTTGGAACCGTGATTGCGGTGGTTGGCGGTGCAGGTGCAGCACCTGCACCAACGCCAGTTGTGACTCCAGCACCGGCGCCAACTCCTGCACCAACGTCAGTTGTGACTCCAGCACCTGCACCAGTAGCTGCTCCTGCACCTGCACCAGCTCCGGTTGCGCATTCAAACAAGTTGCTCTCGCCAGTTGTTCGTCGATTGGTCAATGATCACGGCATCAACATCGATGCATTGCAAGGCACTGGACCTGGTGGACGCATTACTCGTGAAGATGTACTCGACTACATCGATCGCAATGGACTAGCTGTGCAACCTGCAGTACCAGTTGCTGCACCTGCGCCTGCGCCAGTTGCTGCGCCTACTCCTGTTGCGACACCTGCTCCCGCACCAGTTGCGGCATCGGCGCCTGCACCAACACCAGCATCCGCCGCCACACCTCGTTCAGCTTCAACACTTGGTGATCGCGAGCAAGTAGTTCCGTTGTCAAAAATTCGCAGACTTACTGGATCGCACATGGTGATGTCGCTAGAGACCAGTCCTCATTCATTCACCGTTGTTGAAGTTGACTACGCAAACGTAGACAAAACACGTAATTCAATAAAGGAGTCGTGGAAAGCGAGCGAAGGGTTCAGCCTTACCTACTTGCCATTTATTAGCCGCGCAGTCGTTGACGCTCTAACCGAGTTCCCACATTTGAATGCAAGCATTGAGGGCGACAATTTGATTGTTCATAGCTATGTCGACTTGGGAATCGCGGTAGATCTTGATTATGCAGGACTATTGGTGCCAGTTGTGCGCAGTGCTGATGCAAAGCGATTGCGTGCCATTGCTCGCGAGATTCATGATCTTGCATCGCGTGCGCGTGGACGAAAGCTTTCGCCAGATGAGATCAACGGTGGAACATTCACCTTGTCAAACAATGGTTCGGCTGGTGCGCTCATAGCAATGCCAATAATCAACCAGCCGCAGGTTGCCATTTTGTCTACCGATGCCATTGTGCGTAAGCCAGTAGTTGTTGCCATGCCCGACGGAAGCGAAAGCATTGCAATTCATCCAATGGGTCACTTGTCCATGTCGTGGGATCATCGTGCATTTGATGGCGCATATGCAGGCCGATTCCTTTCTCGTGTTAAGCAGATTCTTGAAACACAGGACTGGTCAGCCGAGCTGTAAAGCCAGCTTGCCAGCACACCATGAGATCCCCCTCCTCGCCGCTTCATGTGAGATGGCTGGGCCGTGTTCCATACTCCGAAGCATTGGCATTACAACAGTCCATTTTTGAGCATGGCGTAGATCAACATTTGTTGCTACTTGAGCATCAGCATGTGTTTACGTATGGCCAACAAGCCAATCTTGAACAAAATCTAAAATGCAATCCAGATGAAGTTGGAGCAGACCTAGTTTCTGTTCATCGAGGTGGAGACATCACGTATCACGGACCAGGACAATTGGTTGGGTATCCACTGTTAAATCTGCAAGCAAAATACGGAGAAAACGGTCCTGCAAATACTTCTGCTTACATCAACGATGTTGAGCAATTGGTTATCGACACTCTGAGCGAACTTGGTTTGCCAAATGCAAGTCGAAAAGCTGGATTCCCGGGTGTATGGCTAGACGCAGAGACTGGTCAAGCACGCAAGATTTGCGCAATTGGTGTTCGTGTTGCACGTGGAGCAAGTGAGCGACGAACGATGCATGGTTTTGCGCTCAATGTAAACACCGACTTGAGTTACATGCGCGAGCACATCGTTCCCTGTGGAATCGCAGAATATGCAGTGACATCGCTTGCTGAAGAGGGAATCGCCGCGACGATGTTTGATGTGGTCAATGTTGTCAGCAATCTTGCGGTCAAGAAGTGGGGAAACGAATCTTCGACGCGATATGACATTGCTTGGGCTCATCAACCAGAACGCGATGGGCTGAGCATTTCTGTACGCAAGCCAGATTGGATTCGTCCACACGTAAATCACACCAGCGAAGTGCTGCTCACAAAGAAAACGCTTCGTGACTTGAATTTAGTGACGGTGTGCGAAGAAGCCGGATGCCCGAATTTGAGTGAATGTTGGAAAGACGGAACCGCAACGTTCATGGTGCTTGGCGATCGATGCACACGGGCATGTGGATTTTGCTTAATCGATACGCGGAAACCTCTTGAGCCAGATGCGAATGAGCCATCGCGAGTTGCTGAAGCGGTGAGAAGGATGGGATTGGAATTTGCTGTACTCACGATGGTTGCTCGCGATGACTTGGCTGATGGCGGAATGCAGCATGTCGCCAACACCATTCGTGCGATACGTAATGAAAATCCAGGTGCGCAAGTTGAAGCATTGATTTCAGATGCCAAGGGGACTGATGCGTTAGATGCAGTGTTGAACGAGCGTCCAGATGTGTTGAACCACAACATTGAAACTGTTGCTCGACTACAGCGAATGGTGCGACCTTCTGCCGGATATGCACGCAGCCTGTCGGTACTCGCACGATCTCGTGCAGCGGGGTTAACCACAAAATCTGGGTTCATGCTTGGCCTTGGCGAAACGTGCGATGAGGTTGAGGCAACGCTGATTGATCTTGCAAGCGTGGGCGTCAACATTGTGACCATCGGACAGTATTTACGGCCGAGTGCACAGCACCTCCCAGTTGTGCGTTATGCCGAACCATCAGAGTTTGAGCACTACAAAGCATTTGGTGAACGACTTGGCATCAACCATGTTGAATCAAGCCCGCTCACTCGTTCGAGCTATCACGCAAAAGACGCGCATCGAAATTAATCCCCACTACTTCACGTATAAAGGCCACCATGACTACAACATCTCTTCGCGAAATAGCCGGCACAATTCAGTCGCAGCGCACGGTTGAAGGCGGTGGATTCACCGTTCGACGTCCGTTTCCAACCGCACAACTAGATCAGATTGACCCGTTTTTGTTGCTTGATGAAATGGGGCCTGCGGATTATGCGCCAGGCAAAGCAGTAGGTGCGCCAAGTCATCCGCATCGTGGGTTCGAAACGGTGACGTACATGTTGTCGGGCAGCATGGTGCACGAAGACTCAACTGGCACCAAAGCGGTTATCAAAAAAGGTGGAGTGCAATGGATGACCGCGGGATCTGGAGTTATCCATAGTGAGTTGCCAACTGAGGACATGATGAAACTCGGTGGCCGAATGCACGGCTTTCAACTGTGGGTGAATTTGCCAGCTGCAAAGAAGATGATTGATCCGCGCTATCAGGGTTACGAAGCAGAAGAAATGGCCACCGTGCAATTGGCTAAGGGTGGACACATTCGAGTTGTTGCTGGGGTGGTACATGGTGCGAAGGGCCCAGTTGAAACCACGTCGCCAATGACGTATGCGCATGCTGTGTTGGAGGTTGGTGATGTTGTGGAATGGCTGCCAGAAGAAGGACATACGGCCCTCATTCACGTGTTTGACGGCGAAGCACGCGTGAATGAATCAACGAGTGTTTCTGGAGAAATGGTGGTGTTGCAGAGAACTGCAGGTTTGGTGCGTGTTGAAGCAACAACGTCTGCTGCGCAAATCCTGATTTTGGGTGGTTTGCCCCTCGGCGAGCCAATGGTTCGCTATGGTCCATTCGTCATGAATACCAAGCAAGAGATCATCACTGCCGTTGAGGAATACAACGACGGCAAGTTGGTGAAGGTGGGGAAGAACAGCCTGTGAGTTCAACAATTGCCACCACTTCCGACTACCTCGAACGCATTGCAAAAGTTCGCGCTGCCATGTCTGCGCAGAACGTAGATGCTGCGTTGCTCTCCGTTGGTCACGACCTTCCGTATTTGTCGGGGTATGAAGCAATGCCGCTTGAGCGTTTGACCATGTTGGTGGTTCCGCAGAGTGGACAAGTGAGCATGGTGGTTCCGCGTCTTGAAGTTCCGCGCGTTGTTACACAGCCGGAAGTGTTTTCAATTGTTCCGTGGAATGAAACCGACAACCCGATTGCGATTGTGGCGAAGCTTTTGGGCGACGCCAAGCGAATTGCGGTTGGCGATCAAATGTGGGCGCGATTCCTGGTGGAATTGTTGCCACATGTTCCGGGTGCAACATTTACTCGCGCTGTAGATGTGGTTGGAGCATTGCGAATGACTAAAGACGCAAGTGAAATTGCAGCACTTCGTGCTGCTGGTGCCGCAGCCGACAGGGTCGCCGCACAATTGCATGCAGGCAAGATTCCACTTATCGGTCGCACCGAAGCAGCGGTTTCCGCCGATATTTCCTCGCGCTTGATTGCAGAGGGTCACGATGTAGTGAATTTTGCAATTGTTGCTGCTGGCGAAAATGCTGCAAGTCCACACCACCACGCTGGTTCACGAGTAATTCAAGCAAATGAAATTGTGCTCTGTGATTTTGGTGGAACGATGAATGGATACTGCAGCGACATTACGAGGTGCGTGTTTACGGGTCAGATTGCAAATGATGTTGCCGAAGCATACGCGGTGCTCTTTGCGTCACAGGCCGCTGGAGTTGCAGCAGGTGTTGTGGGAAATGCTTGTGAAGATGTTGACCGCGCCTCACGAGCAGTAATTGAACAAGCTGGTTACGGCGAGTATTTCGTGCATCGAACAGGGCACGGAATTGGCATGGAAGCCCACGAAGATCCGTACATGGTGAGCGGCAACAAATTGCCAATTGCCGCTGGCCATGCATTCAGTGTTGAGCCAGGTATTTACATTCCGGGTAAATGGGGTATGCGTTTGGAAGACATTGTTGTGGCAACAATGAATGGTCCGGAATCAATGAATGTTGCAAATCACAATTTGATTGTCGTTGAAGCCTAAGTTCTTCAGGTCATGATTCGTTTAGAAGCAGCAACGGTGATGTTGCAATGGGCCGTAGGTGGTCTTGCCTTTTTGTGGTTCACCACACGTCGAAACGAAGTTGGCGCTGGTTACGGCACGTTGTTGCGTATTACCTATGGCGCGTTTGCGGTTATCGCGGTGGTGTTAGGCAATCGCTACGGAGTCAGCATTGTTCGTGAGGCATCAAGCGTTGCAGTCGCTATTGCAGCATTCGTTCTGATTCGAAACAAGCGATCAAAACTTGATCTCATCGCACCGCTACTTGGTATTCCGGGAATTATTGCCGCAGGAGTATCAGCAGCGAGCGAAGGTAGTGGTGGCGATGTTGTTGTGTCGTTGCTAAGAATCATTGTTGGAACGCTGTTTCTGGGTGCTGTGAGCGACACGATGTTGCTTGGTCACTGGTATTTGGTGCAGCCAGGAATGCCGCGAAAACTGATCAATGAAATCACTAGTGCAGTTATTTACTTGTGGCCGCTTGAAGTAGTGGTGCTTCTTTTGCCAACGGGAATGTTCAGCGTGCTGAATGGAACTATTGACGACGGCTGGGATGGCGTGCTTGGGTGGTTCTGGCTTGCGTCTGCGGTGGTCACAGGAGTGCTTGCGCTTGTCACGCGCGCAGCATTGAAAGAGCGAAGCTATTCAGCGGTAATGGCTGCAACTGGTTTGATGTATTTGGCCATTCTCACTGCGTTTTGCACCGACATTGTCGGGCGGGCTTTACTCGCTTAAATCGGTGAGTTTGGCGCCACAAGCGCCCATGGGCGGGAGCGTTCCATGGCAAGTCCAAGTTCGAGTAGTAATTGTTCGCTGAAATGGCGACCGTTTACTTGCAGTGCAACAGGTAGGCCTTCAATAAGTCCTGCTGGAATTGAAATTGCTGGATTGCCATACATGTTTGCTGGAAAAGTGAGCTTGCCGTTGTTCCCCATTCCCGCTTCAATGCCTCCAAAGTTTGACGGCAAAGGGCCTTCGGCGTTGAACGCAACATCGGGGTTGCTAGCAGTGATGACAAAATCGACCTGTTCAAAAATTTCGTGCATGCGTTGATTCAGTGCAGCGCGTCGAGCTTCAATTTTCGCGCGAGCCTCAGCACCATATTTGCCGAGAGTTGCTTCAATGCCGAAGCGCATTTCCGGTGTAAGCACGTCGGCGCATTCTGGCCAATGGTCTGCTAGTTGCATTTGAATTTCGATCATTCCACTGATTGACCAAGCAGCACCCATGCTGGGAAGTGTGGTGTCAATGGTGATGATGTTCATTGCGGTGATCGAAGCAAGATGCAATGCGTATTCCTCGAGTTGTTGCCACATTGCTGAGGAGACCACTGCGCCACCCCAATTAGGCGCAAGCACGGCTGTTTTTCCGCGTAACGAAGAAGCATGACTGCCTAATTCATTTTCCCAGTTTTCAACGCGCTGCAAACTCAGTGGGTCTCGTGAGTCATGCCCATTGCACACGTCAAACCAGCGCGCAGTGTCGCGAATGCTTCGCGCCATCACTCCGGTGTTCACGGTGAGATTTCCAAGTTCTGTATGTGGCGCGCGAGGAATTCTGCCAAACGTTGCCTTCAGTCCGACAAGACCAGTGAAGCCAGCAGGAATTCGAATAGAACCTCCACCGTCACCTCCAGTTGCAATGGTGACCAGGCCACCAGCAACAGCGGCGGCGCTGCCTCCCGACGACCCTCCGGGAGTACGACCAATTTCCCACGGGTTATGTGTTGCTCCATTGAGAACTGTACGAGTGACATTTACGCCGCCAAACTCGCTTGCAGTGCACAAACCAATTGCATTCGCTCCGCCAGTTTGCGTAGCACGTTGAACCATGACTGATGTGTGTGTTGCCTTGCGATCTGCAAAGACCACGCACGCCTCTGTGTAAGGCCACCCTTCCACAGCATCAAGCTCCTTGACACCTAATGGAATTCCACCGAATGGTTTCGACACGTCAGCAGTCTTTGCTCGCTGAGTTGCGCCTTCTGGGTCAATAAATGAAAATGCGTTGAGCGAACTTTTTTCAATAGCGTTGAGCGAAGCCTGTAACTCTTCCAGCGGGGAAAGTTTTTTATTGCGAAAGGCATCGACAAGCGAGCAGGCATCGCCCATCCACGGGGTCTCAGTTGTGTTCATTGTCTAAAAATAGTCGCTAAAAACGCTCTATCTATTAGTGTGATGATGCGTTATGGATACCAAAGCCTTCCTCGGAATTGAGCCAAAGGGAATTCATACAGCCACAAATGGACAATGGTCGATGGTTGTTCGACCTGGCCTCGTAACTGGTGGCAATTTTCTTTGGGGCGGATGCGGATTAGCCGCTGCAGTTGCAGCAATAGAAGAGTTGTCTGGCCGCACGTGTGTATGGGCAACAGCTCAGTACTTGTCGTACGCACGAACAGGCGAAACCATGGACATCGATGTAACTCTTGCTGTCGTTGGGCATCAGATCACCCAAGCGCGAGCTGTGTGCCATGTTGGAGACCGCGAAATTCTCACAGTAAATGCGGCAGTTGGCGAGCGACCATTTGAGTACGCACATTCATTCGTGAAGATGCCCGATGTGCCACCACCAAGTGCATTGAAGCAGCGTGCACATCGCAGCGATGTTTCAAACACCATTCACGAAAAAATGGAAGAGCGTTTTGTCATTGGACGTGAGCTTGAGGAACTAGATGAAGTTCCCAATGATGGTCGCACCCTCATGTGGGCTCGTATTCCCGATGTGATTGATGGTGTGGACACCGCAACATTGGCCGTACTAGGTGACTTCGTGCCAATGGGCGTTGGCCAGGCACTCGGCATACGGGGAGGGGGAAACAGCCTTGACAACACGCTCCGTGTGGTTCGCCTCGTTCCCACCAAGTGGGTGTTGTTAGACATACATATACAAGGCGTGGAGCGCGGCTTTGGGCACGGAACAGTAAACATGTTCGCCGAAGACGGAACGTTTCTTGCCACCGCAAGTCAAAGTTGTATTGCTCGAATGTGGAGGGAACCAAAATGATTCGTCGCAACGGAATGACAGTTCCGCTTCCGGGACATTTGCACGATCACAAAGAGAAATATGCACAGTTGGCCGACTGGGGTTATAGCGACATTTGGTCTGCTGAAACCGATGGCGCAGATGCATTCACTCCCTTGGCGTTAGCTGCAGCGTGGGAGCCGCGACTTCGTCTTGGAACTGCAATTGTTCCTGCATATACGCGTACTGCTCCTGTAATTGCGCAAAGTGTTGCTGCGCTTGCCGATGCAGCGCCGGGTCGTTTTGCAATTGGAATTGGTTCGTCAAGCAACGTGATCGTGGAGCGTTGGAATGGTGTGCCATTTGTAGACCCGTACAAGAAAGTTCGCGATGTGGTTCGGTTTTTGCACGACGCGTTTTCTGGAGAAAAAGTCTCTAAGGAATATGACACATTCAAAGTTGATGGATTTCGATTGAGCATTAAGCCATCGCAAAAACCAACGATCCTTATTGCTGCTCTTCGCGAAGGAATGTTGAAATTGGGTGCTCGTGAAGCAGATGGTGTGATCATCAATTGGCTAAGCGCTCAAGACGTCACCAAAGTTGCCAAGGTGGTAAGCGATGCAGCAAACGGAATTGAAAAGGAAATTACTGCACGCATTTTTGTTTGCCCCAGCGAAGACACCGAAGTGGTTCGTGCCGGAGCGCGCTTTGCAATTGCTGCTTACATGAACGTTCCTGTATATGCCGACTTCCATCGATGGATGGGACGCGCGCCACTGATGCAGGGAATGTGGGATGCGTGGAAAGCGGGCGACCGTAAAGCAGCGTTGGCTGCCATTCCCGATCAAGTAGTTGATGAATTAGTGGTGCATGGAAGCCCAGCACATTGCCGAGACATCATTTCTGAGTATTTCAAGAATGGTGTGACGACGTCATCGATTGCAATTCTTCCGCTTGATCCAAATTTGGATTATTGGAAGTCAGTTAAAGCGCTTTCACCAAGTGCTAGTTGATCCGTCGGTTTATTCATGACATCAATTGAGTCCGATACCGAGGTTGCGGCTCGACTCGAATTTGAAGAGACCCAACGCAGCGAAGGGTGGCGCTTGTTGCGTGCTGCATTGCGAGTGCAGCGACGCAATTTATTGCTTGGTGCGTTGGTAGGAATTCTGTGGGCCTCATTCAAAGTAGCGGTACCGCAGATGACGAAGTATGCCATCAACGACGGCATTGAAAAGAATGGACCGTTGTTGCGGTGGGCATTGATTATTGGTGGTCTAGGCGTGCTTACGGGTCTGTTGTCGGGAATGCGCCGTTACATCGCGTTCCGTGAAAGCCGATGGGCAGAAACCTTGTTCCGTGAACGACTGTTTTCTCACGTATTGAATCTCCACGTTGGATATCACGACAAGGCGCAAACAGGACAGTTAATGAGCCGAGCCTCAAGCGACCTCATGCAAATTCAAGGATTCATTGTGATGATTCCGATCACGCTGTCAAACGTGATTCAGATTTTTGCTGTTACTGCGATTCTCTTCATTACTGATCCGATCTTGGCAGTTGTTGCGCTTATTCCATTGCCCTTTGTCAATCTTTCAGCGCGAAGGTTTAGTCATCGAATTCATCCAGCGTCTATCGCAGTTCAAGCGGAACAGGCCCAGTTGGCGAATGTTGTTGAAGAAAGCATCTCTGGTGTTCGTGTAGTGAAGGGCTTTGGCGCAGAGCAAGTGCAGTTTGAAAAACTTGAAAAAGAAGCAGACGACATTTTGCGTGAGTCAATGAAGGCTGCACGCATCCGCTCCAGTTTTATGCCGGCTATTGATGTGCTGCCTGCACTTGGTTTGGTCGCGGTGCTTGGAGTTGGTGGTCATCGTGTTCTGAACGGCGATTTAACCATTGGCGATCTTGTTGCATTCAACGTGTATCTCACCTTGCTTATTTGGCCACTGCGCAATATCGGCATGATTGTGGCTCTTGGCCAACGTGCCGCCGCAGCGCTTGTTCGAATAAACGAAGTCATGTCAACACAATCTGAAATAACAGATCCTGCGCAACCCAAAACATTGCCAGAGCAA
The DNA here is from genome assembly GCA_029977615.1 of bacterium. GTDB lineage: Bacteria > Actinomycetota > Acidimicrobiia > Acidimicrobiales > Ilumatobacteraceae > UBA3006. Next base: position 64,110 of record JAPOKO010000004.1, read on the forward strand.
ACTGCAGAACCAGTTGGCGCAGTGAAATTTGACAAAGTGATATTTGGGTACAACCCAGAGTTTCCGGTACTTCGAAATTTCAGTATGGAAATACGAGGTGGCGAGAGCATCGCCATTGTTGGCGCAACGGGATCTGGGAAGTCAACCGTTACTCGTTTGCTGTTGCGGTTTTACGACACGCAAAGCGGACATGTGTTCCTAGACGGAATTGATGTTCGCAAATTAAAACTCGCCGAGTTACGAAAGCACATCGGAGTTGTCTTTGAAGACACAGTATTGTTCAACGATTCGGTGCGCAACAACATTGCCTTCGCTAAGCCAGATGCAGGCGTAGAGGAGATTGAACGCGCTGCAAAGTTGTCGGGTGCGCATGACTTTGTTTCACAGCTGCCAAATGGATACGAAACAGTGATTGGCGAACGTGGCTTTTCGCTATCGGGTGGACAACGCCAACGAATAGCAATTGCGCGAGCGATTGTTGCTAATCCAAGAGTGCTGGTGCTTGACGATGCGACGAGTGCAGTTGACCCAAGTAAAGAAGGCGAAATTCGCGATGCGATGAAGACGGTAATGTCCGGTCGAACCACCATTGTGATTGCACATCGTCCTGGAACTATTGCCCTCGCAGACCGAGTTATCTTGCTTGATGAAGGCAAAGTTTCTGCCATTGGCACCCACGACGAACTAGTGGGATCGAACGCCCGCTATCGAGAAGTGCTCGCAAGTATGAGCGCACCTGAAGACGAAAAGGTGGGCTGATATGTGGTCGCAGGGTGGTGTAACTGATGAAGACCGACTCAGTAGGGCTCAAGCTCGCACGGTTATTGGGCGAGTGTTCAAAATGGCAGCCCCATTTCGCAAGACGATGTACGTGGCCTTTGCGTGTGTGTGCGTTACCACGCTATGCGCGTTAGCCGGCCCATTGCTTGTGCGTCGAGGTATTGACCTTGGAATTCGTGGAAATGATCCCGCATCTCTGAACATTTCGGTGGGCATGTATTTGCTGGTCGCACTTATCGCTTATGTTTTTGGTCGCGCTCAGTTTCTGTTCTTGAATAGAACTGGTGAATCGTTCCTTCGAGTGTTGAGGCTTGCTGTATTTCGCCAAATGCAGCGTCAGAGCATGGCGTTTTACGATCGCAATAAAGCAGGAGTTTTGGTTGCACGTATGACTGCCGACATTGAGTCAATGGCCGAACTCGTGCAATGGGGTCTTTTGCAGTTCATTGCAGCGGGAATGCTGATTGTGTTTGCTCTTGTACTGCTTGCGACATTGAGCTGGCAACTGACCATTGTCGCCCTGCTTGTGATGCCAATTCTGATTGCTGCTTCAGTGAAGTTTCAACGTGATTCAAATAAGGCATATCTTGCGGTGCGTGATCGTGTTGGAGCAAACTTGTCGGCGCTTCAAGAAGGGATTACCACAGTTCGAGTAATTCAGGCATACGCCCAAGAAGAAGAAACCATTCGCAAGTTCACCAAATCAAACCGCGAATTATTCAAAAGCCATGAACACAGCGTGCGGGTAAGTACGTGGTACTTCGCACTTATTGAATTTGGCGGGGTATTTGCCAGTGCGTTGATTATTGGCATTGGTGGCTGGTTGGTTCACCGAGGTGATGTCACCCTTGGCACTGTTGTTGCATTCACGCTCTTGCTTTCAAGTTTGTTTGACCCGGTGCAACAGCTTTCACAGCTGTACAACACGGTGCAATCTGCTGGGGCTGCACTGAACAAGTTGTTTCAAATTCTTGATGCCAAACCAGAAGTTGATGAGCATCCTGGTGCAGTCGCATTACCCAATTCTGGTGAATTGGTTGTTAGCGGAATTGATTTCACCTATTCCGGAGCAGAGAATCGCGCATTGCAGAACGTAAGTATCAGCGTTGGTGTTGGTGAAAAACTTGCTCTCGTTGGCCCAACTGGTGCAGGTAAATCGACTCTTGCGAAACTGATGGCTCGTTTGTACGACCCGCAAGTTGGCAGTGTTTCATACGGCGGAATTGACTTAAAAATGGCCACGATGTCGTCTTTACGTGAACGAATTGTGGTGGTTCCGCAAGAAGGTTTCTTGTTCAACGGGACCATTCGCGACAATTTGCGAATCGCCCGAAGCTCTGCAACCGACGAAGAGATTGACGCAGCAATTGCCGCAATTGGGGCGACCGAACATTTCGCAACGCTGCCAGACGGGCTCGATACCGAAGTGCGCGAGCGTGGTAGCAGGTTGTCTGCAGGTGAGCGCCAATTAGTTGCGCTTGCTCGTGCGGCACTCGTTGACCCTGCGGTGTTGGTGCTTGATGAAGCGACATCAAACCTCGACCCCGGAACAGAAGCCGAAGTTGAGCATGCGCTAGAGCGGCTGATGGCTGGCCGCACGGTCATTGTGGTTGCGCATCGATTGTCAACTGTGCAACGGGCAGATCACATTGCGGTGATTGCCGATGCTCAAGTTGCCGAATATGGCACGCACGCAGAATTGATTGCAAAGGGTGGCAGGTACAGCGCACTTGCTACAGCTTGGCAAAAATCGCAAATTACGAACTAAACCGTCGACTTAAATTTGCTCATCAAATATGGGCCGCTGAGCACGGGTTCATAAGTTGTTGACGACGAGGTATCCATACATGTTGGAATCGTTGAAATATTTGCGTGCCAATTTGGTTGATGAAAGTACGCAATGCTCTGGCGTCGTGAATGTGGATCATGTGTATGTTCTGGGTTCACCACTCGATGCATTGTTGAACGCCAGCGATTGTTGGTCCATCGCGCCATAAGATCACCAAGGTTGATGATGAATGCTCCGGGCACGGGAATGACTTCCTGCCAAGTTCCATCAAGTCGCTGTATTTCAAGACCACGTGAGTCAATTTGTGGAAGCAAGATGGTGAGTGATCCGTAATCGCTGTGTGCACCGGCACGTAGTTGCCCCGGCTGCGGAGCATGTTGTTGAGGCGGATAGTTCAAAGCACGCAGCGCACTGATTGGTGATGAAATGTATTCATCGAAATAGTGAGTGTCGAGCGAGAGAGCTTCTGCGAACAAACGCATGATTCTTTGTGCGAGGCTTTCCATTGCGTTGTAGTAGTTGCTCCATGCTGAAGTGAATTCGGCGGGTTGTGTTGGCCATGGAGTGCGTGCATAGCAAAAAGCGAGTGCATCTGGGTCTGTAATGGATTTCGGAATATGTATTGGACCACCATTAAACGTTTCTTTTAAATCTGGTGGAGTTGTGTTACCGAGCGACGCAGCAAGCGACTCCGCTTCGTTCCCCATGTAGCCGTATGGGTATCCAGCAAATGGAACTGCGAACTGTTGTTTCACACTGCTTGGCAGGTTGAAAAAATTCTGCATCGTGGTCCACATGTTTTTGATGATGCTCTGATCAACACCATGATGAGTAACAGCTATGAACCCTGTGTGTTGACACGCCTGGTCGGTGAGTTGAGCAATTGTGGCGCGAAGCGTGCTGTCACCTTGTTCAAACGCAGCAAGGTCGATGAGTGGAGCTGCTTCCGTTGCCACAAACCAACAGTAGGCGAGTGGTGATCTTGAAGCTCAGGGCTGGTGGGGAGACTCACCAGCCCTGTTTCTTGTCGCTTGGTCGCAGTCTGTGGGCTGGCTACAAGTAGCGTGTAGCGCACATGGCACGCGAAAAGGTATACACACGAGCAGGCGACGACGGCACAACAGGTCTGTTCTATGGCGGTCGTGTTGGCAAAGATTCCGCACTGCCTCGCGCTTATGGCGCAGTAGACGAAGCGCAAGCAATCCTTGGGCTGGCTCGTGCCGAAGCCGGCAAGGGAACCGAACTTGACGACATGCTCGTGCATATTTGCCGTGACCTGTGGGTGTTAATGGCAGAACTGGCAACATTGCCTGAAAATCGCCACAAACTTGTCGACGAAAAAACACGTGTTACCGAATTGATGGTGGAAAAACTTGAGCACATGATCGACTCACTCGATGAGCGCTTTGAGCCACCGACTGACTTTGTGGTGCCTGGTCAGAACCGTGTTTCGGCGTTGCTCGACGTTGGTCGCACGGTTGCCCGCAGAGCAGAGCGTCACTCATTGGCCGCGGCTCCGCCACCGTCGCAGGCGTGCCCATATCTCAACAGGCTTTCAGACCTCTTGTGGACCCTTGCCCGTTGGCAAGAAGGTGAGTCTTTGTCGGTTAAAGACGTCATCTAGTTACCATTTACCGAGCCCTCACATATAAGGAGACCTGTCATGGCACTCAATTTTGAAGTCGTCGCCAAAGCGCCAGCAACCGCAAAGGCTGTAGGCATTCCAGTGACGAGCGAAGGCGCATTGCCGAAAGAGGTATCACTGTCACGCGCAACACTTGAAACTCTTGGATTCACCGGCAAAGTTGGCCAGACCTATGTCGTTCCTGCAGAAAAAGGCGCCGTCAGCATTTTGATTGGTGTTGGCGAGATGTCAAAGCTAGATACCGCGTCGTTACGCAAAGCAGCTGCAGCGTTTGCTCGCGCAGCATCAGGGTTTGAATCGGTGAGCACCACACTTGCACACATTGGTCGTCTAGATCGCAAAGTTGCAGCGCAGGTAGTTGTAGAAGGTATGTCGCTTGCAACGCACCGTTACACAGACTTGAAGACGGTTGATAAAAAGGCTCCAAAGCTTGCAACAGTTTCACTCGTTGGAACTGGAGCAGCAACATCGAGTGGTGTGAAGCGCGGGCAAGTTATCGCGAACGCCACAAACATGGCACGCGACTTTGCCAATATGCCACCTGCATATTTGACAGCAACGATTTTTGCAAACAAGGCAGTTGAAATTGCTGGACAGACTGGCTTGAAGGTTGAAGTGTTTAACAAAGATCAGCTGCTCGCGATGGGTTGCGGCGGAATCGTTGGAGTGAACCGCGGAAGCGTTGAACCTCCGCGCATGGTTCGACTGACTTATAAACCAACTGGTGCAAAGGGTAAGCCACACCTCGTGCTAGTTGGTAAGGGTGTTATGTATGACTCGGGCGGCATTTCACTCAAGCCATCAGACCCATCACACGCAATGATGAAAGGTGACATGAGCGGCGCAGCTGCTGTGCTTGCCACTATGAGCACACTGAAGGCACTTGGTTGCACAAACCAAGTAACGGGTTACCTGATGTGCACCGACAACCTTCCTTCGGGAAGTGCAATGGCAATGGGTGAAGTGCTTACTATGCGCAACGGCAAGACAGTAGAAATTCATAACACTGACGCTGAAGGTCGCTTGATCCTTGCCGATGGATTATCGCTTGCAGCCGAGCAAAAGCCAGATGCAATTGTTGACATTGCAACCCTTACGGGAGCATGCCAGCGTGCACTTGGAAACGGCATGGCCGGAGTCATGGGTAATAATCAAAAGTGGATTGACCAATTGACTGCTGCCGCAGAACGCACATCAGACAAGTTGTGGCAGCTGCCGCTTGAGCGTGAATATCGCCCAGCACTTGACTCGTACGTTGCCGACATGAAAAACGTTGGTGGCGAAGCAGGCGCAATTACCGCAGCACTGTTCTTGGAAGAGTTTGTTGGTGACACCACATGGGCGCACATCGATATTGCTGGACCAATGTGGACAGACAGCGATAACGGTTGGTTGCAAAAGGGTATGACGGGTTATGGAACTCGTCTGCTTATTGACGCAGCACTGAACTTCCGCCGACCAGGTCGAGCGTAAGTTGTACGTTGGGCGGCGTAAGCCGCTCGACCTCAATCCTTCTGCGTGCCGACTTTGATGTCGCGGAATGCCGACTTTGAGTCGATGCCCACGTCTTTAGGCAATCCGAGAACTCGTTCGCCAACGATGTTGCGCATCACTTCGTCTGAACCGCCAGCAATTCGCATGCCAGGTGCACCAAGAAGTAATTGACTCCACGCGTAGGTTCCCCATTCGCCGGTATCAACGACGAGTTTTGCACCAAGCACATGTGCAACAAGGTCATTCATCTTCTTTTGGTTATTCACCAGAGCCATTTTTCCAATGGACATTTCTGGTCCAGGCATTTGACCGGCTCGCATTTTGTCGGTTGCACGTTGGCTGGTGTAGCCAGCAACTTTGGTGTTGATGTACAAGTCGGCAAGCATTTCCCGAACGATTGGATCGGTATCGAGTTCGTAGTGGCGAATCATTTCGAGCAGGCGGGTGTACATAGTGTTTTCACCGCTGTCTGCCGAACCGATTGATGCTCGCTCGTTCATGAGAGTGGTGAGGGCAACGTTCCAGCCGTTGTTCACATCGCCTAAGCGATGATCGTCTGGAACACGAACTTCATTGAAGAACACTTCGTTGAAACTTGCACCACCAGTCATTTGGCGAAGTGGACGAATTTCTACACCAGGCGCGCGCATATTGACAATGAAGCCGGTGAGGCCTTTGTGTTTTGGCAAACCTGGATCGGTGCGACAGATGATCTCACCAATGTCGCTGAACTGCGCGCCCGATGTCCATACTTTTTGACCAGTGATGACCCATTCGTCACCATCTTTTTCGGCTTTGGCTTGAACCGACGCAAGGTCGCTTCCTGCGCCTGGCTCAGAAAACAATTGGCAGCCCACAATGTCGGCTCGCCACATTTTTCGAAGGTACAAGTCGCGTGCATTTTGTGAAGCGTGAGCGAGGATGGTTGGAGCAACCATTCCCAAACCAATTTGGAATGCGCCGAGTGGAGCAGTTTTGTATTCGCGTTCTACTTGGTTGTACGCACGTTCGTGGGCAACAGTGAGTCCAGCGCCGCCGTATTCAGTTGGACCAGTAATCCATGCGAATCCGTTGTCGAAACGAAGTGCCTGCCACGCTTTGGCACGACGAAGCATTTCCTCTTCGGCTTCCTTCGAACGTTCCTCAAACATGGACACGTTGTCGGAGCCTTCGCCCCATACGAACTTCTTTCGCGCTTCCTTCTTCTCTGCGTTGGCATCGAGGAAAACGCGGGCTTTGGCTGCGTACTCTTCAACAGAAATCTGTTCGGTCATGGCCATAACGGTAGTTGGCGGGGTCGGTTTTGGTGAAGGCCAGCCAACTAGTCTTTGGGGCATGGGTCAGCCAGTTTCCGTTACACAAAAGCCTTCAGTTACTCCAGGGCGGGTTCGTTTCGAACTCAATCGCTCGCTTACTGGCCAGGGACACGAGCGTTACACCTCGGCAGTTACTTCGCGCACAGGTAAGCCAGCAGACGTGTTGGCCAACCGGTTTTTTGAGACTGGCACAGTAAGTGCAGTCCATGTGTACGGCAACATGATCACGGTTGACGTAAAGCCTGGGTCAAGCAGTGATTCGCTCATCAAAGTGGTTGAAGATTTATACCAATACTGGACGCCAGGAAAAGTGCCGCCTTCGGAAGAAGAACTCATGGCGCAGGCTCCCAAGAGCGAAGCACCAGCTGCTGCGCCATCGGCCGATGGAAGCCCTGCACCAAGCGCTGCTGCCAGCAAAATTCCTGCTGCGCTTTTGGCGCGAAGCCAGGCGGCACTAGCTAAAGCCCGCGCAAAACAAGGCTGAGTTACGCAAAACTGCACGTGCCGTGTGAAGATTCACGGGAATGGTTGACACAGATATTTCGCTGCACGATGTAGCTGAAGCGCTGCATGTTCATTACATGACGGCGTATCGCTACGTACGCGAAGGCATTCTGCCGGGTCGCAAAGTAGGGCGTAGTTGGAGTGTCCGCAAGAGCGATTTGGACAAATTTCAGCAAGGCGAAGGATTGCGTGCTGTTGCCGAGGAGGGCAAGCGAACACAGGCGCCGTGGGGCGAGCGTCTTGAAGCTCGCTTGATTGAAGGCGATGAGCGCGGTGCGCTTGAAGTTTTTGAAGCGGTTTTGCGCGCTGGTCATGATCTTGAGTATTTGTATCTAAACGTGTTGAGCCCAGCGTTGATTGCTATTGGTTATCGATGGGAGCAAGGCGAACTCGAAATTTTTGTTGAGCATCGCGCAAGCAACATTGCAATGCGCTTGATGTCGCAAGTTGGTTCGCGCTTCGCGCGACGGGGTATTTCTAAAGGCACCATCATCATGGGCGCTCCCGCGGGCGAGGAGCATGCACTTGCAATAGCCATGCTTGCCGATTTGGTGCGTAGCCAAGGATGGGATGTGCATGATCTTGGTGGCAACATGCCTGCGGGAAGTTTTGCTCAAGCAGTGCAACAGAGTAACGACGTTGTTGCGGTGTGCGTTGGTGTGACAGTTGAAGAGTCAATACCTGCAGCAAAAGAAACGGTTGCTGCGTTGAAGAACTCGTGTCCAGATGTTCCTGTGTATGTTGGCGGTGCTGCCATTCGCGGCGACGATCATGTGCGCGTGTTGGGGGCCGATCACTGGGCCGGCAATGTTTCTTCGCTGATTGATTCGCTAAACCAGCACGCACGCCGCAAATAGCCCCTAATTACTCGCCATTTTGTTGGATTATCGCGGCTAGATAACTACGAACATATGTTCGCTACAGTAAGGGCATGTTCGAGCCGTTGCCCACACTGCCTGTCCCATCAGAGTTACGCGCCATGTTTCCCGAAGGCGGGCTGGTGCGTGGTCGCACGGTGTTGTGCAGTGGTGACGCGGCGGTAGCCATGGCCTTGCGTGTTGTCTCTAGCGCAACACAAGCAGGTTCGTGGTTAGGCATTGTTGGTGTGCACAACGTTGGCGTACAGGCGGCAAGCGAACACGGTGTGGCTTTGCAGCGAGTGGTATTTGTGCAACCGGCAAGTAGTCGCACCGAATGGGTCAGCACTGTGGCGGCTGCAGCAGATGGCTTCGATGTGTTGATGCTTGAAGTTCCGCAGGGTATTACTGCGGCTGATGCGCGTCGTGTGCAAACGCGTATTCAGGCCCGGCGGAATGCATTGGTCCTCATAGGTGCAACGCAACAGTCGGCCGCGCAATCGGTATTTCAGCCTGATGTCATTATGAACACCGCAACAACACAGTGGCACGGCATTGAGCGCGGGGCAGGTTATGTGCAGGGTCGCGATGTGCAGGTTGCAGTAAGCGGCAGGCGAGTGCCTAAAGCACGGCAACACTCGCTGCATTTTGTTGGCTAGCGCTTGCAATGAATACTGAATCAACACGCGTCGCTGTTGTTGCGTGCCCTGACTGGCAGGCCGTTGCCGCGCAGTGTGACTTGCATGCTCGCGGGCAGGTATTTGATGCAGTGGCGGTGTTGCATGCACAACGGGTCATTGCTCGCACGGCCGCCGCTGCCGAGCAAGGCGTGCAGGTGGGCATGCGTAAGCGCGAAGCCCAGGCAACGTGCCCGAATATGCATATTGCAGCACATAACCCCGAGCGTGATCGACTCATGTTCGAACCCGTGGTGCATGCCATTGCCGAACTGGTTCCACTCGTTGAAGTGAGCATGCCAGGAATTGTTGTACTGGCTACGCGTGGGCCTTCGCGCTATGTGGGTGGTGACGACGCGCTTGCGCAGCGTCTCACGGTTATTACTGAAACCGCGTTGCATAAGTTGGCACAAGGTCAACGCATTCCATTCGGTGTGGGCATCGCCGATGGTCGATTGACTGCAATGATTGCCGCACGCAGCGCTGCATCAGTGAGGTCGCCACGCGTTGTTGCACCAAATGAAAGCGCGCAGTGTTTGGCCGTGCTTCCCGTGTCTGTGCTTGCAGACTTTGCCGAAATTGATCGCAGCGTGGTGTCGTTGTTGCAACGCCTAGGCCTTGCTCACCTTGGCAATATTGCCGAAATTCAACCATCTGTTTTGGTTGGACGTTTTGGGCCTGTTGGAAATGAAATGCAACGGCTTGCGCGAGGTCTTGACAGACATCCACCAATTGTTGTTGCGCCTCCACCAGAGCGTGCAAGCACGCATCGATTCGATGTACCAGTAGAAGATGTGAACGTAGTCGTGCTTACTGCACGTGAAGTTGCAGATCAGTTGGTGATGCACTTGGGTAATCACGGTGCAAGCTGTGTTCGCTTGCACATTTCGTTGCACACCGATCACGGTGAGCAAAACGATCGCGTGTGGTATCAACCCGAAGGGCTAACTGCTGCTGCCATGGCCGAACGAATGCGCTGGCAAATGGAAGCCTGGATAGCTGGCCGAGGGGTGACAAGCGGGGTGGTGCTATTCCGGCTTTCTCCAATAGGGCTAAGGGCTAGAGAGGGTCGCCAGCTGGGGTTGTGGGGCGACAGCACCCAGGCTGACGAGTGGGCTTCGCGCGCCATAGAGCGTCTTACCAACATGCTCGGGGCAGAGTCGGTTCGTGTTCCCGAGTGGCGTGGCGGCCGCGATCCAGCCGAAGTGTTTGCGCTCACGTCTGCAGCAGTAGTCGATGTTGAACGTCGCGCATTGTCGCAAGTGACAGCAGAGGCTCAGTGGAATGGTGCGTTACCAACTCCTTCTCCATCTGTTGTGTATGACGACCCACTACTAGTACTGGTGTGTGATGCAGATGGAAACGATGTAACGGTGAGTGGAAGACATGAGTTAAGTGCAGAACCAACTGTTGTGGTGTTGCAACAACAGCGTTACAACGTGTTGTCATGGGCTGGCCCATGGCCAGTGGAGGAGCGATGGTGGGACACTTCGCGACAACGCAGAATGGTGAGAATGCAGTTTGTGATCAGTCGTAATGACACTGCAATAACTACACGAGCCCTTGTGGTTGTAAGGGAACACGGGCAATGGTGGGTGGTTGCGCGCTTTGGATGAATATTTTTCACTCAGCCCCGATAGATTTTCTGCGTCATGAACGTGAAGGCAAACGCCAAGTCCGATGCGCAACTGGTGCAAGAACTGTGTGCACAGTTCAGCGCAGCCATTCCATGCGACGAACGCGAACGTGAATCGGTGACAAAGTTTCTTGACATCGCGCCAACTTTGGTGAAACCCTTCGATGAGTTTTCCGATCCAACGCACATCACCGGCTCTGGAATTGTGGTTGGTGAACGCGGAGTGGTGTTGCATTTGCACAAGCGACTCAACATGTGGTTGCAACCAGGTGGACACATTGATGCTGGCGAAACACCAGCAGAGGGTGCCTTGCGCGAAGCGAGGGAAGAAACTGGTCTTGACGTAGTGCATCCCGCAACTGGCCCTTGGTTGGTGCACCTAGATGTGCACCCTGGCCCGCGCGGCCACACCCACCTCGACCTGCGCTACCTGATGTACGCCCCCGATGCCGACCCAGCTCCAGGCGCGGACGAAAGCCAAGATGTGCGCTGGTTTGAGTGGGATACAGCAATCGATATGTCGGACGCAGGTCTTGCTGGTTGCCTGCGAGCCGTTCGCCGCCTGCTGTAGCCACGGTCTAAAAGCGAACATATGTTCGCTACCCTGAGGGCATGGGGAAGGTTCCGTATTCGGAGTTGCATTGCCGTTCCAACTTTTCGTTTTTGCAAGGTGCCTCGCATCCAGAGCAATTAGTTGAACAAGCTGTTGCACTTGAGTTGCAGTCACTTGCACTTACCGATCGCAACGGGTTGTACGGCATTGTTCGTTTTGCGCAGACTGCTCGTGCACTCGGGTTGCCAACAGTGTTTGGTGCAGAGTTGCAATGCAGTGTTGGCGAAGCAATTGGCGACATTGTGGTGATCGCACGCAACACGCGAGGGTATGCACATTTGTCGAGTGCAATTAGTGCTGGGCAACTTGCTGGCAGTAAAGAACAACCGGTATTTGGCATACAACAACTTGCTGAGTTTTCGGTTGGGGACTGGTGGGTGCTTACTGGTGGCCGCAGTGGTGTGGCGGCTCGCGCATTGCATTCGCATGGTCCTGCAATGGCTGAACGTCGGGTGCAGCAACTTATTTCAGCGTTTGGTCGCGACAGCGTGGTGATGGAAATGTGGGACCACGGCGACCCACTGGACTCTGTGCGTAACGATGAATTTGCACGCATTGCATATCGCAACAACATTGGGTGTGTTGCTACCAACGATGTGTTGTATGCAACGCCGGCTCAACACAAACTTGCTACCGCAGTTGCTGCGGTGCGCGAGCGGTCCAGTTTGGACGACATTGATCCACGTTTACCGCCAGCTGCTACTGCGTATTTACGCAGCGGGGCCGAGCAAGAACGGCGTTTCGCTCGGTATCCGGGCGTGGTGCAACACGCTGCTGAACTTGGAGCAAGCGCTGCATTTGACTTGCGGTTGGTGGCGCCACAATTACCACCGTTTCCGTGTCCTGATGGCTTGAATGAAATTTCGTATCTGCGCAAACTTGCAGAGGCAGGAGCCACTCGCAGGTATGGAATTCGACCGAACGACTCACGTGAAGATTTGTCGTTGCGTGCGCGAGCGTGGCGAGTAATTGACCACGAATTGGAAATGATAGAGACACTTGGTTTTGCCGGGTATTTCCTGGTGGTGTGGGACATTGTTCAGTTCTGTGCGCGATCCAATATTTACTGTCAGGGTCGAGGTAGTGCGGCAAATAGTGCGGTGTGTTATTCGCTTGACATCACGAAGGCCGATGCGGTGTCGCTCGGTTTGCTATTTGAGCGGTTTCTGTCTCCAGAGCGTGATGGTCCACCCGATATCGACATTGATATTGAAAGCGGTCGACGCGAAGAAGTCATTCAGTATGTGTACCAACGACACGGTCGTCATCATGCTGCGCAAGTTGCCAACGTCATTACATATCGGGCGAAGTCTGCAGTGCGTGACATGGCACGCGCTCTTGGCTTTGCGCCAGGTCAACAAGATGCGTGGAGCAAACAGGTGGATGCGTGGGGTGCTATTGGCGTCACGGTGAATGGTGGTGATCACAACATTCCTACGCAGGTATTGCAACTAGCCGAACAGGTTCAAGATGCGCCGCGACACTTGGGCATTCATTCGGGTGGCATGGTCATGTGTGATCGCCCAGTAACCGAAGTGTGCCCAGTGGAGTGGGGTCGCATGGAAGGCCGGAGCGTATTGCAGTGGGACAAAGACGATTGTGCTGCGGCTGGCTTGGTGAAGTTCGATCTGTTGGGTCTTGGCATGCTGTCTGCACTGCATAATGCAGTCGACTTCATTGCGCAGTTTCGTGGTGTGCATATAGACCTAGCCACCATTCCGCAAGAAGATGAGGTGTACGCCATGTTGTGTCGCGCTGACACGGTGGGTGTGTTTCAAATTGAATCGCGCGCGCAAATGGCAACGCTTCCGCGCTTGAAGCCACGCAGGTTTTATGACCTTGTAGTGGAGGTTGCACTCATTCGACCAGGCCCTATTCAGGGTGGCTCAGTGCATCCCTACATTCGCCGCCGCAACGGGCAAGAGCCAATTACGTACTTGCATCCGTTGCTTGAAAACAGTTTGGGAAAAACACTTGGTGTGCCGCTGTTTCAAGAGCAACTCATGCAAATGGCAATTGATATTGCGGGGTTCAGTCCTGGTGAAGCAGATCAGTTGCGCCAGGCCATGGGTTCGAAGCGTTCGAAATTACGAATGCAACAACTCAGCGATCGCTTTTATGCCGGAATGGCAGAGCGCGGAATTCGTGGTGATGTTGCCGACCAAATATTCACCAAGATGGCGGCATTTGCCAGCTATGGATTTCCCGAAAGTCACTCGGTGAGTTTTGCGTACTTGGTGTATGCATCGGCATGGATCAAACTGCATGAACCAGCAGCGTTTTATGCATCGCTACTGAATGCGCAACCAATGGGGTTTTGGTCGCCTCATTCATTGGTGCAGGATGCAAAGCGTCACGGGGTAGTGGTGAACTCTCCCGACATCAATGCGTCGTGTGCAGGCGCAACGCTTGAACACAATGCGAAGTCGACAGGTGGCTTGGCTTTGCGAATGGGAATCAATTCTGTGCGTGGCATGAGTGATGTTGTTGCGCAAGCCATTGCAGATAACAGGCCGTACACCAGCATGGAAGATGTGGTGCGTAAGGTTCCGCAATTGCATGTTGCACAACTTGAAGCACTTGCTACTGCCGGTGTGTTCAACGAAAGTTTTGGTCAGCAACGTCGCGATGCGTTGTGGAGTGCTGGTGCGGTCATTCAGTCGCGTCCAGGAACGCTCGACGGAGTCACTACTGGTGTCGAGGCGCCGTATTTGCCTGGCATGCAACCAATGGAAGAAGCCATTGCCGACCTGTGGGCTACAGGCGTTTCAACGAGCGGTCACCCCACCGAGTTCTTGCGCATTGAACTTGAACGCATGGGTGTTGCCACTGCAATGCAACTTCCACAACGCGGTGCGCGAGGCGATGAAAAAGTATTGGTTGCCGGAACGGTGACGCATCGTCAGCGACCAATGACAGCGCAAGGCATCACGTTCATCAACTTGGAAGACGAAACAGGGCACATCAACGTGGTGTGCTCGGTTGGGTGTTGGGCTCGCTATCGCAAAGTTGCGCGAGGTGCGGGTGCGCTGCTTGTTCGCGGCAGATTAGAAGTTGGCGATGGTGGTGTGATCAACGTTGTTGCCGAACATATTGCGCCACTGCATGTTGCGGCAAAAGTGGCGGCACGTAACTTTCGTTAGTTCACCTGGTGAATTTCAAATGGAACATCAGGAGGACCATTTTCAAGAATTTCTCGGACAAGAGAATGAATATCACGAGGTGCAAACTTGTCGCTACCGAAATAGCTGGCAATTTCATCAACCGACCACCAGCGATGCTCATGCAGATTCTCTGCTAATAACTCTTGACTTGTTAAAAGCGGACTAACAGCAAACCGTTGTGTTTGGATGAGAAAAACTGATTCGCGTTGACCTTGCCATTGCACGCCATCGGTGTCAACCAAATCAAATTCGTGTAAGCGATTCCAAACATGCGGACCGATTATGGGCTCTACAAGACCAGTCTCTTCACGCAACTCTCTATACAGGGCGTCTTTGACGTCTTCACCTGTATCTATTCCGCCACCAGGTAGCACCCAGAATGCACCATCAGGAAATACGAGGCGCACCAACAACAAGCATCCATCGTCATCAATGATCAAACCGCGCGCCGCGAGGCGGAAATTAAATGTCATTCGCTGGGGCGTTCGTTCAGCCCATCGTTAAACATGCGATACGTCTCGTAAATGTCTTTGCACTTATCGCACAACGGCAATTGCTTCGGGTCGCGCGAGGGCACCCACACATGACCACACAGGGCCTCAATTGGTGTTCCGTAAATGCGGGCCTCGAGCACTTTGGATGCAGCATCTTCGCCGGGCTCAGTTTTCACAATGTGGGCCATGCTCGGCTCGCCGGTTTCAAGCACTTCCTCGGTAATGGGCTTAGTGGTTGCGGGCCTGGTCTGAAGAGGCATGGGCGTACTCACAGTTCATACACTAGAGCCATGCCTACCTATGAGTTCCGTTGCAAGAGTTGTGACTCGGTATTCGAAGAGCGCCGATCGATGTCGGAAGCTGACATGCCTGCAACATGTCCGGAGGGTCACGGCAATGCAGTTCGATTGCTCAGTGTGTTTGCGTCAGTTGGTGGCGCATCTGCACCACAAAAAGCAGCACCACGCCCAGCCGGTGGCTGCGGCTCGGGCTGTGGTTGCCACTGAATTCAGTTAACTTTGCACAAGCCTGACTGCGCCTTTGCTGACCACGATCCATTCGCGCATGGTGATGCCAGCATTCGTAAATTGTTGGCGCATGAAGATCAACTGAGATTGATCATCTGCCTTCCATAATTCGCTTGGGCGAACACTTACGATCACGACCGATGAAGTAATTGCAGTGGTGCTGCACAAACCAATGAGTTGATGAATGAGGGAAGCAGGTGTAGCTGGTTCGTCAAATGACAACAGCCCAATACCGCGTTGTTCATCATCCATAAGAATGGCGATTACCTCGTTGCACAATGGGCGTCGAATAGCTAATGAAATGACTGCAAGCATGTCTTGTGAGGAGATGATGGGGTCGAGATGGGCTCGGGGGAGCGAAAGTGGTGCACTGATGAGATTCAGCACAGTTCCTCCAGTATTTGTCGCGAAGAAATCGCAGATGAATAACGATGAGAGAAGTGCAGTGAACTTATAGCGAGGGTGTAACGGCAATTGCGGCAGCCACAACACCAATTGCTATTGGCATGACAAATTCGGTCCACCGAGGAAGACGCCATTGGGCAGGAGCCAAAACAAACACTCCGCACGCTGCTCCGGCAAGTGCGCCACCAAAATGACCGCCTACTGAAATGTTTGGAATGGCAAGTGTGAGACCGATGTTGATGAGAAAGGTGAGACCAAGACCGGTTTGCAGTGGGTTCACTCCACGCTGACGCATGCCAACAATCGCAGCAGCCATTATGCCAAACACTGCTCCAGATGCGCCGCCAGTTAACGCGTTTGGGCTCAGAATGAGCGCGCCAGCAGCACCGCCTAACAAAGAAGCGAAATAGACGAGCGTGAATTTCACGGAACCCAAAGTTGGTTCAAGCATTCTGCTCAGTTGATAGAGGAGAAACATGTTCATTCCGACGTGGAGCAATCCAAAATGCAAGAAACCACTGGAAACTAAGCGATACCACTCGCCGGCATTTAGGAACTCTCTAGCGAGCCCCATGTCGATTTGATATTGAGAGATTCCATTCAGCGTTCCTGGATGCATTGCATCTAGGACGAATCCCCACACGAACAGACCAAGGTTTACGGCGATGATTGCATTTGATGCCGTGTACGGGTTCAGATTTCTCCGCCGCCCCGAATACCGCACTCGTTGCTGCATTGAATTCCGCACCTGATTTTGTGGCGGAGGTGGAACTTGTGGTGGGGGGAAGTTCACAAATTTAGTTCGGATCTTTTTCGGCGAGCTCGCGATTAGCTAAATACCAATCAACAGTGCGACGCAATCCGTCTTCAAATTCGGTGTGTGCATGCCAACCGAGTTCACGCTCGGCGCGGCTGGCGTCTACTCGTCTGCGTGGCTGTCCATCAGGTCGAGATGAGTCCCAGACGAGTTCACCATCAAAACCCACAATGCGAGCAATGGTCTCAGCGGTTTCGCGAATGGTTACTTCACGATTGTTGCCAAGGTTCAAAGGCTCAGCACTTGTTCGCAATTCCGCTGCAAGCACAATTGCCTCAGCAGCATCGTCTGCAAACAAATAATCACGGCTAGCGACACCGGTTCCCCACACACTGATTTTGTCGGCACCTTGTTCTTTGGCTTCAACGCACTTTTTGATAAGCGCAGGGATGACGTGTGAAACAGATTCATGAAACTTATCGCCAGGACCGTACAAGTTCGTTGGAATAACAAAAGCAAAGTGTTGTCCATACTGTGCTTCGTTTACCTGTGCATGAATAAGCATTGCCTTTTTGGCAATTCCATATGGTGCATTTGTCTCTTCGGGGTAGCCATCCCAAATTGATTCCTCGCGGAAAGGAACTGGAGTGAATTTTGGATACGAGCACACTGTGCCGAGCAAAACGGTTTTCTCAACACCTACTGCTCGCGCAGCTTCAATGGTGTGTGTTCCCATCATGAGATTGTCGAGGTACAACTGTGCTGGTGCAACTTGGTTGTAGCCAATTCCGCCTACGCGGGCAGCTAGGTGAATGACATGGCTCGGCGAGTGCTGGCGAAACAATTGCTCGGCAACACCAACTTGAGTGAGATCAGCTTCTTTTTGACGAGGCGCAACAACCGTTGCACCGAGGCTGCGCAATTTGGCCACTACTTTTGAACCAAGAAATCCGTTGCCACCGGTAACCACGACCGTGCGATCTGCCCAGTACGCAAGCGTTGCAGGTGAAGTCATGTCAATAACGATACAGAGTTGGCACAATGGTAGGCGTGCGGGTCGCCTACACACTTGAGCAGTGCTGGCACCGCGTGCCAGGAGGCACGGCAGTGTCGGCAATTGAAGTTGCGCGTGCGATGCCGATGGTTCGTGCTGATGTCGAACTGTTGGGTGTGTCTGGCAGACATGGTGAAGACTCGTCTGTCACATTTGATATCTCCATTGATGTAGCTGGATTGCCCATTTCTGGCCCATTGCTCTATGAATCCTCGCTCCGATTGCGTCAACCTCGCGTGGAACGCGTACTCAGCGATATCGATCTCCTGCACAACACCAGCATCATTCCCTTTGCAACAAACGGAAAGATGGTGTCGACCATTCACGATCTGGCATTTCTGCATCATCCAGATTTTTTCACTCGACGAGGCAATTCGGTGTTCGCTCGTAGTTTGAAAGTGTTGAAGAAACGCGCCGACATGCTGTTGTGTAGTTCAACTGCAACTGTGAATGATTGCTTAGAGGTTGGTTTCACTCCTGACAGATTGCGACTTGTTCCTCTTGGTGTAAGAACTGAGCGGGCAAGTGCAGATCACATCGAGCAAGTTCGTAAAACATTCAACCTGCCAAGCGAATTCATTTTGTTCGTTGGCACGCTTGAGCCTCGAAAGAACTTGGCAAAGTTAGTTGAGGCATTGCGTAATCAGCCAGACCTTCCTCCTCTTGTGGTTGCAGGCGCAACCGGTTGGGGTGACATTGCAGTTGAAGCGAGTGACACAGTGAAGTTCCTCGGACATATCGAAGATCGATTCCTAAATGGCCTGTACGCAGCGGCATCCGTAATGGCGTATCCATCTCTGTGGGAAGGTTTCGGCTTGCCAGTGCTCGAAGCGATGGCGCAAGGAACTCCGGTGGTAACGAGTGAATTCATTTCGACGGAAGAAGTTGCGGGTGGAGCGGCTGTACTTGTAGATCCTCGTAGTGCCGAGAGTATTCAAAGCGGAATCCGCGAAGCACTTGCAGATCGAGCAAGTCTCTCCCGAAGAGGACTTGAGCGTGCGGCGCATGCATCGTGGAGTAAAACTGCACAATTAACTGCCGCCGCATATGACGAGGTGACTGCACAATGAGCATGAAGCATAACGACATTGCAATCAACATGCTGTGGTGCGTTCCTGGCTCGGTTGGTGGAAGCGAGGAGTACTTCATTCGCCAATTACGAGGTCTGGTCGAAGTACAGGCGCCATTTAACATCACGGTGTATGCACCAAAAGGGTTTTCGAGTGCGCACAGCGAACTCGCTTCAACTGTGAATGTCGTTGAAGCACCTTCACATTGCACTAGTCGAGAATTGCGAGTGTTTCTGGAAAACACGTGGCTTGCTACGCAAACGAAGTTTGCGGACATTGTGCATCACGGTGGTGGAACAATACCTAGTCGCGGAATTTCAAAAACGCTGCTGACCATCCATGATGTTCAGTATCTTTCGTATCCCGAATACTTCAGTGCAGTGAAGCTTCGCTACTTGAAGAACAGAGTTCCCTCGGCAATTCGTCGAGCAACTGTTGTCGCAACGCCTAGTAACTACGTGCGGGAGAGCATTGAGCAGCATTTCGGTGTTGAGCGTGCTCGAACCGCAGTAGTTCGCCACGGTCTCGAGCCTGCAATTGGGGCACATAAAACACCTGAGCACGAGTTGCGGGCGAGATTCAATCTTGGTGCTTCGCGTGTGCTACTCATTCCTGCAATTACGCATCCGCACAAGAATCACGATTTTCTTCTGCAATTGCTTGCTCATGAATGGCGTAATGAAGACGTGAAGCTGGTGATGGTGGGTGGCAACGGACTTGCCGAGCCACGAATTCAATCGCTCATCATCGAATTAGGCGTCGCGAACAAAGTGGTTCGGTCGGGGCGAGTTAAAGCGGCAGATCGAGACGGTCTTATTGCGTTAGCCGAAGCATTGGTGTTCCCAAGTAAGTACGAAGGTTTTGGTGCACCAGTGCTTGAAGCGATGGCGCTCGGTACTCCGGTTATTTCCAGTGATTGCGCATCTTTGCCTGAGGTAGTGGGTGATGGTGGACTGGTGCTTCCTCTTACCTCTGAAGCGTGGGCGGGAGCGCTTGATGTTATACGCGCACAAAGGTCAACTCTCATTCATAAAGGTTTGCGACGCGCTGAGGAGTTCACCTCAGCAAAGTCGGCGGAGGACTTGGTGATCGCGTATGAAAAAACACTTGCGGCGGTTCCACGTTGAGCGATAACAAACTTCGTCTTGTGGTGTTGTGTCCACACTTTGCGCCAGACCTCGCCCCAACTGGCGTTGTGATGACGCGAATTGTGAACGAACTGGCAGCACGTGGGCACGAGCTTCATGTAGTTACCTCGTTGCCTTGGTATCGCAATCATGCAATAGAACCAGGGTGGGGTGGCAGGTTGTGGCGTACCGAAAAGACGGAGTGGGGTTCCATTATTCGGGTTCATCCATTCCCTGGAAAATCAAAGTCAAATTTGTTGCGTCGTGCGCTTGGGTTTATTGCGTTTAGCTATGCGGTAGGAATTCGCAGCGTGCATGCAGATGGACTTCCGTTCAAAGTGGACGGAGTTTTAGCGATGTCACCTCCGCTCACACTTGGACTAACTGGGTGGTGCACCAAAATTATTCGTCGCGCGCCTTTAGTGTTCAATATTCAAGACGTGTTCCCTGATGCCGCAATTCAGACAGGTGCTATTTCAAATAAAAAGATTATTGCTGCAGCGAAATGGCTAGAGCGAATGAGCTATCAACGTTCAGATGCAGTAGTTCTGCTTTCGCAAGACTTACGCACCAATATTGCAAGCAAGATCGACAAGAAGTTTCACCACCGTCTGCATGTCATTCCAAACTTTGTTGACACTATTGCGATTACTCCACAGGACAGAATGACTGCATATCGAAGTGAACTCGGAATCGGTAATCAATTAGTTGTGATGTATGCGGGAAATGTGGGTTTCTCGCAGTCACTGAATCTGGTTGTCGATGCTGCTGCAAGGTTTCCAGATATAGCTTTTGTTGTTAACGGCGATGGAGCAGCACGGAAGAAACTGGAAGAAGACTGCGCGCAACTCACCAATGTGTTCTTTGGCGATTATCAACCGATTGAGCGATTGAGCGAAGTGCTGGCAACGGGGGATATTCATCTTGTGCCATTGCGCGCCGGACTTGCATCAGTCAGCGTCCCCTCAAAGTCGTACTCAATCCTTGCTGCAGGGCGGCCGATGCTTGCAGCCATCGATCCAGGCACTGAAATTCCCAATATGTTGCAACAGTCTGGGGCAGGTGTGGCGGTTGAGCCAGATAACAGCACGGCATTCATTGAGGCACTCGGCCAATTGGTAAGCAGGCGTGAAGAACTTCACGAAATGGGCTCTCGCGGTCGAACATGGGTGGAAACCCATGTATCGCCTGCATCGGTTGCTGCTCAGTACGAGGCAATATTCCTCGCTAACCGATAACCTCTAGTCCTCGTGGCACGCACATCATCAGCAAAAAAAATCGCCCGTCTTGCAGAAAAGGGCAAAGGCAAAAAGGTCCGCTTTCAGGGTGGGTCAGTTTTCCCGACCGTCGTTCTCTCTGTACTCATACTTGGCGCTGTTCTCATTGCGTATGCGCGGCAGGGCGGAACCCCCGTAGATGCATCGGTGACGGCAGAGCAAAAGTACGCGACAGCATTTGCATTTTTTAATTGTGATGCGCTTTCAACAGACTTAAAGCAGCCAGATTCGGCAACGCTGAGTCCCACCGACAAGTTTGCGGCTGTGACAACGGAAGCACCAGCGGCGATTATTGGTGACGGCATAGTTGGCTGGATGCCACAAGCGCTTGCGGGTCAGCGCAAAGCAAAGCTCGAAACCATTTTTGGTCTGTATGGAATGACGGTAACAGATGACTCAATCACTCTTGAAGACGGAACGAAAATCTCGGAAACCGATACGAAGTGTGCTGATAAAGACGCAAAGATAAGCGTTTACGTCTGGGAAAACGGCTCAGCAGCATCAAAGCTGTCAATCGCTAGCTTCGGTGGAGTAAAAATCGACGACCAGATGACGGTGGTGTTGTCGTTTGCTCCAGACGGAGTTGAAGTACCGCGACCTGCAGTCGCAGATTCACTCGCGGACTATCAGGGATAGTTCGCTCGCGATGCACGCTGTCGTGCTCGTTGGAGGTTTTGGTACTCGGCTTCGGCCATTGACCTACGCCATCCCAAAACCGCTGTTGCCAGTCGCGCACGTTCCAATGATTCGCAGACTCGTCAATCGGTTGGCTGAAGGTGGAGTGACCGACGTAGTCCTGGCGCTTGGATTCAAGCCTGAACCATTTTTTGCAGAGTTTCCAAACAATCTGTGTGGAAGCGTTCGAATGTCGTATGCGGTTGAGTCCTCTCCGCTCGACACGGCAGGCGCAATCGGGTTTGCTGCTCGACAGGCAGGAATTTCTGGAACATTCATTGTCGCCAATGGTGACGTCATGACTGACCTAAACGTTGCAGATCTAGTTGCATTCCATCGGCGTAGTGGTGCGCAAGCCACGATCTCGCTCACGCCCGTAGATGATCCTTCGCAATTTGGCATTGTGGAAACTGATGCGAATGGAAAAGTGGTGCGGTTTGTCGAAAAGCCGAAGCTTGGAGAAACAACGAGTCGCTTTGCTAGTGCGGGAACGTATGTTATGGAAGAGTCAATGCTCGAACTCATGCCAGGAACTGAAAAGCTGTCTGTTGAACGTGTAACTTTCCCACAATTAGTGGCAAAGGGCGCGCTTTTCGCAATGGCAACTGATGATTATTGGATTGATGCTGGAAGGCCTGACACTTACGTGCAAGCAAACTGCGATATTGCTGCACAGATGCGTAGTTCTACTGATGCTGCTGTGCACGCAGATGCATCCATTGCCAGTACTGCGACAATCCGCGATGCCGTGATTTCTGCTCGTGCAATCATCGGAGAGCATGCACAGGTCAGTCATTCGGTGCTACTTGATGGTGCTGTAATTGGCAGCGGAACCGTCGTCGAACGATCCATTGTGATGGGCAATGTTGGCAATGATGCCCACATTGTTGACTGCATTATTGGTCCAACTGGTGTGGTGCAGGCTGGCGAGGTTTCAACTGGGGGTCGTTTTCCCGAAAGCGAGAATTCCTAGTCATGTCATCAACCACCTCGTCGGTGATGGTGTGTGGAGGAGCGGGTTTTCTTGGATCTCATCTCGTTGAACGTTTACTCGCCGATGGACACGCCGTCGAAGTAGTTGACGACCTTTCCACCGGTGCACTTGCCAATCTTGGCGATGCGCGCGGGATGGGTGGTTCACTTCGATTTCATCATCTAGATGTTGCGAGTCTTGAATTTGCAGAACTCGTCGGGCTGCGCAGTCCAGACGTTCTGTATCACTTCGCACTGCTTGCGCCGCATGCTTCAGAGAATTCGTCAGTAATGCGGGCAGTTCCCATGTTGCTATCGGTTTTGGAAGCAGCGCGCAATCATGGCGTGAAGAAAGTAATTGTATGTATTGCTGCGGGATTGATTTACGGGGAGGTGAATGCGAAACATCTCCCTGTGAAGGAGGGCAGAAAAAGCGATGCAATTGGCGTGCCGCATGTAATGGCGCAGACGCTGATTGATTTGCTGGGTGTGTACAGAGAAAAACACGGAATTGAATTCACGGTTTTGGCAACTACCAATGTGTACGGGTTGCGTCAGCGCGCGGAGGATGGAGTAGTTGCAGCCTTCGCGGCAGCAATTTTGAGAGGCGAAGATGCTCAGATCTTTGGCAATGGCAAGCAAACGAGAGACTTCGTTTATGTTGACGACGTAGTGGATGCATTAGTGCGCGCACAAAATCGTGGAGATGGTTTGGTCATCAACATTGGAACTGGAGTTCAGACCTCGGTTGAGGAGTTATTCAAACAACTTGCTGCTGGAACAACGGTAAAAGCACGGAAGATTGCAGCGCGTCCTGCTGACTTACAACGAACCGCGGTATCGAATGTACGTGCGAAAATCCAGCTTGGTTGGACACCGTGGACCTCACTGCACGATGGTCTTGGCATCATTCGCCAGCACTTCAAACAGCAGTAGAAATTAACGAAATAGGTCTTCCTGTGGAGGACGAACGATCTCGGACATTGATGCATCTCGGAACCACGACGGGTCTGCTCCTCGAACGATGGCCACGGGAACACCCGAAGACTTTCCCATCACGAGTTCTGCAGTACTTGCTAGTTCGTCTGCGATGCACACCTCGGTCACTTGCATGGTGCGACCGAGTGCATCCGGTGTTCCGCGCAAGTCAACAACAGCGGCAATTCCTGCGACTCCAATGGCCACGTCAGTCAATCCTTTGCGCCACGGTCGACCAAATGTGTCGCTCACAATTACGCCAACAGATACGCCCAACTTTGCCTGAATAATGTCGCGAATGCGACGTGCGGAACGGTCGCTATCAAGCGGCAAAAGTGCAGCAAATCCACGTTTCACATTCGATAGATCAATTCCGCTGTTCGCGCAAATAAAGCCATGCTTGGTTTCGGTGATGATCAAGTCGCCTCGTCGGCGCACGATTCGCACAGCTTCTTCTTCGACTAACTGTTTGTGACTGAGTGGGTCTTCTGGGTCAATCTCCACCAGTCTGCCCTCGGCCTTTGAGACGATCTTTTGGGTTACTACCACTACGTCGTTGTTTTGGAGTGGGCCATTTGGCTCTGTGCGACAAGCATTCACCACAATGTCGCCAACTTGATCACCAGGAATCACTTCGCCAATTCCCTCAACGCCCCAAGCAGAAAGCCTGTTCATCGTGTTGCCTCCAATGCGGTTCGTGCAAGTGCAGCTGAAACCTTTGGCGATTTCATAACGGTGTCGGTGACAATGCAGCGCATGCCTTGAGCTTCAACGGCAGAGGCAAGATGAGCATCTGCATTGTCAATTACGAGAGTGCCACAAATTGGAGCATAAATTTTTGCGACACCAACCACCGATGATTCATGACCAAGTTCTGACATAAGTCGATCTGCAGGCCCTTTTAGCGCTGCACCGTTGACAATTGGCGAAATTGCACATACCGAATTGCGACGTGCGGAAAGAATGTCGTCAACTCCTGCAAGTGATCGAATTGGCGCAATTGATACTAGCGGGTTCGATGGTGCGATCAAAATGGAGTCGGCGCTTGCAAGAAGATCCAAACCATTTGGCTTTGCTGTCTTTGATCCCACAAATGTGACGGCCGATACCGCAACGTTGTGGCGGTGCTTCACGAAGTACTCCTGAAAACTAATTTCCGCTCCTGCACTACCAGCCGCACAATCTTCTGCAAGTTTGATCGTTGTTTGCACGCTGTCATTGGTCATCGGAACAAGATTTAGGTCAAGTCCCCAAGCCTCAGAAATCTCTCCGGTTACTTGCGAAAGTGTTGCGCCCTCACCAAGACGTGCAGTTCGGTAAAAGTGCGTTGCTAAGTCTTTATCGCCGAGATTGAACCATGTAGGGGCAGCATGTGAGTTAAGCGGTCGAATGCTGGCGTATCTAGATAATGCACCCATCGCAGTCCACGATTCGTTCTCAAGCCCCCATCCTCGTTCAGGATCAATCGCGCCAGCAAGTGTGTAAGTCACGGTGTCGAGGTCGGGTGAAATGTATAGGCCATGGAGCACAGTGTCATCGCCCGTATTAACAAGTGAGGTGATGCGTTGAGGTTCGACTTCAAGCATCAGTCCGCGAAGAAATCGTGCGGCACCAACTCCACCAGCAAGAACAGCAATCACGTCAGTGATCGTACTGATAGATTTGAACGCATTATGCGTAAAGCGTTCATCACGGGAATCACCGGCCAAGACGGTCGCCATCTTGCAGAGTTTTTGCACGGTAAGGGCTACAAGGTGTTCGGCATGATGAAAGGCCAGCACAATCCGCGTGCAGAACTATTGCGAGATGAGTTCCCATTCGTAGAGATCGTTCCGGGAGATTTAACGGATCTCACTAGTTTGGTCACAGCTCTTGAACAAGTACAGCCAGACGAGTTTTATAACCTTGGCGCAATTTCCTTTGTCGCAATGTCGTTTAATCAGGCTGAACTCACCGCAAATGTGACTGGTCTCGGTGTTTTGCGCGCCCTAGAGGCAGTTCGCATGGTCGGTGGAGCACAAAACAACCCGATTCGTTTTTACCAAGCATCGTCATCTGAAATGTTCGGCAAAGTGCGTGAAGTTCCGCAGACTGAAATGACGCCTTTCCATCCGCGGTCGCCATATGGAGTTGCCAAGGTGTTTGGCCACAACATCACCATGAACTATCGCGAAAGTTATGGGCTCTATGCATGCTCGGGAATTCTGTTCAACCATGAGGGCCCTCGCCGCGGTCTTGAATTTGTAACGCGCAAGATCACCAACACGGCAGCGCGCATTAAACTTGGTGTAGACAAAGAATTGGTGCTTGGCAACACCGATGCAAAACGTGACTGGGGCTATGCAGGCGACTACGTGAAAGCCATGTGGTTGATGTTGCAGCAAGACGAACCTGATGATTATGTCATCGCTACCGGTGAGACACATTCGGTTGAGGAGTTCTTGACCTTGGCTTTTGAAAAAGTAGGGCTTGGCGACTGGAAACCATATGTGCGACACGATGCAAAATTCCTGCGTCCTGCTGAAGTTGATTTGCTCATCGGAGATCCAGCGAAGGCAAAAGCCAAACTTGGATGGCAGCCTGAGGTGAACTTCGAGCAACTCGTTTCCATGATGGTTGAGCACGATCTTGAGTACGAGGCTCGCCGCCTCAACAAATAGCTATTCGAGTGGGCGCTCGGCAAGTGCATCAATAATTGATGCATCATCAAACATCACATCACCTGACATTTTTTGCTTCAGTGAAATGAAAAAGATTGCTAGTGAGACAAGTGAACTAGCAACGAGTGCAAGCTCCACTCTGAGATAAAGATCATTGCTCGATAGCCAAGCGACAACTGCAAACGTTACAAAGCCTGCGCACCAGCCAAACGCAACTCGTGCATGACCACTTAATGCAATAACTGCCTGGGCAATTGCAAGAGCAAGCATGTATATCGCGCTAGCAAGTGCGAGCAAAGTCATCGTTCGTCGATCGATTCCTCCGTCGTACACAAGTTCGAGCACCCATGGCCCGATGATAAATGCGCCAAAAGTGCCAAGCACTCCAACTGACACCACGAGGATTAGGAGTTGCTTTAGTCCGCGATTGAATTCGGAAAGTTTTCGTTGTGCAGCTAGTCGAGCAAGTCGTGGCAGTAGTGCTGCTTGAACAGCTTGAAAGAGAAACAAAGGAATACGCGCAAAAATCACAGCATTGCCAAATCGGGTAACCAGTTCTGGCGGTGCATCGTGGCCGAGAAGGTCAACGGTGATTGGGCCGGCGTTCACGAGTGCGGCAGCAAACAGTGAACCGAGAAGTAACCAGCCTAAGTTCGGGGTTACTTCAGACCACGTGGCCTCTGGGCCTGGTTCAGTATTTAGTTTTCCGCCTAATGCAGCAATAAGTACTCCGACCACGGGTGAAAGGGCGATAGTTAATGCATATGCACCGATGTTGGTTACTCCTGCAATCCACAGTGCCGCACAACTCAACACTCGAATTGCACCATCAAGACCAATGATGAGACTGTAAGAACCAAATCGCGCGTTACCTGAGCAGATTCCTCTGGCGAGGTGCATCGGAGCATAAGTTGCAAGAGAAAGCAGCAGGCACCAAGTGACTACACCGTTTCCATCAAACAGGTTGCTATTGATTTGTGAAGAAAGTGCTACGACGAAAATGCAGAGTGCCACGAAAATGATGACGGTAATTTGCAAAACACGTTTAACGATTGGCAGTCCACCTTGGCCAATAGCGCGGCGGTGCGATAGCGCTCTGCCAACTTCTTGTTCAATAGGTAGAAAGAATCCCGGAATCAGCGCGAAAGCAATGAACCACATGGCAACAATTGGTTTAAAGCCATCTTGCCCGAGTGCCTGCTGACCAATTTTGAAAAACACATACGCCGAGATACCGGCGATGAAAAGACCTATTCCAACTGAAGCGGTGCCCTCTGGGAGGGCAATTTTCGAACTAGCTGTGCTGTTCGGTGGTTGGTTTTCTATTGGAGACAAGCCTTCGTAGGTTAGTGATTGCTGCTGTTGCTTGAGTAACCGCTTCTTCGGCGACTGCAGGCAGTTTTGCCCGAACTTCAGCAATTACTTCTTGACGTCGAACTTGAGTTTTCTGAAAGGCAAGAACTCCAAAACCAACAGTGGTGTAGGCGGCATCTTTTGCCATTTCCTTTGCGCGATCGGTTGGGATGCGTGGAAGTTGACTGAGCACCTTCTGGGCATCGATTTTGGTGAGATCAAGACTTGGAAAAGTTGGGAATTTGACGTTTGGAATTTTCACGGGGTTCCTTTGGCTATGGGGAATAAAAACCTTGTGCTAACTAGGGTAACCACTCGTGCTAACTATTGCAAGCAGTAGTCATACATGGGTGAAATGGGGTCCCATGGGCAGCCAACTAGTCTGAATGGGCCGTGATGAATACCGACCATTTAGCTGAAGATGCGCGGTTCACAAGGCGCGCTTTAGCCGCTCCGCCCGTGGTGGCCAGCATGGTGGTCTATCGACCCGGCCCATGGTTCGAGGAGTCGCTTCGGTCACTAGCCGCCCAGACGTATCCGCAGCTACAAACCCTGTTTTTTATCGTTGGGGGCAATCTGCAAGGCATGGATGGGTTGGAGGTCGACCTCACCGACCTCATCCATTCAATTTTGCCTCAAGCAGTGGTTCGTCAAATTGAAGGAAATCCGGGATTTGGTTTGGTATCGAATGAAGTTGCTCGTCTAGTTGATGGCGAAGGCGGCTTTTTTTGTTTAATGCACGACGATGTGGCGTTAGATCCAGAAGCAATTGAACGACTCATTGAGGAGACGTATCGATCCAATGCCGGTCTCGTTGGCCCGAAGTTGGTGGAGTGGGACGACCCAACCATTTTGCAAAGCGTTGGATTCAATGTTGATCGCATCGGCGAAGTTGAACAGCTAATTGGTGACAATGAAAAGGATCAAGAACAACATGACGGAGTGCGCGATGTGTTTGCGCTCCCATCTGCGTGCTTATTGATTAGATCAGATTTGTTCAGGGAGCTTGGCGGCTTTAATCGACGGATTGATTTTTTTGGTGAAGACCTTGATTTGTGTTGGCGCGCTCATTTGAGTGGAGCTCGTGTCTTGATTGTTCCTTCTGCAAAGGCTCGACATAGAAACAGAATTGACAGTCGGACTTCCGAGATGGCACGAACTTCTGCTGAGGCGCGCAATCGTGTTCGCACTGTGGTCTCGCTTTCTGGTGGATTGCAACTTCCTTTTGTCATGTTGCAAATGCTTGTTGCCTCAGTTGTACAAGTTGTCGCGGGAGTTTTTGGCGGAGGATTCACCGCAGCACTTTCATCACTCCGAGCTTCGCTTGCGGTGGTAATTGATCTGCCTTACATCATTCGCCGTCGATCTGAAGTGCGGCCGATACGTCGAGTTTCCGCGAGCGAGATTCATGATTTGCAGGTTTCGGGTAGTGCGAGATTTTCATCATTTGTACGACGTCGCAGTAAGCGAATTCAGCAAGCATCACTTGCCCAGAAGGATCGTAAGAATGCGGTAAGTCACCAGCGTTTCGTCACAAATGTGTTCATTGCCATAACCGTATTTGTGCTCGTGGGGAGCAGAAGCTTTATTTGGAATGGAATTTCTCGCATCGGTGAGTTTTTGCCAATGCGATCCGCAACCGAATCGCCACGTGCATTGCTCTCCTCGTTCGTAAGCGGGTGGACACAAGGCGGATTTGGTTCTGCCGGATCTAACCCAAGTGGATATGTGCTTATGGCGATTGCCGGGGCAATCTCGTTTGGCCAAACAGGGGCATTGCTCACGGCGCTCATTATTGGTTCAGTGTTTGCCGGTGCGTTTGGGATGTGGAAAGTGCCAGCAGGGTATTTCTCGCTCCGCGCGCGAGTAATCGGAATGGCAATGTACATCGCCGTACCTCTCCCATATGTAGCGCTCAGCAAAGGTCGCCTCAGCGAGTTGCTTGTGTATGCGTCGCTTCCGTGGCTTCTCAGACTGTTTGTTCGTGCTGAGTCTGGTTTACGTGGCGCAAAGCAAACGCAACTTCTTGCCACAGCAGTGCTGTTTGCTGCAGTGGTGTTTGCTTTCGTGCCAACTTTTCTATCGGTTGTAGCTTGGGTGGCAATCACGTGGATCATTGGTGGGCTTATTGCGCAAGTGAACGTGCGTCAATCTTTGGCAGTAGGCCGCTTTGTTGTTGCTTTGGTTGTTGGCGCTCTGGTACTGAACGCACCATGGGTTAGCCAATTTGCTAACTCGCAGTGGATGGACTATTTCGTGGGAAGTCAGGCTTCTTCAATACAGCAAGTGGGTCTAGTTCAACTCGCAAGATTCGATGGGGGAATACTGCGATTCGGAGTCATTGCATTAGGTCTATATATTCCTGTTTTTGTCAGCGTTGTAGTGACACGCTCAAATACATTCATCTGGGCAACACGGTCACTGTCTCTCGTTGTGCTGACGGGGTTGTTGATCGTTGCGGTTGACTCCGATGTGCTGAACATTGCTACTCCAAGTTATGGTCAGCTTTTGGTAGTCGTTGCTTGCGGGCTCGCACTTGGTGCTGGTGCATTGGCAAGTTTCGTTTTTGATGATGAGCTGACATCGGCATATAGATGGTGGAAGCCAGTGGTGACTTGTGCGGTGTTTGCATCCTTGGTTGGTTCGCTTCCAACGTTTTCGATGGCAGCAGGAGGCTCATGGAATCAGACGGATACTGCAATCGCAGATCTATACACCCAAATGCAAACGAATCCTCCAGAGGGTGACTACAACGTGTTGTATGTGGGACGAAAAGAAGTGCTTCCAATTTCCTCGTTGCATGTAACTGACACAGTTTCGTTTGCTATTGCCGATGATGGTGAGTTAACCATGCGGGATCGATGGTCCAAGCCGAACGAGCTGAGTAGCAACGTAGAGAACGCGCTTCGAGCAGTTATCGGACGTGAGACGGTGCGTGGAGGTCGACTGCTAGCGCCACTTGCCGTGCGGTATGTGGTGTTGCCGAAAATTGATGGTGGCGAGTCGACAGTAGATAGACCGATACCTCTTCCGGAGGGTTTGCTCACAGCTCTTTCCACTCAACTTGATTTTCGGCGTGTGTACCTTGCAAGCGATCTCGTGATTTATGAGAACATGGCATGGGTTCCTTCGCTGTCAGTCCTCAATGAGAATTCTTCAACGCTGAGCAAACAAGCAGGCGATGAAGTTTTGTTGTCATCTGAACTTCAGTCGACAATGCCAATCGCGCGTGTTGGTGATGTTGCAAGCGTTGATACAGAAGTTGGTGCTGCAACGGTGCATCTGGCAGTTCCGTTTAGCGAACGACTTCGTCTCGAAGTTGCTGGAAAAGAGGTGCAACCGAGAATTGCATTTGGTGGCACAACAGCATTTGATGTGAGCAATGGTGGCACGGCGAGGCTGCATTACAGCACTCCGATTTCGCAGTATGTGTTTATGGTTATTCAAACACTGTTGTGGCTATTTGTAATGCTTGCGGTCTTTGATATTGGAAGAATCAAGCGTCGTTTTTTGCAAGCCAGAAATCGCGAAGTAAATGTTGTTGGTGACCAAGTTTTGCCAGTCTTGTCATTTACCGCAGGTGATGATCAATGAACGAAAATCAGCGTCTGGTAAGCGTGCAGAACCGCACGCATTTAAGCATTCGACAGTTAGCAGTATTCGTGCTTGCACTTTTGCTGGTCGGTGTAATGGTGTTTACAAATCAGCGCAACCAGGTTGTATCTGAATCGGAAGTGATGCCTGTTCCGGTCATGCCAATCGTTTCGTTAGATCAACGAATTTCAACGAGCTGGTTTTGTCCAGGTGTGCCTGGAAACGATGGGACAATTTCTGGGTCAATTGTGATTTCAAATCCTTCGGACGCGGATTTCAATGCCACCATCACTCGACTCGGTGTCGGAGTTGCTCCAGTAGTGACTGCGGTGACGGTTGCTGCGCGGTCTCAGGCGACTGTAAATGTAAAAGAAGGAATAGAAGCTTCGTTTATCAGCACCATTGTGGAGATCCTCGGAGGTGTTGGGACGGCAGAACAGTTCATCAACCATCCAGCCGGAAATTCTGTTGCTCTGTGCGCGAATGAACCTGCAACAGATTGGTATTTTGCCGATGGTTTTACTGGAGCGGACAGTTTGAATCACATTGTTCTCACTAATCCGTACAGTGATTCAACTGTTGTAGACGTCTCCTTTGTTACGAAAGAATCAACCCGTGAGCCCAGTCGTCTACATGGCTTCGTTATTCCTCCACGATCAGTAATCGCATTAAACATGGCCGATGAGGGTGCGCGCAATGAGCCCGTAGTTGCGGTTGAGGTTCATGCAACTTCGGGGAAGTTAGTTGTCGGTCGCTCGCAGCACTATTTGGGTGACGGGCGCTTGGGGTACACCATGGCGCTAGGTGCAAGTGGAGTGAGTTCTGAATGGTGGTTTGCCGACGGTGAGAAATTGGAAGGGAACTCAGAGCAATTAGTGATCCTGAATCCAACTCAAAACGATGCGATCTTGAGCGTGATGTTTGTAATTGGTGCAAGTCCAGACGCTCAAATTGAACCTGCAAGTATCACTGCACCAGCAGGAAGAGTCACATTGTTGGATACTGGGTCGTTGCCTGGTGTCCCAAATGGTCGTTACGGAATTATTGTTTCGTCAATAGCCGAGCCCGGAGCAGAGGCAACAGGCGTTGTTGTAGAGCAAGTCATCAATAGGCGAGTGGGCAACACAGTCGGCACCTCGGTGGTTCTGGGTGCTCCAATGGGCGCGACTTCAACGGTGTGGGTTGCCCCAAGCGGTGTCTCGAGTGGAATCGACGATTCGCTGGTGGTGTTGAATGCAACTCCACTTGATGGAACGGTCACTGTTTCGCAAATTGGTCCTGCAGGAGAAGTGCCAATTGCTGGGCTGGAATCAATTGTGCTTCCAGCGAGTGGCCTTGTTTCCATCCCGGTTCCAGCTGGAGTATCAAGTGGTGAAATAGTTATTCGCGCTTCACTTCCAGTGGTTGCGCAACGCATGCTGATGCGCGGTCACGACTTGAGCGGTCGAAGTGCGGTACTTGCATTGCCGTCAATTCCTTCTCCAGAGGTTGGCTCATGATTCGCTTACTGATTGTTGTGGTTGTACTTATTGTTGCTGTTGTATTGAACAAGGCGCTGAGTAAGCGATCAACACAGGCGCCAACACAGGCGAATCCATCAATGCCTACACAAGTTGACCGAGCTGATTTTTCGGATGCGGACAAAGAGTGGCTGGTTTTGGCGTTTACTTCTTCAACCTGCACTACGTGTGCAGATATTGAGCGTAAAGCAGAAGTGCTCAAGTCCTGTTCGGTGGCCGTGGAAATATGTGAATTCACCTCTCATCGTGAGATGCACAAGAAATATTTAATTGATGCTGTTCCAACGCTGTTAATTGCGGATAGCCAAGGTGTTGTGCACAAAGGTTTTCTTGGACCAGCTAGTGCAACAGATATTTGGGCAGCGTTAGCACGCGTTCGAGATGGATTATCTGACCCCCACGAAGGGGACTGCCACTAGTTGTTTGGCGTGGTTTGGCGACTTGGTTCGCCGAGCCCTTGTTGAATGAGTCGTGAGACCATCGCGCCGTCAATAGTTTCTTGTTCAAGTAGCGCTTGAGCAACAAGGTCAAGACCACGACGGTGCTTCTCCAGAGTTACGCGTGCACGCGTTTCTTGTTCGCGAAGGATGCGACTAATTTCATCATCAATTTTGCGAGCCATTTCGTCGCTATATTCGCGCCCACTGGTCATGAGATCTTCTCCAAGGAATACTTGTTGTTGACCTGCAAAGGCCATTGGGCCAATTGCATCACTCATGCCCCATTCGCGCACCATACGGCGAGCGATGTTTGTTGCTTGCTCTAAGTCGTTCGCCGCTCCGCTATTGAGGGCACCGAACACAATCATTTCCGCAACGCGTCCACCCATTGCCTTGCAAATGACATCTTCGAAATACTCACGCGAATAGGTGTGGCGTTCTTCCGGAAGCGACCAGGTAACACCGAGTGCCATGCCTCGCGGCAAAATGGTCACCTTGTGCAACGGGTCGCTGTAGGGAAGCACAGTTGCAAGAACAGCATGTCCGCCTTCATGGTAAGCAGTTGCTCGCTTCTCTTCAGCGTTCAAGATCAAACTTTCACGTCGCGCGCCAAGTACAACACGATCTCGAGCGTTTTCAAAGTCAATTCGCTCGATTTGGGTTGAACCGCGGCGAACTGCAAAAAGTGCAGCTTCGTTGACAAGGTTTGCCAAATCCGCACCACTCATTCCAGGAGTTGCTTTTGCCATGGTGTCAAGGTCGATGTCTGTGCCCATGCGCTTGCCCTGCGAATGCACCTTCAAAATGGCAAGGCGCTCATCGGACTCCGGTAACGGAACAACGATTTGACGGTCGAAACGACCTGGACGAAGAAGTGCAGCATCAAGAATGTCAGGGCGGTTAGTTGCTGCCATGACCACGATTCCTTCGGTTGCCTCAAAGCCGTCCATTTCGGCGAGCATCTGGTTCAGCGTCTGCTCGCGCTCATCGTGCCCACCGCCAAGTCCGGCTCCACGCTTTCGGCCGATGGAATCAATTTCGTCGATGAAGATAATTGCGCGTCCCATTTTTGCTGCTTGTTGGAACAAGTCGCGCACTCGGCTCGCGCCAACACCAACGAACATCTCCATGAAATCGGAACCTGTTACCGAGAGAAAACCAACACCTGCTTCGCCGGCAACTGCTCGAGCGAATAGAGTTTTTCCTGTTCCTGGAGGCCCAACGAGCAAGATTCCTTTTGGTACACGCGCACCAATTTCTTTGAAGCGCTCTGGCATGCGCAGGAAGTCAACAACTTCTTTTATCTCCTGCTTCACGCCTTCATAACCAGCAACATCTGCAAAAGTCGTACTTGGCTTATCTGCGTTGTAGTTCTTTGCACGACTGCGGCCTATGGACATGATGTTTCCGGCTTGGCCCATTGCGCGTCGTTGCATCCAAATAAAGAAACCCATGATCAGGAAAAACGGAAGCAAGATCGGAATCAAGTTTGTGAAGAAATTGCCTTGCGGAGTTGAATAGTCGTAATCAACACCTTTTTCCTTCAGTAATTGCTCGTCCGCATCGGAAAGCGATGCAGCTCCAGTGGTGGTGAATTCACTGCCATCAGCCATTTTTCCGCTGATGGTGTTGCTTAAGTTGTTGATTTCAACACTGCTGACCTTGCCGCTCTGAACGAGGTCGAGGAATTCTGTGTAGGTCACTTTGGTGGCTGTTGAAGCAGGCCACAATCGCGGCCCTGCGATGAGACCAGCCGCTACTGCAATGAGTACCCAAACGGCCCAGCGTGGCATGGACGAACGTTCTTTGCCGGACTTGTTTTGACCGGACTTTGAGGAACCCGGCTTTCCCGATGAAAGGGGGGAGTTCTTGCGTTTATTGGACTGTGGAGGAGGTGGTGGGAGTTTGCTCACGACGTCATGTTACGGGCAGATGTTGCAAGGTGTCTCGTCGTGCCTTGTTGTCGCTCAAATCCACCTTTTTATACGCGGTAAGAATTAGGTTTTACAGCGTGGCTCGTAAGTGTTCTCGTCCCGTCTGCAAGGAAGATGCGTCAATGACGCTGACCTATCAATACAGTCGAGCTTTGGTCTGGATCGATGACCTTGCACTGGAAAGTGATCCACATGCGTACGACCTGTGTGAGCAACACGGTAGGCGGCTAACGGTTCCTGGCGGGTGGAGAATGGAAGATCGTCGCGATCGTTTCCGCCTGATCGTGCCAAATCGACTTGCCGGCTGATCAGCCACAATTGGTCTCGCCGTTCCGCGCTTTCGCGGTGTGGTCATTGACGTATCTCTTCGCCAATATTTGTGGCCAAGCGGTTATCTCGGTACTCGGTTATACGAATGCTGATGTTGTCCCAACATGGGTGCTTGCTCTTTCTGCATTAACGCTTTGGGGCCCGTATATCGGTGTATTGCTTTGGGTTTCAAAGCGCAATGGTTCTGGAAATTTTGCTCACGATTTTTCATTGCGTTTTCATATGAAGGACTTATGGGGAATTCCATTGGGAATGGCAAGTCAATTGTTGTTGGTGGTCCTAGTGACGCTTCCATTCCAGTGGATGTTTCCTTCGCTCTTTAATCAGGAAGCAGTTGAGAAACGAGCAAATGATCTATTTGATGCAGCGCAGGGTTCGTGGATAGTGCTGCTTGTTTTTGTTGTCGTAATTTGTGCGCCGCTTGTTGAGGAGATTGTGTATCGAGCGTTTATTCAACACAGTTTGGCGGTTGCATACGGTGCGCGAGTTTCGGTACTGCTTGCTTCGTTTTGGTTTGCTGCAGTGCATCTGCAAGTTGCCGAATTTCCCGGGCTCTTCGCATTTGCGATAGTGCTTGGATTGTGTTTTTCACGGACGAAACGCCTAGGGCTATCCATCGTGACGCATATGTCGTTTAACGCAACCGCGCTAACTGTCATGGCTCTGACGCGTTAGCAAGTCGTCGTACATCTAGGCTGGATTTGTGGAACCTGAAGTGACGCACGAAGAAATGGATTTTGACGCGCGCACAGAAGATGTGTCAAACATCAAAGAAAATCGGTTTGAACAAAACGTGGCTTACTGGAAAAAGCTGTCGACAATCATCGCGGTTGCAGGTCCAACGATCTTTTTGTTGCTGGCGCTTCACCCAAACCTGATTTTGCGGAACAACATCCCAACAGGTGGCGATATGGGTGCCCATGTTTGGGCGCCGGCATATCTACGAGATCATTTGCTCTCAAATTTCAAACTTTCTGGCTGGAGTATGGACTGGTACTCCGGATTACCGATTTATCGGTTCTACATGGTTGTCCCAGCACTCATGATTGTGTTGCTTGATGTGGTATTGCCGTATGGCATTGCTATCAAGATCATTGCTGTCATCGGTATTTTGTCGCTTCCTTACACGACTTGGCTATTTGGTCGATTTGCAAAGTTTGCTTACCCACTTCCTGAGTTGTTTGCGATTGCTGCAACCATCTTTCTGTTTGATGAGAGCTTTACGATCTACGGAGGCAATATTGCATCAACGATGGCTGGAGAGTTTTCATTCTCCATTTCGCTGTCGCTTGCCATGCTTGGATTTGCCTTGCTGGTCAAAGGCTTAGAAACGGGAAAGTATCGAGTCTCGGCTGCCGTCGTCATTTCGCTATCTGCATTGAGTCACGGAATTGTTTTGTTGTTCGTGTTCGGTGGTGCAGCACTCATGCTGGTGGTGTGGAATAAGCGCGAATCAATTCAGTTTGGGACAAAAGTAATTGCATTGGCCGTGTTGCTTTCCTCTTTCTGGGTAATTCCATTCGTTACGAGCCATGCCTACATGACGGACATGAAATACGAGCCGAGGCCAAGCGGCGCGACTGACTCGTTCTGGAAGATGTTCTTTCCTTTACACATCATGCTTGATGTTTCAATTACTGCAGTGGCGGTTATTGGTGCAATAGCGCTCGTACGTAGCAGACATAAGGCGGGTACATGGTTAACGCTGCTTACGATCGCTCTTGCTGCGGGAGTGTTCATCGCTCGAAATAGCTTGCCGATTATTGGGCTGTTGTGGAATCCACGTATTTTGCCGTTCTTTTATTTGCTGAGATATCTACTTTTTGTTGTCGGGCTATATGAGATTGCATCGTTCGCGCTTCGAATGAAATCCATGTCACGCATTGCACGAGTTGAACCTGGAACTCCAGTTGTCCTTGATATTGCAAAGCCTCGCGACAACTTCACGTTTAACCTCGCGCTGCTCTCAGGGTTTGCACTGTTTGTTCTCCTGGCAATTGGGTTTCGATTTCAAGAACTTCCATTTGGTTCAACTCGAGTGAATTCTGCAGGTCAATATGAATATGTTTGGGGACCACTGCGAACCAAATCAACCAATGATGGATTTGTCGATGGTTGGGCGCGCTGGAACTTCACTGGTTACGAAGGTAAGAGTGCCTATGGGGAGTATTACGGCATTGTTCAAACAATGAAAAAACTTGGTGAAGATTCAACTCAAGGTTGCGGCCGAGCGCTTTGGGAAAACAGTGGAGAATTGAATAAATACGGAACCACGATGGCGCTTATGTTGCTTCCGTTTTGGACTGACGGCTGTATCAGTTCGATGGAAGGGTTGTTCTTCGAAGCTGCAGGAAGTACTCCGTATCACTTCATCACGGCAGCAGCAATGTCCAAGCAAAGCAGCAATCCAGTGCGCGAGTTGCGCTACGACAACAATGACGCAGTAATCGGTGTGAGGTACATGCAGGAACTTGGAGTGAAGTACTTCATGGGGTTCACTCCGGAAGCGATCGCTCAGGCATCTCAGCAAGATGGTCTAACTGAAGTTGCGCGTTCGGGTCCTTGGGTGGTGTACCGAGTTGCTAACAGTGATGTGGTGACACCGCTCGCAACTCAGCCGGTAGTCGCAAACATTTCTTCTAGTAATCCGCGTGAACGTTGGTTGGAAGTTGGAACAAGTTGGTTTCAGCACCCAGAAATCTGGACCACCCCAATTGCAGATGATGGACCTAGCGAATGGCAGCGGATTGACGTAGTTGTGGACGAATCAATGCGCGAAGGTGAGCCGAATTCCAATAATCGACGCGTTGATGTGGTGAAGCCAGCAACTGCACTTACGCAAGTTCCTTTAGATCCCGTGGTGGTGAGCAACGTCAACATTGGTGAGGAGAGCGTGCGTTTTTCGGTTGACAAAGTGGGAGTTCCAGTTTTAGTACGCGTGAGCTACTTCCCAAACTGGAAAGTAGAGGGTGCTGAAGGTCCCTATCGCGTTGCGCCAAACATGATGGTGGTGATTCCTACGAGTACCGATGTGAACATGCATTTCGGCTGGAATTTGCTCGATTACATTGCTTACTTACTGTCATTTGCTGGCATTGCATGGATCGTCGTTATCCGACGTCGCAACAAACAGACAGCCGAGTAGTCTCTCCAGCCATGGCGGATCTCAAGGCAATTGTTAAGGCTTATGACATTCGTGGCATAGTTCCTGATCAGTTGGATGCGGAAGTTGCATATGCAATCGGAGTTGCGTTTGCAAAGTTTGCAAATGCCCCACACATCGTTATCGCTCATGACATGCGCCCAAGTGGACCAGAGCTAGTTGATGCATTTCAAAGGGGAGTGCTGGCGCATGGTGTCAGCGTCACCAATTTGGGGCTCGCATCGAGCGATTTGTTGTATTACGCATCGGGCAAACTCGACTCGCCTGGTGCAATGTTTACCGCTTCACACAACCCTGCGCAGTACAACGGGATCAAGTGTTGTCTATCCGGCGCTCGCTCAATTGGAATAGACAATGGGCTGCGTGAAATACATGCACTTGCAGATGAAGTCCTTGCAGGTCGCGAGCCTGCATTTGCTGCAACAGCAGGAACGCTGAATCATGTCAACATGTTGTCGGAGTTCGCCGATCATGTCGTAAAATTTATTGCTAGCGACAAGTTGCGAAAACTGCGTGTTGTTGCCGACACTGCTAACGGAATGGGTGGCCTAGTAGTTCCAGCAGTATTTGAGCGCCTCGTCGATTTCGAGCTAGAAGTGATGTACGGCGAACTTGACGGCACATTCCCCAATCACCCTGCAGACCCATTGCAGACAGCGAATCAGCGCGATCTCATGGCGCGAGTAATCGCTGGAGGTTTCGATGTTGGTCTTGCGTTTGACGGCGATGCCGATCGTGTATTTCTAGTTGATGAATTAGGCCAAGGAATGTCGGGGAGTACCACTACCGCGCTGCTTGCAACACGCTTCTTGAGACTGAACCCTGGTGCAACAATTCTGTACAACCTCATCTGTTCGCGCGCTGTTCCCGAAATTATCGCTGAACATGGCGGTAAGGGCATTCGCACCAAGAATGGCCACAGTTATATGAAGCAGATCATGGCCGACACGGGCGCGGTGTTTGCTGGCGAGCATTCAGGGCACTACTACTTTGCAGACAACTACCGAGCAGACAGTGGACTTATCGCCAGCATGGGAATTCTTGGCGAAATGTGTCGGACGGGCAAGAAACTGTCGGAAATACGCAAACCACTTGAGCGCTATGCATCAAGCGGCGAAATCAATACCACTGTTGCCGACTTTGGCAAAGTAATTGCACAAATTGGGCGAGATTATGCCGATTGCACTCAAGATCACCTTGATGGCTTGACGGTGGACTGTGGTTCGTGGTGGTTCAATGTCCGCCCAAGTAATACAGAGCCGCTGCTTCGACTCAACCTTGAAGCCAGCACACGTGATGAGTGCGACACGCATGTCGCTGAGTTGCTGTCGGTTATTACCGCCTAGTCTTGGCGTATGTCACTCGACTCAAAGTTGCTTGAAATTCTGGCTTGTCCAGAAGACAAAGGTCCCTTGTTCTATTTTCCCTCTGATGGATTTTTGTATAACCCACGTCTGCACCGTAAATACCTAGTGCGCGATGGCATTCCTGTAATGTTGGTCGAGGAATCCGTCGCGGTAGATGCCGCAGAGCACACAGAGCTCGAACGAAGAATCGTTGCGGAGAGTATTCATCCCACCTTCGTTTAAGGAGTTTCCATGTCTTCATTTGCACAACGTCGTGATTGGCGCGTCGCCGATCTTTCCCTCGCACCATTTGGTCGTAAGGAAATTCATCTAGCCGAACATGAGATGCCAGGCCTTCGCGCGCTGCGCAAGGAGTTCGGAAAATCCAAGCCATTGAAAGGAGCCAAGATCTCTGGCTCCCTGCACATGACTATTCAGACTGCAGTGTTGATTGAAACACTCGTTGAGCTAGGCGCAGAAGTGCGTTGGGCAAGTTGCAACATCTTTTCAACTCAAGACCATGCAGCAGCCGCAGTTGTTGTTGGACCGAACGGTTCCGTAGACGAGCCAAATGGTGTTCCGGTTTTTGCCTGGAAGGGCGAAACGCTCGAGGAATACTGGTGGGCGACTGACCAAATGATGACGTGGCCAGATGGCGACGGACCAAACATGATCTTGGACGATGGTGGAGATGCAACCATGTTGTTGCACAAGGGTGTTGAGTACGAAGCAACCGGAGTTGTTCCAGATCCGACGTCTGCTGCAAACCCAGAGTTAGCCATTGTTCTCGGATTACTTCAGCGCACGTTGAAGACCGATCCGAAGAAGTGGACAGTAATGTCAAAGGGTATTAAGGGAGTCACCGAAGAAACCACAACAGGCGTGAAGCGTTTGTACAAGATG
Source organism: bacterium (assembly GCA_029977615.1). Classification (GTDB taxonomy): domain Bacteria; phylum Actinomycetota; class Acidimicrobiia; order Acidimicrobiales; family Ilumatobacteraceae; genus UBA3006. Next base: position 105,164 of record JAPOKO010000004.1, read on the forward strand.
GCAGAAAAAGGTGAGCTGCTGTTCCCGGCAATCAATGTGAACGACAGCGTGACTAAGTCGAAGTTTGACAACTTGTATGGTTGCCGTCACTCACTCATCGATGCGATTAACCGTGCAACAGACGTAATGCTTGCTGGTAAAACTGCAGTGGTTTGCGGCTACGGCGACGTAGGCAAAGGTTGTGCGCAAAGTCTCCGCGGACAAGGTGCTCGAGTAATCGTCACTGAAATTGACCCTATTAACGCGTTGCAGGCAGCGATGGAGGGTTACCAGGTCGACACGCTTGAAAACATGGTGTCAACTGCAGACGTCTTTGTTACCGCAACAGGTAACGAAGCAATCGTCACGGTTGATCACATGGCTCGCATGAAGCACAACGCAATTGTGTGCAACATTGGCCACTTTGACAACGAAATCGACATGGCTGGTTTAGCTCGTAGCGGTGCAGTTCGTGACGAACTCAAAGCAGGAACCGACCTGTGGACGTTCCAAGACGGACACTCAGTCATTGTGTTGGCAGAAGGTCGCTTGGTCAACCTTGGCTGCGCAACTGGACACCCAAGCTTTGTGATGAGTTGCTCGTTCTCTAACCAAGTCATTGCGCAAATGGAGTTGTTTGGCAATCTCGACAACTACCCACTAGGCGTGTATGTGTTGCCAAAGCACCTTGACGAAAAGGTTGCGTCATTGCACCTTGATGCACTTGGCGCAGTGTTGACAAAGATGACCGACGAGCAGGCCGAATACCTTGGCATTCCGCCAAGTGGCCCGTTTAAGCCAGAGGCATACCGCTACTAATTCGTTACTCGCCCCATTGCTCATCTTGATTGCTCGTAGTGAGCGGCTCAAGGTGCAGCAAGGGGAGCGTGCGGGCAACTATTGGTCCGATTCCGAACGCAAAGACGAGCGTTCCGACTCCAACTGAACCGCCAAGTGCGAATCCGACAATGAGCACCGACACTTCAACGATGGTGCGAGCGCGACTTACTTTGATGCCACGCTGAGCAAGTCCAGTGAACAATCCGTCGCGCGGCCCTGGACCGAGTCCGGCGCCGATGTACATTCCTGAACCAATTCCCAAAATGACGATGCCTCCAAGCATGAGCGCGATGCGCAATGGCAGTGATTCGGCGCGTGGAATGATGTCAATGACGACGCCGGCCACCAAGCCAATTTGGACAGCGTTTAACAATGTGCCAATGCCTGGCTTTTGGCGGAGTGGAATCCACAGGAAGAGCACCAAAAAACTGGTGAGTATGAGTGCGCGGCCAAATGGCCAGTCAATTTGCTTGCTCAATCCATCATGGAAAACATCCCATGGAGCAAGCCCCATGTGTCCCTGCTTTTGCATGCCTACGCCAATTCCGAACAGCACTAGTCCGCCTACACATCGTGTGAGTCGTTGGACGGGCCGATCGCGTAATGGGGCAGTGAAGTAATTCGGCATTGTTCAACCGTAGTACTCGAAGTTGAGGAGTTTGGGGTTGTTTTCTTACCGTTGTGCAGGGTGTGGTCAATTAGTTCGTAAAGCATGTGAGAACTGTGGCTCCAAGATCGCCGTGCTCCCAAGTCCCTACTGCAAGGATGCAATTGTTGCGCATACTTATGTTGGTCTTGTGCGCGATTTAATGCTGTCATTCAAATATCAAAATCATCGTGCGCTTGCCACATTGTTTGCGAGTCATCTTGTTACAACATTGAAAATGTCCACTGAAATTGAATGTATCGATGTGGTGACGTGGGTTCCGACAACGCATGAACGACGCATGACACGCGGCCATGACCAAGCGGAGACTCTTGCGCGCATTGTTGGGCGGACTCTTGGTGTGCCCGCGCGCAAACTATTGGTGCGCGAAACAGTTGGGCATCAAACGGGGCAGAGTCGGGAAAAACGGTTGGTTGGAGTTTCGTTTCGTGCTCGATCGGTGGACACTCAAAGCACAGTTTTGGTGGTCGATGACGTAGTGACAACTGGCGCAACGATGCAAATTGCTCAGCGTGCGCTGTATCAGGCAGGGGCCACGAGGGTTATCTGTGCTGCTGTGGCCTTCACTCCGGCCCCAGCACGGCGCAGGTAGGATCATTGACTGCATGGCACTTCTCGATCGCATTCTTCGTGCCGGCGAAGGCAAAAAGGTCAAGGCGCTTGCTTCGCTGGTGCCCGATATCAACGCTTTTGAGCCCGAACTAAAACTCCTTTCCGATAGTGCGCTGCAGGGCAAAACTGCAGAATTTCGCCAGCGCCTAGAGCGCGGCGAAGATGTTGACGACTTAATGGTGGAAGCATTTGCGGTTGTTCGCGAGGCGTCCTCACGCGTGATCGGACAGCGACACTTTGATGTGCAACTCATGGGTGGCGCAGCATTGCATGCCGGCTGGATTCCTGAAATGCGTACTGGCGAAGGAAAGACACTGGTCTCTACTTTGCCTGCATATTTGAACGCGTTGTCGGGGAAGGGCGTTCACGTCATCACGGTGAACGACTATTTGGCTCGCTTTCATGCTGAGTGGATGGGTCGCATACACCGTTGGATGGGTCTTGAAGTTGGTCTCGTTATTCCCGGAGTTCGCACTTCGCCAGAAGAAAAACGACGCGACTATGCCGCAGACATCACGTATGGAACGAACAACGAATTCGGCTTCGACTATCTGCGCGACAACATGGCTGGCACCAAGGACGAGAAAGTGCAACGCGGTCACCACTTCGCCATTGTTGACGAAGTTGACTCCATCCTCATTGACGAAGCACGTACTCCGCTCATCATTTCTGGGCGTATCGCCGACGCCGCAAAGATGTATTACCGATTCGCTTCAATTGTGCGCTCGCTTACGCGCGACATGGATTACGAAGTTGAAGAAGACAAACGAATTGTGGTTCCAACCGAGTCGGGTATTGAAAAAGTTGAGCAGCAACTAGGTATTGACAACCTGTATGACGAAGTACAGCAAAACCTGGTGCACCAATTGCAGGTTGCCCTGAAGGCTGCAGTTCTGTATCACCGTGACAAGGACTACATCGTGCAAGACGGTGAAGTGAAAATCGTGGACGAGTTCACCGGGCGAATTCTTGAAGGTCGTCGTTGGAGCGAAGGCATTCACCAGGCTGTCGAGGCTAAAGAAGGCGTAAAGATCAAGGAAGAGAACCAAACTCTTGCCACGGTAACGCTGCAGAACTATTTCCGTATGTACGACAAGCTCGCCGGAATGACGGGAACTGCTCAGACAGAAGCTGCTGAGTTAATGAACACTTACAACCTTGCAGTGGTACCAATTCCAACTAATCGTGAAATGATTCGTGTAGACCAGGCTGACCTCATTTATAAGTCTGAGCAAGCAAAGTTCACCGCAGTGGTGCAAGACATTGAAGAGAAGCACAAACTCGGCCAACCAATTCTCGTGGGAACAGTCAGCGTAGAAAAGAGCGAATTGCTCTCGCGTTTGCTGGACAAGCGCGGCATCAAGCACGAAGTGCTGAACGCAAAACAACACACTCGTGAGGCGCATATCGTTGCTCAGGCTGGTCGCTTGGGTGCAGTCACTGTTGCAACCAACATGGCAGGTCGAGGTGTTGACATTTTGCTGGGCGGAAACCCAGAAGGCCTCGCGCGTCAACAGGTGTTGAGTGAGGGTCACGCTGAAGATGCGTTGAAAGACGAATTTGAATTGGCAATGCCGCTTGCTCAAATGCCAGAGGAGTATCGCAATGCTCGTATTGCTGCACAAGCGCGCTACAAAGAGGTACTTGCATCATTCATCACGCAATGCAAAGCAGAAGGCGAAAAAGTTCGTGCAGTTGGCGGCTTGTACGTGCTTGGAACCGAGCGCCACGAATCACGTCGAATCGATAATCAGTTGCGCGGTCGTGCGGGACGTCAAGGCGACCCGGGTGAAAGTCGCTTCTACCTCAGTCTTGACGACGAACTCATGCGCTTGTTTGCAACTGGTGCACTCAGTTGGGTCATGGGTAAAGCGCTTCCTGATGATGAGGCGATCGAAGCGAAAATGGTCACCAAAGCAATTGAGCGTGCACAGAGCACGGTTGAGCAGCGCAACGGGGAAATTCGCAAGAACGTTCTGAAGTACGACGAAGTTATGAACGAACAGCGCAAGATCATTTATCAGCGCCGCGATCAAATTCTTGAAGGGCTCGATCTGAAGATTGCTGCCATGGAGTACTTGGCAGATGCTGTTGACTCACTAATTGACAGCCATTGCGTTTCCGATGCCGAAGACGAATGGGACTTGGAGGGTCTTGCCCGTGAGTTGGTTTCATTTTGGCCAACTACCATCACGGAAGCATCGCTTGCAAACTGTGGCTCAACCGATGACATGTACGACCATGTCATGGCTGACGCCTCTCGCTACTACGCCCAACGCGAATCTGAAATGGGTGAACAGACCATGCGTGAAGTTGAGCGCCAGGTGATGTTGCGAATTATCGATCAGCGTTGGCGCGAACACCTTGAGGAAATGGACTATTTGCAAGAAGGAATCAACCTCCGTGCAATGGGACAAAAAGACCCACTCGTCGAATGGCAACGAGAAGGCTTTGAAATGTTCGGCGCGCTCATGAAGGGCATTGCGCAAGACTTCGTGAAATACGTGATGCACGTTCAAGTAGTGAAAAACGATGCTCCAGCAATTCAGGTCCAAAACATCCAAGAGTCTTCCTATGACGCTGAAACTCAAGGTGGGTTTGCAGGAGCAACTGCCGACCCGTTGGCGCCACCAATTCCTGCTGCTCCAGTTGCGCAGAAGACTGTGGTTAAAGCCGCAGATGACTGGTCGCTCACTCCACGAAATGCACCTTGCCCATGTGGATCGGGTAAGAAATTTAAGATGTGCCACGGGCGCGATTAATCGCACTACCGAATAGGCAGCTGTCATGCGTGATTTTTCAAATGACCTCACTGAAGTCCGTCGTCGAGTGGACGAAGCTTCGGTGTATCTGAAGGTGGAAGCTAGTCGTGCGCGAATCGCAGAGCTTGAGATAGAAGTAGCCCGTCCCGATCTGTGGGATGACCAAGAGAATGCAAAGAAAGTTAATTCGGAATACTCAAATCTGAAATCAGACTTGGATGAGTTCGCTTCATTGGCGGGATCGATTGAAGACCTTGAAGTGCTGCATGAGATGGCGCGAGAAATTGACGATGAGAGCCAAGAACCAGATTTGGAGCGCGGTATTTCTCAGGCGCGAGCAAAGCTTGATGCACTTGAATTGCGCAGTTTGTTTACGGGAGTACACGACGAAGCAGATGCCATCGTGCAGATCAATGCAAAAGATGGTGGCGTGGACGCTCAAGACTGGAGCGAGATGCTGTTGCGCATGTTCACTCGCTGGGCTGAGCGAAAAGGTTTTGAGATTGAAATTGGTGACGTCTCTGAAGGAACTGAAGCCGGAATTTTGTCAGCCGACTTCACGGTGCGAGGCCGATATGCCTACGGGCTGCTTACATCCGAGCGCGGCACCCATCGTCTCGTGCGCATTAGTCCATTCGATAACCAAGGTCGCAGACAAACCAGTTTCGCCAACGTGCAAATTTGGCCGGTGCTTGAAGAAGTTGATGTTGAAATAAATGAAGCCGATATTCGTATGGAAGT
>JAPOKO010000050.1 GCA_029977615.1 bacterium
TGCTCACCCGCGCAAGTAACGCGAGTGAGTAACAAGAGAAACTAGTTATTTAACAATTAGCGCAGTCACCATGTAACGCATGCCTTCCGGGGTTTCTGCGTGGGTGAGAATGTGGCAATGCCAAGCCCACACACCAGCATCCTTCGGCGTATACACAACAGTCCAGCGCTCACCCGGTGCAACATTCAGCGTGTCTGCCCAGAACGGCGACTCCAGCACTTTGCCATCCTTTGCAACCACTAAGCCAGAAGGCTGATGCAAATGCATCGGGTGGGTCATGTTGCCTTCGTTGTAATAGTGCACCACCATCGATTCGCCAATTGCAAGCGAATACGGCGAAGTTGCAGGAAACGATTTACCGTTTAATGAAAGACCGATCGTTCCGCTGTCATTTAAGACCATCACTACTTCTTGCTCAGCAACATTGTTGGCATCCTTAGTGCGACCACCAGCGGCTGACATAGCCATAGCTTTCCAATCCCCAATCAATATGGCACCTGCGAGCCCATTCGGAACCTGAACCTGCGCATTGTGATGGGAGTGATACATGCCGACCGAAGGTTCCGTTGCAGTCCACTCGTAGCTAAACGTTGCACCAGGCTCAATTGGTTTCTGCGTGTACGGGTCTACCCCGTCCATAGCGTTAGGAACTCGCACACCATGAAGGTGCAGCGACGTTGACTCCGGCAATTCGTTCTTCAAGACAATCCGAATCTTGTCGCCGACATTGGCGTGCATGACTGGCCCAGGAATCATTCCGTTATATGACCATCCGTCAACAAATTTGCCCGGTTCAACTTCCCACGGCACAACTTTGGCAGTGAGGCTGAATACTTTGAAGCCATCATCCGACATCGTGTACGGAAGTTCAGCGTTTCCGATACCCGAAGTCTTTGCTGGGTACTTCATGGCAACGTCTTCCATCATTTTGTCCATCTGTTGCCACGAGACCGAGGAAGCCATTGGGTTTCCCGACGACGCCATCGACATGTCGCCACCAGATTCAACGACACTCAATTTTCCAGTCATTCCTGCTGCACTGTGGCCTGCAACTTCACACAGGTATTCAACTTCGCCAACCACCAAACCCTTTACTTCAAGAGTTGTGCTTTCGCCAGCCTTCAACATGGCGGTGCGGGCGTTGAGCGAAGGAATTGCGAAATTGTGGTCAACGGTTCCATTGTTTGTGACCGTAAATGTCACATCGCCTGCTGGCACCACACTTGGGTTAAAGGTGACCTTGAATTCGGTCAGTGTTACCTCAACGGATGAGGCACCTGAGGAACTCTCAGCCGTTGAATCACTATTGATCGCCAGAACCGCAACAACTCCCAAAACGAGAGCAGAGACCGCGACCGCGATCATCATCATTCCAAGAATGGACTTTGCAAATATTGATTCACTTACGTTGTTGTTAGTGGAATCAGTTGACATGTTTACCTCCGTTGGTACAACAAAACGGTACGCAATTGCGCTTTCAGGAAAACAACTATTCGAAATAGGGATTGGTCAAAAAAATCAACAAAGCTTGGAACTTTTGTTCGATGTGACAAAAGGCGGACCTTCGCATTGAAGACATTCTCTGAACACTTAGCACTACCTAACGAGTTGTAGGTATGCCTAACTTCTACCTAGGCAACAAAAATTAAATGATCGAAAACGCTCTTGATGGAAAATCGCTGATTTTTCTTAACTAAAGCGTCAAGAACTTCCAAGCAATATTCTTGACCATCTATTTCCAACACTTGCATCTCGCCAATTGCAACAATCGCCAATGATTGCTCCATGTTTTTCCGATGTAAATGAATCGGCATAGCCCCGTCGCGCACCATCAAATTCAGTGCCCTCATTGGACCATCAATCAGCCTTGCGTACACCTCATCGTCTCCACGGAACCTCGTAATTGACCCTGGAGTACATCGGTGCTCAATGCCATTGATCGTGAGCACCACTCCATTGCCATCGGCAACACAAAACTCGCGATTTACTCCTGGGAAAAATGAGAACGGAACGTCTTGCGTGATGTCTGCAGTGGAAAGTCTCCATGTCCACCCATCGGGCAACGATCCATCACACATGATTTCATACTGCACACCCAATCCGTTTTTCCACGGTTGTGGAGTGCGATCAATTGCGCGCTGAATTTCTAGGGACAATACTTATTGCCCTTTGCGCGGAACATTTGCGCACTATCTAACTGCGCCTGAGTAACACCAATCGCTGTAGTTAAGTCAAGACCACAAATCACGGTATTGGTGAAATTGGCATTTGTGAAATTAGCTCCCGCAACGATTGCGCCAGTGAGGTTCGCGCTTCCCAGATTTGCACCAGTGAAGTCGGCATTCGAAAGGTCAGCACGAATGAATGTGGTCTGCTTCAAATTTGTGCGCACGAATTTGGCACCCTGCAGATTGGCCACGCTGAAATCGGTGAATTCAAGCTTCAGAAGCGAGTAATCAGCACCAACAAGATACGAGAATTGGCACTTCAACACGGTGACGCACTTGAGGTCTACTTCAGGCATTGTGGTCGTCGTTTCAGGCACAGTTGTAGGCACGGTTTCGGGTGTAGATTCAGCCACTTCCGGAGCAATGGTGTCCTCTACTGAATCGACCACGGTTGAATCGTTTGGCACAGAGTTCGAACCACTAGGGGTGTCGTTCAGCGAACAGCTTGCCAACAACCCAGCAAATGCTGCAATGCAGATGATTTTGCGCGATATTTCCACAACTCCACAGTAGGTGCTGCGTTGCTACGGTTGAGGGAGCATGACTACTTCAACTTCTTGGGGCACCCCAGACATGGTGTCGCAACTTTCACGAGTCCTTGTTCGCACACCAACCACCGTTGGCAAATTCGTGGAAGAGGGTTTTTGGCGCATGCCCGACACCACCGAATTACTGAAGGAGCACGAGCAATTCACGAATTTGCTCGAAAGTTTGGGCTGCCAGGTAGACGTTGCCTCCCCAATTGAGGGTCTTGTCGATGCCGTGTACATGCACGACCCCATGATTATGACTCCGCACGGCGCAATTTTGCTGCGCATGGCCAAACCCGTTCGTTCGCCAGAGCCTGCTGAATTTCGTAAGGACCTCGAGCGCATCGGCGTTCCGATTCTTGGCCAACTAACCGAGCCAGCATTCGCTGACGGTGGCGACAAAGTGTGGCTGGATGCCAAGACCTTGCTCATCGGTCACGGCTACCGCACAAATCAGGCAGGCATTGACCAAATTCGAGCATTGCTCGCGCCTCACGATGTTGATGTGTTTTCGTTTGACCTTCCACATTATGAAGGACCAGGCGCAGTATTGCACTTAATGTCGGTGCTATCGCCTATTGCTCACGACAAAGCGGTGGTGTACGAACCACTTGCACCAGTACGCCTACTGCAGTTTTTAGAGTCGCGCGGAATTTCGTGGTTCACCGTGAGCGAAAAAGAAATGCTCACCCAAGGTGCAAACATTTTGACTATTCGACCAAACGTTGTGGTGCTTGCTGCTGGCAACCCAGAAATTGAAAGCAAACTTCGTGAAGGTGGAGTGGAAGTCCACATTTTTGCTGGCAATAATGTCGCGGTAAAGGGTGATGGTGGACCAACCTGCCTCACCGCACCATTAGTGAGAGCATGATGAGCGAATTCTCTGGAAAAGTCGTAATCGTAACTGGTTCATCAAGCGGTATCGGTGAAGCAATTGCTCTCCGCCTTGGAGAGCTTGGAGCAAATGTTGTTGTTAATTCAGCAAACTCTGTGGAAGCCGGCAAAGCAGTAGCTGCAAAAATTGGTGCAAATGCAATCTACGTGCAGGCCGACATAAGCGACAAAGATGCTGGTCAACACTTGCTTGACGAAACCATCAAGCGCTTTGGAAAACTCGACATCTTGATTAACAATGCGGGTTGGACTTCACTTGTTGCCCATCATGACCTTGAAGCTCTGACCGACGAGATCTTCCAGAAGACCTTCGCGGTGAACGTGTGGGGTACGTGGGCACTTACTAAAGCCGCGATGCCACTACTGAAGAAAAGCGACGACGGAAACGTAATCACCATTACATCGATTGCCGGAGTTCGCCCAGTTGGCAGTTCAATCGCCTATTCCATGTCAAAGGCTGCTCTCAATCACATGACTTTGCTATTAGCAAAGAGCTGTGGCCCTGTGCGCGTAAATGCTGTTGCACCAGGCTTGGTTGAAACACCGTGGACCATGAATTGGCAAGACCAACATGCAGGAGTGAAAGCAATGGCGCCACTCGGCCGCTCGGCAACCCC
>JAPOKO010000051.1 GCA_029977615.1 bacterium
CCCTCTGGGCCATTGCCAATCGCATTGCACCACAAGCCAACACATCAGAACTTGTTGACGAATTGGTGCGCATGAATGGCGACAGCATCAGTGTTGGTCAACGCGTACTCATTCCATAATCGCTCACATTGATATATGACAGGTAGTACTGTCATGGAAGTGCATTGTCCGAGTTGTACACACGACGACACCAAAGTCATTGACTCACGGATGTCGGAAGAAGGCAGCGCAATTCGCCGTCGCCGTAGTTGCCCGCAGTGTGCATACCGCTTCACCACCTACGAGCGTTTAGAGGAAGTACCACTCCATGTGCTGAAGCGCAGTGGGGGCAAGGAGCCTTTCGATCGGGCCAAAATGATCGCCGGAATTCAGGCCGCAGTAAAGGGACGCCCAGTTGATGCCCTCGCCATTATTGATATGGCCGAGCGCATTGAAGACAAGTTGCGCTTAAAAGGTGGCGACGTCACGTCTAGCGATGTTGGTCACGCCGTACTTGACGAACTTCGCGTTATTGACGAAGTTGCATACATGCGTTTTGCAAGTGTGTACAAAAACTTTGATGATGCTTCAGACTTCAAACGCGAACTTGCGTTGTTGCAAAAGCATTCAACTGCTCGCGCGTAGTTGTTAGCGCGTGTAGCGCAAGAACAAAAAGCCATCTTCTTCGCACACGTGTGCAAGTTGATATCGCTTCAACACGTCTGGAGCGCCGTTCGTTAAACGTGGGCCGTTTCCACCCACCATGTTGGCGCTGATGGTCACGTTGATTTCGTCCACTAAGTCGGCTGCGAGCATTGCGGCGTTCAGAGTTGGTCCGCCTTCAAGCTGTGCGAAGTTGCCTTGCAACTGAGTAACTGCTTCTGCCAAATTCACTTCAGTGGTGCCAGCGCGAACGCATTCCACACCCGTAGGAATTGCTGCAGTTTCGGTCGTAATCAGGAAGCCCGAGCCACTTGAAAATAATGGCTTTGTTGCATCGACGTTTGCGCTGCGAGTAACCACGCCAACGCGTAAACCGGGCTTGCTAGGCGGGCCGTAATCGTCGATAGTCACGGTGCTTGAACCCACAATGATCACGTCGGCTAGTGCGCGCAGGCCAAGCAAAACCGCGAGGTCGCCGGGGCTGCCAAGAGCGCGAGAGTTTCCTTCAACCACGGTGCTGCCATCGATGCTCTGCACCATGCACATGCCAATGGTGGGGCGCGACTTGCCGCCACCAACATTTACTCGTGTGCGGGTAACGCCATACGCATCGGCAACCGTTAATGAAGCCACAGGGTTAGGGAACAGGCGTTGCATTGCGTTCAGCATATGGCTGATGGCGATATGTATGGCACGATATGGCCATGCCTGAAACGCCAAACGAGCGCACCCATTACCGAACATGTCCATTATGTGAAGCAACGTGTGGTTTGGAAATCACCGTGAAAGATGGAGTGGTGGCGCGCATTCGTGGCGATCGCAACGACGTATTTAGTAAAGGTTTCATTTGCCCCAAGGGCAGCACGTTGAAGCAACTGCATGAAGACCCAGATCGTTTACGCAAGCCGCTGGTGAAGCGCAATGGCGTGCACGTTGAAGTGAGTTGGGACGAAGCGTGGCAAGAAGTTGATCGCGGCCTCATGGGAGTCATCAACAAGTATGGTCGCGGTGCAGTTGGTGCATATTTAGGAAACCCAAACGCGCACAATTTGGCTCCTCTCATTTACAACCGAGTGTGGTTGCAAGCACTCGGCACCAAGCAACGCTTTAGTGCGTCGTCGGTTGATCAACTTCCTAAGCAAGTGAGTTCGGGTTACATGTTTGGCACGCCAGCTTCTATTGCCATTCCCGATTTGGATCGCACGCAATACATCTTGATGTTGGGTGCAAACCCATACGACTCGAATGGAAGCTTGTGCACAGCGCCAGACTTCCCCGGCCGACTTGAAGCCATGCGTGAACGCGGCGGAAAGTTGGTTGTAGTCGACCCTCGCAAGAGCAAGACAGCAGAACATTGCGATGAATGGTTGGCTATTCGCCCAGGTGCCGACGCGTTGTTCTTGGCTGCAATTGCGAACACCATTTTTGAAGAAGGTTTGGCCAACGTTGGCGATCACATTCGCCCGCATATTGCAGGGCTTGATGTGTTGCCGGCAGCGCTGAAGCAGTTCACTGCTACCGCAGTCGAAAAGTCTGTTGGCATTGATGCCGAAACCATTAAGCGCATTGCGCGCGAGTTTGCTGCTGCCGACAAAGCGTTGGTGTATGGCCGCATTGGAACCTGCACCGTCAGTTTCGGAACAACGGCAAGTTGGTTAGTCGATGTGGTGAACACCATTACGGGCAACCTCGACCGCGAAGGTGGAGTGATGTTCACGATGCCTGCAGCGGGTGGGCCAACAACGCGCGGCCAAAAGGGAACAGGCAAAGGTTTCTCCATTGGTCGCGGACATTCACGCGTGCGCAAATTTCCTGAAGCACTTGGCGAATACCCCGTAAGCGTGTTGGCAGAAGAAATTGCTACACCGGGCGAAGGGCAAATAAAGGCGCTTATTACTGCGGGCGGAAACCCAGTGCTGTCAACTCCGAACACGCTTGCGCTTGAAGAAAGTATGAAGTCTCTTGAGTTCATGGTGTCGGTAGACATTTACCTGAATGAAACCACGCGTTATGCCGATGTGATTTTGCCTTCGCCTTCACAATTAGAACGCAGTCACTTTGACTTGGTGTTCACCGGCTTCTCAGTGCGTAACGTTGCCAACTACAGCGAGCCTGTGTTTGAACGTGCGGCAGACCAACCCGATGAATGGGAAATTTTGCTGAAGCTTGCAGGCATTGCACAAGGCATGGGTGCAAACGTGGATGTTGCGATGGTGGATGACTTCACACTTGACGCATTCATTGGCAGCATCACCAAAGATTCATCAACGCCAACGAATGGTTTATCTGCAGAACAAATTCGCGAACAACTGGATGCAACGGGTGCTCGTGGTGCAGACCGCATGCTTGATCTGATGTTGCGCACGGGCCCATACGGCGATGGATTTGGTGCAAACCCGAATGGCATCAGCCTCACGCACATGAAGCAGCATCCACACGGCATTGACTTCGGTCCACTTGAGCCACGCATTCCAGAAGCACTGCGCACACCAAGTGGGAAAGTTGAATTAGCGCCAGAGCCATTGCTTGCTGACTTGCCACGTCTTGCGAAGTCAATGAACGAATTCAACGATGAACAATTAGTGCTTGTTGGTCGTCGTCACTTGCGTTCAAACAATTCATGGATGCACAACATTGAAGTGTTAGTAAAAGGAAAAGATCGTTGCACATTGCACATGCATCCGAACGACGCGCAGCGTGTTGGAGTGCAAGAGGGAAGTGTTGCGCGTATCGCAAGCAGAGTGGGTGCAGTGAATGCTGTTGTTGAATTAACAAGCGACATTCGCGAACGCGTTGTGAGTCTTCCGCATGGATGGGGACATGACATGAGTGGTACACGCATGACTGTTGCAGCGAAACGTGCGGGTGTGAACTCGAATGTGCTCACCGATGAGAACGAAATGGATCCACTTTCGGGAAATTCGGTGATGAACGGCATTCCGGTCACGATTACGCCCGTTGGCTGACAGTTATCAACAGGCTGTCACTCGGTTGTCCACCGAAAAAACCCACAATCCACAAGGGTTTCCCCAGTAAATTTTTTAAATTCACAGGGTTATCCACTTCCTCCACACAGGGGTGAACCCGTATCCTTCCGACCAACGCAGCATCGAGACGTTTCGAGGTCATTTATGACTTTTATATGTCAATTTGCGCGGATGTCTCGACCCCTTATGCCATAAGGGTTGAAAGGTGGTCGCAGAACTCGAGGATGATTGACAAGGGGTAATTACAATGCTGTAATCAATCCCTACCAGTTGTGGGCGGATCTGCAAAGGGGACAGTTTCACCACAACATGTTGTGGTCTTGAAAAAGACCGCGGCGAGTGGATGGCCTGACCCCCTTGGAGATCCCTCCAGAGCTAGTGGATTCAAGGTTTTAGCGGTTTTATACATTCAAAAAATACGGAAGGCACAACAACATGTCACTCGCACCAGAGCGTCTCACCATCGGCATCGGCCGCAAATTCACCTCACCTGGTGTACACCCATACGACCAAGTGGTCTGGGAAAAGCGCGATGCGCGCATCAATAACTGGAAAGACGG
>JAPOKO010000052.1 GCA_029977615.1 bacterium
GCGCGCTTCGTGCGTAGCAATGAAACGAGTTCCCACCCACACACCATCGGCACCAAGTGCAAGCGAAGCCGCAAGGCCACGTCCGTCAAATAATCCACCTGCAGCAACTACCACCATCTTGTCGCCAACAGCATCAACAACTTGCGGAACCAGCGCCATCGTTGCAACAGTGCCAGTGTGTCCGCCGCCTTCAGTACCTTGAGCAACTACAAAGTCGCAACCGCTTTCATACGCTGCAGTTGCGTGGCGAACTTTTCCGCACATCGAACCAACCAGCACACCGTTCTTGTGCAAGCGATCAATAATGTCGCGCGGCACACCAAGGCCAGCAACAAACACACGCGCACCGCTTTTAATTATCAAATCAACATCGCGCTCAAGCGTGTGGGGAAGCGCGGTCAGCAAGTCCACGCCGAAGGCTTTGTTCGTCAGCTTCTTAACGCCTGCAATTTCATTCTCTAGTTCGCCAGCCTGCATGGTGCTTGCACCCAATGTGCCCAGCCCGCCGGCCTCAGAAACCGCTGCAACCAAACGGTGATACGACACGCCACCCATGCCCGCGAGCATGATAGGAAATTCAATGTCGAGCATGTCGGTTAAGCGTGTGCGCATGGCTCTAACCGTAGTTCTTAAAGGCACCGTCACGCTTCAAAAATCCCTTGTGCCAACGGCGCGGAGTGAACACGGCGGCTCGTGGTTCGTCTTCAAACATCCAGCGCACAAAGTTGCGTCGTGTCCATGGCGTAAGGCTTGCAAGGCGAAGTGCTCCGCGAGCACCAATGCTTCTCTGCAGAATCTTGCCAAGAGTGGCACTCATGCGATGATCGGCAAACAAGTGTTGTTTCACGAGCTTTTCGTAATTGCGCCGGGCAATTGATGCCTCGCGATTTCCAGTTTTGATTATGGCCTGGCCGGCAAGTTGGCCCGACAACAACGCTTGCCCAATTCCTTCACCCGTCAATGTGTCGGTTACGCACGCTGCATCACCAACAAATAACACGCGGCCGTTGCTAAGCGTTGCAGTAGTTACGCGTGCGGGAATTGGCCATGCAGTGTGACGATCTTCCATTACTGCAGTTGCGCCGAGTGCTTCGCGAATGTGCGGGCGTTGCAACAGATTTGGCCACAGGTCTTTCATTTCTTGCACGGAATATTTACCGCCCCGCAAAATGCCGAAGCCCACGTTTGCGCGGCCACCCTTCAATGGGAACGACCACGCGTACCCAGGTAGCAAATCTTTGTCGAACCACACATGCAAGCGATCCTTCGATGTTCCAGTGACGTTGCTTGCATATTGACGAAACGCGTGCCACTCACCAAGGTAACCAGATTGTGAAAGTGCAAGAGCTTTGCGCACTGGCGACCACATGCCGTCGGCTGCAATCACAAACTTTGCGCGAATGGATCCAATGTTTTCTACTTCAATGGTTGCGAAGTCACGTGATGAGTTATCAATTGCAACAAATGCTTTTCCTTCGAGCACGCTTACGCCAGCGCGCTTTGCCTGTTCGACTAACGCGTTGTCTAATTCAATTCGCGGAGTAATGGCAGCAAATTGTCCGGCACCATGTGGCAAAGGCATATGCATTTCGCGTCCGCCTGGCGAACGCAGCCGCACGTCCTCGCACACGGTCCAACTGGGCACCGTGTTCGGGTCAAACTCAAGTTCTTCCAAGATGCGTAATGCGCCAGTGGTTAAACCGTCACCACAACATTTGTCGCGCGGGAACGTTGCTTTGTCCACCACAACCACGTCGTAACCCGACTTCCGCAGGGTGAGTGCTGCGGCAATTCCTGCAGGCCCCGCACCAACAATTGCCACATCGCACTGCAATGCAGGAGTGGTGTTCGACAAAGTTTCGGGCACGGGGTAGAGACTAGGGTTTGTCGTTATGAGTCGCTTATGTGAAGGTCGTGTAGTAGTTGTCACTGGTTCGGGTCGCGGTATTGGTCGCGAACATGCGTTAAGCCTTGCCAAGCATGGCGCTTTGGTCGTGGTGAACGACCTGGGTGCAGGCGTAGACGGCAGTGGTGGCGATACCTCGCCAGCTCAGCAAGTAGTGAACGAAATTGAGGCCATGGGTGGTCGTGCAGTTGCCAACGGCGACGACATTTCAACATGGGCAGGCGCCGAACGCCTCATCAACACCGCAGTCGAAACATTTGGCGACCTGCATGCAGTGGTGAACAACGCGGGCATTTTGCGCGACCGCATGATGGCCAACATGAGTGAAGATGAGTGGGACGCCGTGATCAAGGTGCACTTGAAAGGCACGTTTGCTCCTTCACGCATGGCTGCTGCATATTGGCGCGATCGCAATAAGGCTGGTCATCCAGTTGACGGTCGCATTATCAACACATCGTCGGTGTCGGGTATTTACGGCAATGTTGGACAAACCAATTACGGCGCAGCAAAAGCTGGCATTGCCGCATTCACAACCATTGCATCGCTCGAACTTGCTCGCTACGGAGTAACGGTGAACGCAGTTGCACCAGTTGCGCTTACTCGTATGACTGAAAACCTCGGGCCTGCACCAGAAACCGAAGAAGAGCGCGAACAGCGTTCACCAAAGTGGATCGCACCAATCGTTACCTGGTTGGCATCTAGCGAATCAAAAGACATCACGGGTCGCGTGTTTGAAGCGAGTGGTCAAGTGTTGGCAATTGCTGAAGGTTGGCATCGTGGTCCAACGCATGCTCCAGTTGAAGACCCAACTGCGCTTGGTCCAATTGTTGAAGAGTTGATGGCTAAGGCCCGCCCGAACGCTGGCATGGATGGCCGCGACGGCACGTGGCCGCAACCTCAGAAGAAGTAACTCAAGTTTGAATAAGTTTTGAATCAATTAATTCAAGTTTGCTGGGCCAGTTCTTCATGTTTACTCTCCGCAGTCGTAAAGCTTTTCGCACAACGCATCAGAATCAACAGCGATATTCCAAACTCCGTCTTCTGTTCCAGACGAAGCCCATGTGTTAATTCCAATGAGTTCTCCACGACTATTGACAAGCGGCCCACCAGAGTTTCCTTTATTTATCGTGGCTGTTGTGTAGTTGAAAAACTCATCAACAACATTGGTGATATTGCCGAATGTGACGTTGTTGTATAGCGTCACTTCAAATCCAGAGTCGTAAGGGTTGCCGATAGCCATTGACCACCATCCGCGTTTTGCAAACTCCGTTGCTTCGGGAAGACTTGGAATCTTGGTTGTGATTTCAATAAGAGCTAAGTCGTTATCTTCATCAAAACTGTAAATCTTTGCGTCTGTCTCTTCTTCGTAATCTGGCCCAATGGCGACCGTTGGTTCAATTCCGGCGTCTAAACATTTTTCAATCACGTGATGGTTGGTCACGATGACACTTGCGTATCCCTCTGACACATCTCCGTCAAGGGCAAAGCCAGTTCCACCTGAGTCTCCGCAGGTTATGTCAACAAGCGATTGCTCAACCTTCGCGATCATGTCCGGCAGATTTACTGGTGCTGAATACAAATCGTTACTCCCGATTGCTTCGCTGTATGTACTTGAAACGGCGTCATTGCCGTTTTGCGATACTGAATAAAGCGAGAGCCCAAGTGCAAGAATCGCGATAACAAGGCTGAGAGAAATCTTTTTCGGTTTTGTCTCGTCGTCTTTCTTCACAGGAACTTCAAATACTTCTGGCAATGGCTGGTCGGTCATGGCGTGAGAAGGTAGCAGGTTGGTGTCACACAGTTGGGATATCCACCTAAAAGCCTTCTTGACGGTGGGATTGAACCGAGTCCCGAAACCCTCGCCTCGCTGAATTAGAACAGGCGGAGTTCGTCGCTCTTTTTGCCGCGCAACTCGTCGTAGTCCACTTCACACCATCCGAAGCCGCGACTTTCTGCAAGAACGCGTGCTTGCGGCTTAATGGTTTGCGCAACAAAGATTCCACGGATTGCACCCAGTGATGAATCTGCATGCAAGCAGTCGATGTAGCGAGTCAGTTGTTCAACGCCATCAATTTCGCCACGACGCTTAATCTCAACAGCAACGGTTTGCCCGTTCGCATCACGACACAATAAGTCAACTGGCCCAACTGCCGTGGGGTATTCGCGGCGAATCAACGTGAGGCCAGGCTCGATGCTTTCTGGC
>JAPOKO010000053.1 GCA_029977615.1 bacterium
CGCAATACGTTTCCGAATTTGTTGACATGGGTTTTGCTCAGTACTTGCAAGAAGCGTTGTTCGCACCACTCAACATGCCAACCGCGCAACTACTTGGCTCTCCTGCTGCCGACATTCATTGCACTATTGAAGACATGGCCAAGTTCGCACAAGAACTGCGAAGACCAACGGTCATTGCAATCAGCACGTATGTTGAAGCGACCACTCCGCAGTTCCCCGAACTAGAAGGCGTAGTGCCAGGGCTTGGAAAGTATTCACCATGCCCGTGGGGTCTTGGGCCAGAAATTCGCGGCGCCAAACACCCGCACTGGACAGCACCGCGCAACAGCGCATCAACATTTGGCCACTTCGGTGGCAGTGGAACATTCATTTGGCACGACCCAGTTGCCAATGTGACGTGCTTTGCACTTACCAACCGCGAGTTCGACGAGTGGGCGATGCAATATTGGCCAGACTTTGGCCAAGCCGTGTTAAACGAACTCGGCCGTTAAGGAATCTTCATGCTTATTGAACGCAATCATCGCTCTGACGCGTTGCTGATGATGGCATGTTCGTTTGCCGTTGCCACTTCCAACTCGGTGATCTTTGCAGCTCTTGGCGACTTGCAAGACAAATACAAATTTGCAGACTCTGGTTTAGGTCTGATTGCTGGTGCAGGTTTCCTGAGCGGATTCCTTGTTCAGCTGTTCATAGCGCCCTACGCCGACCGCGGCCACACCAAGCGACTGATTATGGCCGGAATGATCATTGGTGCATTTGGTTCGCTACTGATGGCAACAGGAAGTTCGCTTCCGCAGTTTGTATTGGCTCGAGCAGTCATTGGTTCGTCGTTTGGTTTTGTGTTTCCTGCAGTGCGTGCGCTGATTGCTCATGTCGAACCAGAGCGTCGCGGTGAGCGACTTGGTCGTCTTGCTGCAGTTGAACTGCTCGGTTTCGTTGCTGGTCCTTTATTTGGTGGATTACTCATTGACCCAATCGGTTTGCGCGCGGTGTTCCTCTTGTTCGGTGCGTTCAATCTTGTTTCCATGTTCACCATTTCATTCCGATCGTTTCCGGTGTTGCCGTTGTCGACCGAATCGCGCAAACCTAGTTTCGAATTGTTACGCCACCCACGCGTGCGCATTGCGGTACTACTCGCAATGGCCATTCAAGCTCCCGTTGGCATTTTCGATGCGCTGTGGGATCGCTACCTCACCGACTTAGGCGGCGGCAATTCCATGGTGGGCATTTCGTTTGCGCTGTACACCATTCCGTTTTTGATCTTCTCGTCATTCGGCGGAAGGCTTGCCGATAAATACGACCCACAGCGCATTGCAATGTGGATGATGGTGTTAGTTGTGCCTGCAGTTACTGGTTATGGAGCGTTCACCACACTCGCACCGGTGATTGTGTTGAACCTGTTTGAAGGTGTTGCACAAGCACTGATGTATCCATCGTCGGCAGCGGCTGTTGCAAAGGCGGCACCTCTTGGTCGCGCGTCTGCTGCTCAAGGTCTTGCTGGAGCATCCGGCCTGCTCATGTCAATGCTTCTTGCATTCACTACTCCATCGCTGTACGGATGGTTCGGAGCACTCGCCGCATTCGGCGCAGTGGGCTTACTCATGAGCGTTCTTACCGGTTCAGCCGCACTGATGTTGTGGCGACTGAACCGGCGAGAACAATTGGCTTAGTTCAGCTCAAACGCTCAACGATCATGGCCATTCCTTGGCCACCACCAACACACATAGATTCCATGCCAACAGTCTTTCCTGTTGTCTGCAATCCGTTAATCAGTGTGGTCATGATGCGAGCGCCAGTCATTCCGAATGGGTGACCAAGTGCAATTCCACCACCGTGAATGTTCAACTTGTCCCATTCAATTCCAAGGTGCTTCGCTGAAGGAATTACTTGAGCGGCAAATGCTTCGTTGATTTCGACGAGGTCGATGTCGTTGATAGTCATACCCGCACGCTTCATTGCTTGACGGCAAGCTTCAATTGGTCCGAGTCCCATGATTTCTGGGTTCAATCCCGACACACCTGAAGAAATGATTCGTGCAAGTGGTGTAAGACCAAGTTGCTTGGCCTTTGTTGCACTCATCACCATTACTGCTGCTGCGCCGTCGTTCAATGGGCATGCGTTACCTGCAGTGATTTGTCCGTCTGGACGGAACGCCGGCTTCAACTGTGCAAGACCTTCTGCAGTGGTTCCATCGCGCGGGCCGTCGTCTTTGCTCACAACCGTTCCATCAGGAAGCACGAGAGGAGTAATTTCTCGCTCGAAGAAACCGTTCTGTTGGTTCTTCACAGCAAGTTGTTGTGAGCGCGCTGCGAATGCGTCCATCTCTTCGCGAGTGACGCCTTCAATTTCACGAACGTTTTCTGCAGTCTGACCCATTGCGATGTATGCGTCTGGCAAACCTGTTGGAGGTGTCCATGTTCCTTGACCACCTGCTGCACGAGCTTTCGTGCGCTCTGCTGGGCCTTTGAAAATTGCGTTCGGCGCCATGTCACTTGCGCCCGATGCATAACGGCTTACCGTTTCAACACCTGCTGCAATGAAGCAATCACCTTCGCCTGCGTTAATTGCATGTGCAGCCATGCGGATGGTCTGCAAGCTTGATGAGCAGTAACGGTTAACCGTTACACCAGGAACATCATCGAGGCCAGCAAGAATTGCCACCATACGCCCAATGTTGAATCCGCCTTCACCGGCTGGTTGGCCGATTCCCATAATGAGGTCTTCAACATCTGAGGCCTGTACTTGTGGAACCTTGGCCATGAGTGCACGCACAATCTGTGCCGACATGTCGTCTGGACGAAGCTCAACAAGTGAACCTTTATTAGCCCGACCAATTGGGCTTCGGGCGGTTGCGACGATGACTGCTTCGGACATTGAGAACTCCGTTCGATCCGTAGTGAATAGTGAAGCAACGGTACCATTTCGGCATGGAACTCAGCCCTGTCGCAGTGGACTCGATCAACATCTCAGCCCCTGAATTTTGGAGGGGTTCCCGCCAGCACCGCGAGTCGGTATTCGCCACCTTGCGCCGCGAAGCCCCGGTGAAGTTCTTCCCAGAAATTCCACTTGCCAACTTCCCTCAAGGCCCCGGCTATTGGGCGCTTACCAAGCACGACGATATTTGGCATGTCAGCCGAAATCCTGAGTTGTTCTGCAGTGGCAAGGGCTCCAACATTGCCGACCTCACCGTTGAACTTAACGAGTTCTTTGGCTCGATGATCAGCATGGACGACCCAAAGCACGTGCGTCTTCGCACCATTGTGTCGAAAGGGTTTACGCCAAAGGAAATCACTCGCATCTAGGAGTACGTCAGAAATAAAGCCAAATCCATCGTGGACAAGGTGCTTGCGAAGTACGGCGCAAATGAAGAATTTGATTTCGTTGACAACATTGCTGCACCGTTCCCGCTGCAAATTATTTGCGAAATGATGGGCATTCCTGAAAGCGACGAACGTCAGATTCTTGAATGGACAAACGTCATTCTGGGTGCAGGCGACCCCGACTTTGGTGGAACCATTGAAAATCTCATCAATGTGGCGCTTGAAATGTTTGCGTATGCACAAGCACTTGGCGAAGCACGTCTAGCCAACCCAACCGACGACCTCACCAGTGTCATGATGCATTCGATTGTGGATGGCGATCGAATGAGTTCGCAGGAGTTTGGCAGCTTCTTTATTTTGTTGGTTGTTGCCGGAAACGAAACAACTCGCAACGCCATTAGCCATGGCATGTTGCAACTGACCGAGCATCCAGATCAAAAGGCTGCATGGTATGCAGACTTTGAGGGCAAGACCAAGGGTGCTGTTGAAGAAATTGTTCGTTGGGCTTCTCCAGTAATTCACTTCCGCCGCACTGCAACACGCGACACCGAAATTC
>JAPOKO010000054.1 GCA_029977615.1 bacterium
GTTAATTTTAACAATGTTGTCTCTGCAGATCCTAGTGAAATTGACAATAGTTCTTCTGGATTATCATAAATTTTTAAATTTTTTGCAAAAGTTGCGACTTTATCAATTCCAATTTCTTGTGCAATCTTTTATCGACTGGCTTGTTCTTGCCCCTGCAGAATTTGGTTATCAAAACTTGGTAGCGGATTAATTGTGGCAGGATCAATTCCAACTACCGACAACAAAGAGGTTTCATCACGCGATTCATAAACCCGATTGATCGCTGTAATGGATGGTGTCGTTGAGAGGTCACCTTCTTGTGACCACATGGCAATGGCGCCAAGTAGCGCTGTAACTAAGACGATCCACCAGCGGGCAATTATTCCCTTGGCTACTGGAATGAGTTCAACTTCTCCGACTTCGCGATTCAAGATTCCCATTGCAAAACAGCCTACCAGTGGGTGTTTCCGCTGATTTCCAATGGTTCTAAGTGGTGCAACCGTTTTGGCGTCTATCCGTGTCACCATGGAAGCAATGAATAATCACCCCCACCGTTCAGTTGATGATCTCGCGCGCATTCTGTCGTATCAGGACGCGATAGACGAATCTGCCCTCATTCACGAAGTTGCATCAGAGATGTATGCAATGTCGTGTTGGACTCCCGAGTTCTGTGCGGCACTCATTCGTGCTGCCGACCTCGTAGGTGGCTACACGTCGCACGAGAGCGATCCCGTTCCTGGCCAAGAGATTTCGCTTGCGGCAATTAGCCCAAGTCTGTTTGAAGCAGTGCAAAACGACATGGGAATGCGGATTTGGCCTCAACTCCAACAGCATTGGCCGCTAATTGATTATCACGGCATCAATGATGCATTCATTATTCGTTACGAAGTTGGCGGACAAGAGGAACTGCGAATTCATCACGATGTCGCACAGGTTTCTGCAAGCGTGAAACTGAATGACGACTATCTAGGTGCTGAGTTGCAATTTCCGCGCCAAGGGTTTTCAAATGCCAACTTGTCAGTTGGTTCTTTAGTTGCGTGGCCAAGTCTGGTTACACATCCACATCTCAGTGCACCAATTACGAGTGGTGTGAAATACAGCCTGACCATTTGGTTTGAACTACCGCTTTCATTGCAATGAGCAATCAAAGAATCGTTGGCAGTTTTGCGATGGCCGCGTGCTGTCTGATGCTGTCCGCATGTGATCAGTGGTATTCAGCGCAAAGCGTGCCGACCACGCAAGTGAAGTCGACAACGACAACAGAGCCTGAGGTCATCTCAGCGTCAGGTCAGCGAAGTGGTTTGGCAACAAAAGCTGCACAGAAAAAGCTGCTCAGCCTCGGTTTTTGGCTTCTTACTCCTAATGGCAAATACGACGAGACAACCCGTCAAGCAGTAATGGCATTTCAGAAGTACTACCAATTGCGCCCAACGGGAAGCATGAATGATGCGACTGCATTTTTATTAGAGAAGATGGAGATCCGCCCGCAGGCTCAAGCGACCGAAGGAACTTTGGCAGAGGTTGACAAGACTCGCCAGTTGTTATTCCTTGTGGAGGACGGTAAAACCAAACATGTCATCAATACATCTACCGGTGACGATCGCCCGTATGTGGAGCCGGATATGAATACGCCCGGTGTGCTCATTCGGGGAACTGCGATTACACCAGTGGGTAAGTTCAAGATGAATCGCGAACGACCGGATGGTTGGTGGGTTGGAGATTTAGGCCAGATCTATAGGCCGAAATACTTCATAGGTGGTGTGGCGATTCATGGTTCGCAAACCGTTCCTGCATACCCAGCAAGTCACGGTTGTGTGCGCGTTTCGACAGCTGCGATGGACATGATTTGGGATTCAGGATTGCTGCCATTAGGTGCAGATGTTGTGGTGTACGGAGAACTTAACTAGTTCGCTTACGTATTGAAAGCTTGTGATCATCTGCGTTTAAGCACGATCCATCACTCAACTGAAACTTCCAACCATGCAAGGTGCACACAACGTGGTCATCTTCAATAACACCAAATTCAGATAGGTCTGCTTTGCGATGCGGGCAATATCGCTGCATGACATAGCCGCCAAGCTCAATCTCGTTTGATACCTCGTTGGAGTCTTCATCTTTTCGGGCAACTTCTTGCTCGGCTCGTCTCATGCGTTCAACTGAAAGGCTCTTGAAAAAGTTATACAAGTATTCGTTGTATGAGCCATCGCGCCACGCAGTAAATCGACACGATAAGAACAACGAGTTTGACCAATCAATTGCTTTCTGCCGAACAACACCTTCGAGTAATGGTCGCTCAATTTCCATTCGAAACTTGATCGGCTCATTGTTGTAGCCAGATATCTTCCCGTTAGGAAAATCAATCAAGATGTCTTCACCTTCGGTTTTCACCAAGCAGTTACCACCGATTGCTTTACGCAACGACGGAGCCATAGCAAGCAATGGTTCCCACCACGCTTGAAGTTCACTCACCAAGTTTGTGTTGTTTACCAACCACGCTGCTTTGGTATTGCGCAACCACTCTGCCCAATCGGCTTGATATTCCATTAAATATTCACGTTTGTGAGTAAATGGCCGCTGTACTTCATCTTCGCTAACGCAGTGTTGTACGCGAATTTCGGTTGGAGTAACCGAAATAGCAGTGCCAGGAATGTTCATGACGGCATTGTTATTGCCATGGCGCACAAGACGAGCGATGAACTCGGTTTGGTCGGGGAAGATCGACAACTCATTGCCATCAATCATGTTGATAGAAAACAATTCTTCGTCAAGAAAGCATGGTGGGCCAGCCGATGGAACCACTACGCGAGAACCAATTGCTTCGACATATCGAATTGAGCGAGCAAACTGACTCTCGACTTTGCTGGTGGCAAGTGCCAAGAGTTCTTCACGGGGTTGGTCGTACACCATGGGGTACCAAATAGCGCCGCTGAATTGCAGCCAATGCATATCAACCGGACCGTGTTGCAATAATTCAGCAAGGTCGCCGGTGCGACAGTCGTTTTGATTTACGAGTCGTGCGGTTCCATCTTCAACCACCATCGCCGAATCGCCACCAGGGCCATCCGCAATTGCGGTTTCAACATGGATCGCAACGCGAAGTCCATCACCCAAGTCGGTCATAACTCCATTGCGAGTACGAATGAAGTTGGTGAAACCAAGCCGGTTAAGTTGGCGTTCGAGTTCTCGAGTTGCGAAATCAGGCAACAAGACTGGCGTTGTCTTATCGATGTGGTTTGCTAGCCATGGTTCGTCTAAGTGGTCACCGTGTTGATGTGAGATATATAAATAGTCAGGGCGCTCAATTTTTTCCATGACTTCACTTGGCAACTGGTCGTTGCGGGGGAATACAAACCAGGAAGCCCAAAAAGCAGGCACAAACCACGGGTCACACACAATGGTGCGCGAGCCAGATTCAATCAAAATGCCAGCATGCCCGATGGACGTGGCCTTCATTGCGATTTAGGCAATTGGTGGGTCGGTGAACTGTTGACCGCCGCGGGCAACATGTTCGGTCCATTCGCTGCCATCCCAGTAGCGAAGTTCAAACCTGTTTGACGGATCTGCATACCATGCTGCCGGTGCTGCAGTGCTCGACGATGTCGTTTCTGTGACGGTGATTTGTGTGGTCACTGGAGATGACACCTGAGAACTCGATGTTGCGCCCTGAGTCGGTCGACGAAGAAATGCGCAGTATCGGCCGTCAAAGGTGGTGACGATGTCGACCACTTCCCATCCTTCAGCCGACTTTTTGGTGAGTTCGGTAGCGAGCGACTCTGGGCTGGAATTAAATGGATTAAATGCCACGTATTCGTACATGTACTTCAGGCTAGTGCTGGGCACAACGAATAAATAGGTC
>JAPOKO010000055.1 GCA_029977615.1 bacterium
GGCAGCCAGGGCCAATGTCGTATTTCGCACCAGCCTCGCAAATGGCGTCGTATAACAAGCCGCCAATTTCCCAATCATCAACCAAAATTTCGAAACCACCTTGTGCGCTCAAACCGCTGCGCGAAACGCGAAGTGGGTGACCGCGAAAGTTCAGCGTTTCGAAGCGGAAGAACTTGATTGCACGAACTGCTTCACCAAAAACTGCGGCAACTACATCTTCGGCTTGTGGTCCTTGCACGGCAAGTGGGTTCACATCAATTTCACTCACTTCAACATCAAGTCCGAGACCAAGCGCTAAACCGCCTGCCCAGAACGCAACATCGGAGTCTGAAATAGAGAACCAATAGCAATCCTCTGCAATACGAAACACCACAGGGTCGTTCAGCAATTTTCCATTGTGATCGCAAAGAGGAACAAGTCCGCCGCGACCAACGTCGTATTTGCGAATGTCGCGAACGGTCATCATTTGTGCAAGCTTTGCGGCGTCGGGGCCTTTTAATTGCACTTGGCGTTCGCAAGCGACGTCCCAAATTTGCACAGACTTGCGCAAGTGCCAATAATCCTCTTCGAGACCACGAAAGCGTGAAGGCAACAACATGTGGTTGTACACGGTGTATGCCTGAACAGGGAACTGTTCAATGCGTGAGGTGTACGGCGTGTTGCGTAAGCGACGCGATAGTGCAAGAAGGGGGGCGCTCATGGTCCAACCCACTTGATGTCGCAGATTTCGGCACTGCGGCCTTCAAAGTTCCACA
The DNA here is from genome assembly GCA_029977615.1 of bacterium. Lineage (GTDB taxonomy): Bacteria > Actinomycetota > Acidimicrobiia > Acidimicrobiales > Ilumatobacteraceae > UBA3006. Next base: position 756 of record JAPOKO010000055.1, read on the forward strand.
CACGACCAAATGCGCGCACGCGGCCCATGCTGGCTTGGGCAACCGCAACTTCAGGGCCCATCCAGTACTGCGTATTCACGATCATGACCGGCTCGTTGTCGCGCTGACCAGTAATTGGTGCAACAGCACCCTGAATGAACTTGCCAGCACTGAACTTGCGTGTTTCACCTTCGCGAACAAACGTGATTGGTGCACGTTCAGCACCCAGGTACTTGCCGACCAGCAACTTGAAGAGTCCCGTAGTGCCACGGCTTGCACCAGAGAAGATGCTTTCAAGTGCTGCAAACTGTTCATCGGTTGCGCGCTCATCAATCCACAATGCAAGAGTCCAGTTGCCGCGCTCCATCTTTCCTGGAATGTCGAGCAACATGGCAACGTTCAATCCTGAAAGGTCAAGATCACCCATTGAGCCTTTGTCAATGCGAACACCCGACCATGCCTGGCAGTATCCCTCTGTTGGAGGGTGTTGACCGAGTGAAACAACGCACGGACAAAACACCGTGCAGTTGCAGTTCAGAATCAGTTCGCCTTGCAGCGACCAAGCGGCGATGCCGCTGTCTTTGGTTTTTGTTGCTGTGCTCATGTATTGCCTTTCAGTGTGAGTTATGGAGAGAAATTGCTTCGGGTGTGAAAAAGAGCAGTGCCGCCCAAACTAAAAGTGCGATACCAATTGGTGCAGTTACCTTTGCGCCGTACTTTGGCAGTTTTTCCACCACCATGATTGCGGTAACCAGTGCCATGAAACCCCAATGTGAAGCAGTGCCAACAAATGCCAGAAGCATGAGTGCCCAACAACAGCCGATGCAAACCACGCCATGGCGAACGCCCATCTTGAAGCCGCCAACTTTGCCCGAGCGCCAGTGCGCCATAAAGAACGTCATTGGTCGTAGGCACAAGTCGCGACACATGTTTTTGATTGGGGTGAATTGATATACGCCCGCGAGTGCAAGAACACCAGCAGTAAGTGAACGCGAGGTGAGTGTTCCGTGATCGGAAAGCAGCTCGGTATGGCTGAGTGCAATTTGCAGCCCGCCACCAACAAGTGCGAATGAAGACCACATGAAGACGTAACCGGCAACGAACATCCACCAGGTGTCCTGTGAAGCATTGCCAAGAATTTCACGTAAGGAATTGAGCATGGGGATGGTGGTTGGGGTCATCATGGCTGCAGTCATGGCAAACCATGCGGCAACAATGGCGAGTGAATTGCGCTGATCGGAAATGGATTGATGCAGGCCAATGTCGAGCGCCCATGTAGCGATCACGAACCCACCGAAAAAGGGCCAGGGAGATATCAGGCGCGGCTCAGCTTCATTTTGCAACGATTCGCTGGCGATCCCCATGAGTGAATACTATATTTATCACTTGTCATGAAGCAACAACGACCATCAATTAATCGACAGTTCGAGTTCGACCCCATTGGGTTTGCACAGTGGCTGTTTAACGAACGCAAAATTCGTGGTTGGTCAACGCGCGAGCTTTCGCAGCGTGCAGGAATCTCGCAGCCTTATGTAGTTGCGCTTGAGCGTGCGCGTGCTGGCGAAGAGCGACGCGGACCAACACCAACGGTTGATGTGGTCGCAGCACTTGCGCATGCATTCGACAAAAACTTGCTCGACATGTTTGTGTTTTCGTTGCGACCAGTAGCGCAACACATATTGCTGGTAACTCAAGGCAGTGCAACGCCACCACTTGATATTTTGCGCGCAGAGTCTGGCGAAACGGTAGACAACTGGGTGCACCCAATTACATTGCACCGCGAAAAGTCGTCGACGTATGACCAAAAGAAGATTTCGAAGCAATTGAATTCTGAAATTGCTGCGATGAAAGAACGCATTGACGGCAAAAACGTGGGTTTAGTGTTTACCGAAACGTCAAACGTGATGCAATATGTGTCAAACCCACAAGCTGTCATTGATTTTGAGCATAAGTGGGCAAATGTTGTGTCAGAAGCCGTGAAAAGTGTTGGTGGTCATGCGGCATGGAATGTGTGCGTGTACACCGCGGCTTCGATGAATGGGTTGCCTGGCGGAGCAGCATCTGCTCAGGTGCTATTTGATACTCACAGCGAAGTGTGGTTCGCATCGGGAGATGACGTAACAATCGGCGAAAGCGCCAAACAGAAAATTCTGCAATTAGTGGCATAAAGGAGAACACCATGACAGATGTACGCGCAATGTTGGTAGGAAAAGTGAACGATGTGTGGACGCGTCGTATTGAGACCATTTCATCTGACTCACTTGGTGAAGGCGAAGTGCTGATCGCAGTTGAGTACTCGTGCATCAATTACAAAGACGGTCTTTCCACCACAGAAAAAGGAAAAGTGGCGCGTATTGATCCACTGATTCCAGGAGTTGACCTTGCAGGAACTGTTGTTGAGTCGAGTGATGCATCAATTGCTGTTGGCTCGAAAGTCATTGCACATTGAAACGACATAGGTGTTGCACATAACGGTGGATTTGCCACTATGGCGCGAGTTCCTGGCAAGTGGATTATTCCAATGCCTGCAGGTCTCACCACCAAAACCGCAATGATGGTGGGCACTGCCGGATTCACCGCAGCGATGTCGGTAGATGCTCTTGAGCGCGCGGGATTAAAGACGGACACTGGCCCAGTGCTCGTTACTGGCGCAACCGGTGGCGTTGGATCATATGCAGTGGGCATGTTGGCCGCACGTGGTTACGAAGTTGTTGCCAGCACAGGCAAGGCAAGTGAAGGCGAGTGGCTGAAGTCAATTGGCGCCGCAGAGATTATTGATCGCAGCGAAACCTCAGCTGAGCAAACTAAACCGCTTGAAAAAGAGCGTTGGGCTGGGGCAGTGGACTGCGTTGGCGGCAACACGCTTGCTTATGTATTGCGCACTCTGAAATATGGTGCGTCCGTTGCTGCAAGCGGACTAACCGGTGGCGCAAACCTGCCAACTACCGTTCTTCCGTTCATTTTGCGTGGAGTGAACTTGCTCGGTATCGACAGCGTG
>JAPOKO010000056.1 GCA_029977615.1 bacterium
TTCTCAACGGGTACATGTCCCGTCGTCAACTCATCGTCGGTGGCGTCGCAGGTGCTGCCCTGATGTTTATGGGTGGCTCAAAGGTTTCGGCACTTGATGCAAAACCAACTTCTGGTGCAGCCTTAGCAAAGCGCGCGAAAATCGGCTTCACGTCCATTCCATTGCAATCATCTGCAATGCCAACAATTGCACCTGAATACGAATACAGCGTGTTGATTCCTTGGCGCGAAAAACTAGACGGCAGCGGAAAATCATTTGACTATGCAGTATTCACTGCAGACAATCAGGCTCTCAGCGTTGGCATTGGCCACGACGGAATGCACTACTTCGGTGACAACAAAAAGGGCATGTTGTGCATCAACCATGAGTATGGAACCACGCCACACATCATGGGTAAGGCGGTGCCCACGAGTCTTGATGAAGTAAAGCTCTCTCAAGCCGCACACGGTGTTTCGGTACTGATGATCGAGAACACCAAGACGTGCTGGAAATTGGCAAAGAGTGCAAAGAATCGACGCATTCATGTCAATACTCCAATGAAGTTCAGTGGCCCAGCAGCAAAGAGTGATTTGCTGGTAAACGCTGCAGGCAACCCAGTTCTTGGCACTTTGAATAACTGCGCAAACGGTTACACGCCGTGGGGTACATATTTAACGTGTGAGGAGAACTTCAATGGATACTTCGGCACAGCAAATACTGCTTGGAAGGCAAACACGGAACAGGCTCGTTATGGAATTAACGCAGCAGGTTTCGGCTACGACTGGCATAAGTTTGATGCACGTTTTGACTTGTCAAATACCTCGTACGCAAATGAAATCAACCGTTTTGGTTGGGTAGTAGAAATTGATCCAGAAAATCCAAAGAGTGTTCCGGTTAAGCGAACTGCGCTTGGTCGTGTGAAGCACGAAGGGGCAACGTTCGTGGAAGGAAAAGACGGACGCGCAGTTGTGTACATGGGAGACGACGAGCGTTTTGACTACGTATACAAGTTCGTTTCCAAAGAGAGCTGGAAGAAAATGATTGCGGCAGGTAAGAGTCCACTTGACGAAGGAACGCTCTACGCAGCGAAATATCTCGATAATGGAACTGGTGAGTGGCTTGAACTCAGCCCGAAGAACCCGTTGCTTGCAGGTTGGAAGATGGACTACATCTTGGTCAATACGCGACTTGCAGCCGATGCTGTTGGCGCAACCAAGATGGACCGTCCAGAATGGATTGCGGCTTCTCAAAAGGGCGAGTTGTATGTAACGCTTACCAATAACACACAGCGAGGAACATCGGGTAAGGCTGGCGTGAACAGCGCAAACCCAACCGCAGTGAACTCAAACGGTCACATCATTCGTTGGAAAGATGCGGACAAGCACGTTGGGGACACTTTTAATTGGGAAATTTTTGTTCTTGCGAACAATGTTTCAGATACTGGTGGACAGATGTTTGGTTCGCCGGACGGAATCTGGGTTGATCCAGATGGTCGAGTGTTTGTGCTGACAGACGGAACTCAGCCTGGTGGAAACAATGACCAATTGCTCGTTGCAGACCCTGTGACCCGCGAATTCAAACGTCTCTTTACGGGTGTAAAGGGTTGCGAAGTGACCGGAGTAACCACAACGCCAGACCGCAAAACCATGTTCGTAAACCTCCAGCACCCAGGTGATGGAAGTGCCGCAAACTCCAACTTCCCTGAGTTCTTCGTGGGAGCTTCTGGACCAGTTCCGCGGGACTGCACGATCGTGATCAAACGCATCAATGGCGGAATTATCGGTAGTTGATTGTCACTGCCCATAGTTGCCACAGCGCTCACCCTTATCGGCGTTGTGGCAACATGGGGCTATGGCCATCGATGTTTCGCACGTAATTGACCTGGATCGTTATCCCATTCATGTTGAGGGTGAAACTCGACGACAATTAGTTGCGGAAGTGCAAAGCGATATTCGTTCTGTCGGTTGCGCTGTAATCAAGCAATTCGTAAGACCAGAAGCCATTCCCGCACTCGTTGCTGAAGGTGACCGAGTTTCACATTTGGGCCATCGCAACTTCAATCGCACGAATCCATATTTCACACAGTTGCCTCCAGATCTTCCGGACACACATCCACTTCGTCGTTTTTACGACCGTTCAAATGCTTTCGTGCCCGCCGACAATTTCGGTGAAGACAGCATTATTCGTTCAATGTACGAGTGGCCATCGTTCGCACCATTTATTCAAGAGGTGTTGGAAGAGCCTTCGTTCTATCGCTATGCAGACCCGTTGGCTGACGTGATCATCAACTTGGCTGAAGAGGGGAATGGTTTCCCTTGGCACTTCGACACCAATAACTACACCGTTACGTTGGCTATTCAGAATGCTGACAGTGGTGGTGAATTTGAATACAGCCCGAACCTGCGCACGCCAACAGATGAAAACTATGACGGCGTCGGTCGCGTGTTGGATGGAGATCAGTCGCTCATACATACGTTGCACCTGGAACCGGGCGATCTGCAGATCTTAAAGGGTCGGTATTCGTTGCATCGAGTTACGCCACTCAGTGGACCAACCATGCGGTATGTTGCGATTTTTAGTTTCACTGAAATGGAAGGAATTGTGGGCAGTCCCGAGCGCACCAAACAGTTGTATGGCCGCGTGCTTCCCATCCATCTAGAACGTGCGGGCATGCGCGGCGACGCTTTAGTGGACTAGTTGGTCTTCTAATTTTTTGAATTCAACTGATTTAGATTTTTTGAATTCTTCAAGTTCTTCTTTATTGTTTTCTAGTATTTTTTTCTTATCTTCTTCATGTGTCTTTGAGATGCTTTCAAGTTCTTCTTTATTGTTTTCTAGTATTT
>JAPOKO010000057.1 GCA_029977615.1 bacterium
ATTTCTTGCTCTTCCTTGCGGACCACCGCTGCCCGATATGACTCGGGGATCTGTAAGGCTTCAAATGCCTTGGTGTCGGCATTGTTTTCGATGGCTTCGAGGATGCTTTTCATGGGTTAGAGGGTAATGAATGAATGCGCCTACGCTCTAGTCATGCCAGGTTCATACATCATCGCCGGAGCCCGTACACCGATTGGAAAAATGAGTGGAGCACTCGCCTCATTTTCTGCTGCAGACCTTGGCGGTTTCGCTATTGCCGCAGCGCTACAACGAGCAGGTGTTGCACCACACGAAGTGGAACACGTGATTATGGGCCAAGTACTCATGGCTGGTCAGGGCCAAGTGCCTTCACGCCAAGCCGCATCGAAGGCTGGCATCCCAATGAGTGTGCCAAGCGTGAACATCAACAAGGTGTGCTTGTCGGGACTTAACTCCATTTACTTGGCAGACCAAATGATTTCTAGTGGTGAAGCCGACATTGTTATTGCAGGTGGAATGGAAAGTATGACGAATGCTCCTTACCTCGCAATGGGTGCACGCAGTGGTTTCCGTTTTGGCGATGTGCATCTGCTCGATGCAATTCAGCGCGATGGTTTGTGGTGTGCATTTGATGCATGCCTCATGGGCCTTGGCACCGAGCGTTACGCAGCCGGCAACATCAGCCGTGATGCGCAAGATGACTTAGCAATGAAGAGCAACCAACGTGCTGCTGCTGCAATTGCTGCAGGCCGACTTGCCGATGAGATTGTTCCCATTTCGATTCCACAACGCAAAGGCGACCCAGTGCTGATTGACAGCGACGAAGGCGTGCGCGCAAGCACCACCATGGAATCACTTGGATCGTTGAAGCCAGCATTCGACAAAGACGGAACGGTTACTGCAGGTAACGCCAGCCAAATTAGTGACGCAGGTTCGGCAATTGTGATGATGTCGAAGCGCGAAGCCGAACGCCGTGGTGTAAAGCCGCTTGGCGAATTCATTTCGTACGGAATGGTTGCCGGCCCAGACAATGCATCGTTGTTGCACCAACCAAGCCGCAGCATCATGAAAGCGCTTGATCGCGCTGGCAAAAAAGTAAGCGACGTTGACCTCTTTGAAATTAACGAGGCGTTTGCTGCTGTAGGAATTGCATCAATGCGCGAACTTGGAATTTCTGACGACATTGTGAATGTGAACGGTGGAGCAATTGCCCTTGGTCACCCAATTGGCATGAGCGGCAACCGACTTGCACTTACCCTGTTGCATGAACTGCAACGTCGTGGTGGCGGCATGGGCGCTGCTGCGTTGTGTGGCGGCGGCGGACAAGGCGATGCACTTGTTGTACGCACGGTCTAAAGACCTCGGTTTTTCCTTAGTTTTAGGCGGCCTTGTTGGCCTGGTGGGTGCTGGCGTTGCTGTTGCGTTTTTGAAGGCGTTGTCGTTTGCCAATGATGCCCGTGTAAATAACGGCTGGCTCATTTACTTCCTACCGGTTGCAGGTTTGGTTATTGGGCTGACGTATCACCACTTTGGCAATCACGTTTCGCGTGGCAGCAACTTGGTGTTAGAAGAAATTCACGAACCTGGTGCAGGGGTTCCACGACGCATGGCACCAATGGTGTTTGCGGGAACGTTTGTTTCACATGTGTTTGGTGCATCTACCGGCCGCGAAGGTGCAGGAATTCAAATTACGTCCAGCATTGTAGATGGCGTTGCTCGAATGTTTTCGCCGTCGCTTGAAACTCGTCGCTTGCTATTAATTACTGCAATTGCTGCAGCATTTGGTGGTTTGTTTGGAGTGCCCATTGCTGGTGTGGTGTTCGCGCTTGAAATTCAAGAGTCTGGTCGAATTCGCTACGAGGCGATTCTTTCTGCACTGACAGCGGCGCTTGTTGCGTTTTATGTCGTTGAATCGTTCAACTTGGAACACCTCACCGAAAATGAATTTGGCCCTATCGATATCAACGCTGCACTCGTGTTTAGGTTGGTCGTGCTTGCAGCTGCAACTGCCGCACTTGCCATGTCGTTTGTACAAGCGACACACTTCGTGCATAAAACTACTGCTCGTTTTATTACGTGGCCTCCGCTGCGTCCAGTTGTTGGAGCATGCCTTGTGCTCGCACTTGTTGCACTGTCGGGTTCGCGCGAATATCTCGGGTTATCTGGTCCTCTGGCGCACAAGGCCTTTATTGGTGCAACGGGAATAACCGCTGCAGCTTTTGCGTGGAAGTTTGTGTTCACCAGCATCAGTTTGGGCACCGGGTTCATTGGTGGCGAAATGGTTCCACTGTTCATCATTGGTGCGCTTGCGGGCGCCCAAGTTGCAACCGTGCTCGGTGCATCGGTTCCCTTATTCGCAGCTGTTGGCATGGTGGCAACATTTAGCGCAGCAGCCAATGCACCCATTGCTTGCGTGATTATGGGTATTGAATTATTTGGTGCAAACGCATTGATTCCGTTCACCATTGCATGCGTGCTGTCGTATGCAATCAGTGGGCACGGTGGCATTTACAGCGCGCAAAAACGCACTGCCATTCGTCACTAATTAGCCCTCTATTTCGCGGCGACCTTCGAGTGCTCGACCGAGTGTGAGTTCGTCGGCGTATTCCATGTCGCCACCAACTGGCAAACCACTTGCAATACGCGTAACACGTAGCCCAAGTGGCTTCAGCAAACGCGCCAA
>JAPOKO010000058.1 GCA_029977615.1 bacterium
CGCCACGCGGCGTGAGGATATCTTGATTGCCAACAATGACCATGGTTGGTGCGGTAATGGTTGACAACTGATCAACAAGGTCTTCACGCGTATTCAAGATGGCGTCAATTTGTGACACAAATGAATATCGCGGGCGAAGTGCTGCAAGTGGGCCCATCCAAGTAAATGCGGGTACTAAACGGCGAAATGAGCGGGGGCTCATGACCCATTGTGCTGCTTCTTTTCCAACCTCGATCATTCCCTTGTCTGCAGCGGTTTTCGCCCATGCCTGCAAGAGTTCTTGACGCCACGGATGGTTTCGACATGCGGTGCACACCAAGGTGAGCGAACGAACGCGATACGGGTATTTCACAGCAACGATTTGGCTAATCACTCCGCCCATCGATGCGCCAACAACGTGTGCGGTTTCAATTCCTGCGGCATCTAGAACTGCAAGTGCGTCATCGGCCATTTGTTCAAGCGTGAATGGCTCAGTGGGCTTGTCGCTTCTGCCTGCGCCACGGTTATCAAATGAAATGATGCGAAACCTTGTAGCCATGGCAATGCGCTGCAGGTTCCATGCGTTCTTGCTTGCACCCAGTCCTTGAATCATGAGCACTGGAGTTGCCCCGGATTTTCCAGTCACTTCATAATGAATGCGCGTGCCATCTGTTGCGTGTACGAATGGCATGACTATGCAACTTTACGTGTGGGTTGAATGCGAATAACACTTGGCCACTCATATAAACGTGTGAGCACTTGTTTTGTGCTGTGCAACGGTGCGAAATTGAGCATGTGCAACATGGATTCGTTAGATGCCAAACGTCCGTGTGACAGCAGCTCTACTACGTGTTCAGGCACTGGCGCTCCAGCAATTCTTGCTAATGACTTAGCCGCCCACCAGCCGGGTCCAATTGTTGGAATAGCTAGGCGATGCCCAAGCAATGCTGCTTGCGCGATACTGATTGAACCATCGGCAACAACATTGACCGCACCATGAGCTTGATATTGAGTTGCAGATACAAATGCCTGAGCAGCATCTCCGTCTTCAATTACCGAAAACCGAGGAGAACTCACTGGATTAAATGGCACCGCTGGCAGGCGCAACATGCGGCCAAGCGGGCTTGGAACATGCGGGCCAACTACAGGAGCAAGTCGCAACAAGGTGGCAGTGGTGCCGCGCGCAATTGCCAACTCGCTCACCTTATGTTCTAAGCCAAGCAACATGTGTCCAAAGAGTGATTGTGGTTCAAGTGGTTGATGCTCGTTTGGCACTTGAGGCGAGTACCCATTCTTTCCGTATACCTCTATACCGCTGCGAAGAACTACAGACTCCAACGCGGGAACGCGCAACGCTGCTTCAAATACGGCGTGCGCAAAAGCCTGCGTATGCATTTGTGCATCGTGTGAAGATAGGCGAGCATCGGGTTCCCATACGCCCAAGTGAATGATTACGTGCGGGTTTGCATCAACTATTCGTTGCGCAATTGCATCGTGTTCCTGTGGCTCGATGACGTGCACCATGGTTCGGCGCAGTCGGCGTCGCGGTGGGTTTGCATCAATGCCAACGATCTCGCCAACCCAAGTTTGCTCTTCAAGCAGAGCGCCAACACGAGAGCCGAGTTCTCCACCGATACCGGTGACTACGACTCGGCGGCCACTCATTAACGAAGTTCGTGTGCTCGAAGAATAAGTTCGCGCGAATCTGGATCGAGCTGACGACCACCAATTCGTTCGGTGAGAATAATTGCTTGTGGTGCATCGTCTACCAGGCCAGACCAGCGAATGTATCCGCCCATTAACCCAACCAAACGGTCACTCACCTCTTCAGCGTGCACAATAACTTTGTTGTTGTTGCGTAGTAATTCGTGAATGTCGTTAAAGAACAACTTGAGCCACTGGTCCATATCATCGAAATTGATAAGCGGGCGGTGCCTGTACGGCATGTTCAATTCGTCATAGTTGTGCAAGTTATGCGGAGCACCAATGATGGAGATAACGCAGCCAAAATCGTTCTCACGCAGCCAAATGATTTCTTCCTGTCGACGAACTCGGCGGTGATTGGCGCCGAAACCGCCCGGACGCTCGCAAATGGCGAGTTTGTCTTTAATGATCCAGGTGAGGTTTCGTGGGGTAATTCCAAGGGCCCACTTGCCCCGAAGTTTTGGTGGCATTAGCGACTTTCCTTGTTGCGAATTTGGCTTGCGTTCAACATCAGGCGAGACGATACACCAATAAAAACCCTCGATGTTTCAGAAAACCTGCTTTATTTGGAGGTTTCTGGCTCGGTAATTCGCAATTGTTGCTGACTTCTGCGAACTTGGCGACCAAGTCCGATGTCGCAGGCAAGGTTGTTTCCGCGCGCAACTTCAAGCACACGTTCAACGGTTGCACTATCGGGAACGAGTGGATTGGTGAGCCATGACCTAATTGCTCGACGCGCCAATGCAATGGGGGCTTTTGCTAGTGCAAGAGCATCAGTTGGGTCAATTGCGCCAGCAAGCTCATTCAATAGGTCATCGTCGTCGCGTAGCAAGTCAGCTTGGCGTGTAAGCACGGGTACTAAATCACGCTTTGCGAGTGATTCCATCAACGGCAATACTT
>JAPOKO010000059.1 GCA_029977615.1 bacterium
CCGTCATCGCGGGTACTGGCACGAATGACACTGCACACTCCATTCATATGACAAAGGAAGCCAGCAAACTTGGCGCTGCCGGAATACTGGCTGTTACTCCTTATTACAACCGACCTTCGCAGGCGGGAATTGAAGCCCACATGCGTGCGGTGTGTGAAAGCACCGAGTTGCCAGTGGTGTTGTACGACATTCCTGTTCGTACGGGTCGCAAAATATCGACGCCGCTTTTACTGAAGCTCGCACGCGAAGTGAAGAACGTGGTTGCAGTAAAAGATGCTGCGGGTAGTCCTTCGGAATCTGCGGTGCTCATGAGTCAAGCGCCTGCCGGCTTCGAGTTGTACAGCGGCGACGACAATCTCACATTGCCATTCATGTCCATAGGAGCAACTGGTGTAATTGGTGTTGCAACACACTGGTGCGCACAAGATCATCAAGAGATGTTCAATCTGTGGGAAAAGGGTGACACTGCAGGTGCGCGTCGAGTGAATGCGCGATTGCTCGAAAGTTTTGCGTACGAAACAGGGGACGAGAATCCGAACCCGCTGCCAAGCAAAGTCATGATGAACCTGCTTGGTCTTGAAGTTGGTGAGGCGCGATTGCCAATGGGTCCGCCACCAGCCGGCCTTGAAGATCGTGCGAAGAAGGTGCTCGAAAACCTTCGCGCGGCTCGCGCAGCAAGCAACTAATGGCAGCGCCAGTTCGAGTTATTTTCCTCGGCGGTCTCGGCGAGATCGGCAGAAACTGCATGGTTATCGAGCAAGACAATCGATTGTTGCTCATTGACTGCGGGCTCATGTTTCCAGACGCCGACATGCACGGCATCGACTTGGTATTGCCCGACTTCACGTGGCTGCGTGAAAATGCAGACCGAATTGAAGCATGCATTGCGACGCATGGTCACGAAGACCACGTAGGTGGCCTGCAGTTTTTATTGCGTGAAATGTCGTTCCCTATATATGGCTCGCAAGTAACGCTTGGTCTTGCCCGCAACCGAATTGAAGAAGCAGGGTTGCTTGGCAAAACCGAAATGATTGCGGTGAAAGATAACGAGCGTCGTCGCATTGGGCCATTTGATGTTGAGTTCATTCCCGTTACACACTCTGTTCCATACGCACATGCAATTGCGTTGCACACACCACAGGGCGTCATCATTCACTCGGGCGACTTCAAGATTGATCTCACTCCGGTGGACGATCGTCGCACCGACTTGGCGCGGCTTGGTGCGCTCGCTGCTGGAGATGGTGTTCGCTTACTCATGTTGGACAGCACCAATGCGGAAGAGCGTGGATCAGCACCGTCGGAGAAGTCAGTTGGCGTAGTACTTCGCCAGTTGTTTGCCGAGCACAAAACTCGCCGCATCATTACCGCAAGCTTTGCCAGCCATATTCACCGTGTGCAGCAAATTGCCGATGCGGCAATTGAAAGCGGGCGAGTAGTCGCTCCACTAGGTCGCTCCATGATCAACAACATACGCATGGCGCGCGACTTAGGCATCATCAAACTGCCCGACAAGTCGTACATCAATGTTGAAGACATTGATGACTATCCACCAGAACGTGTGTGTGTTATTTCAACCGGTTCACAAGGCGAGCCAATGGCGGCTCTTAGTTTGCTGGCGCGCGGAGATAACAAATTCGTCACCATTGGTCATGACGACACCGTTATTTTCTCGAGCCACGCAATTCCTGGCAACGAAGGAAACGTGAACCGTGTTATTGATGGTCTATTGAGACTTGGTGCAGAAGTTGTGCACTCGGGCATTGCCGACGTGCACGCAACGGGTCATGCTCAAGCTGAAGACTTAAAAATGTATTTGTCGATTACCGAACCTGAATGGTTTGTGCCTATTCATGGTGAGTATCACCACATGGTTGCCAA
>JAPOKO010000005.1 GCA_029977615.1 bacterium
GACTGCATCTGGCGCGGGCTTTAGCCGTGATGCTGCGCCGTCCCACCAACCACCGTACAGACGCCATATGTTGCGTACGACAAACTCTGGTTCATCGTAAAACGGACGCATGTATGGCTTGTCAATAACACTCTGTGGAACTTTGACCGTATGAATGATTGCGTCAAGTGTCTCTCCAGCATTCATCATGTCGATCACTTGCATCACGAGTGACTCAAGAGATGATGCGATGTCATCAAGCACTATCGCAATTCGAGCTTTACCCTCAATTGGCAGTCCGTGGGCGGGGAGTAGTAACTCTGGGCCTTGAGCGATCATGCGGCGCAGTGCTTGAGCCCATTCCAATGCGTAACGCTGTACTTTTTGTGGGTTGCCAGCATTTGGGTAATTCCAAATCACGAAGTCGCCGGTGAAGATCCACTTCTTTTCTGGAATCCAACCCCACAAGTGGTCGTCGGTTTCACCGCGTGCATGATGAAATTCCACCTGCGTTCCACCAGCGTTGATGGTGAGTTGCTCGCGAAACGATTCGTCAGTTCGCATGGTGTTGCGCGGTAGGAATCGCTGCAGGTTTTCGCCGACATTGAGACCCATTTCCGATCGTGTGCCACCGAATTGGCGCTGATTAATGCGCACATTCCATTCGTTCGTGGTGTTGTAGCGATCAATGCGAACATCAACGTTTTCGTGACCTATGACGTGTGGCTTTGGTGCACCAGATATTTCTGCGTCCTTGGCGAAAGCGAAACTTCCACCAATGTGGTCGGCGTGTCCGTGTGTGTACACCAAGTGACTGATCGGGGCTTTGCGCCAAGTCCGAATTGAGTCAACAACGGCAAGTCCGCTTCCTGCACCCGATGCGTCGAAGCACATCAGCCCGTCTCCCGTGTCCCACACCACACTGTGACTGAAGCTTTCAACGATGGCCAAATTGTCGGCTAACTCGGTGATGTCGTTGGTGACCCGATTCAGTGGTTGATCAACGATTCCCGTGTCAATGACTTTGGTGGAAAGTTCTATTGGGTGCATGACTGCACCTTATTCCAACACGGAAACTATTTTTTGGCTGAAGGTTCCTTAGGTAGCCCGAGGACGCGCTCGCCAAGGATATTGCGCATGACATTCGATGTTCCGCCCATGATGGTGTAGCCCGATGCGTAAGCCAGACCCTGGGTCACGTCGTCCCACATCATGGCGTCTGCCCCAAATACTGTGAACACAAAGTTGGCAATCTTGGCTTCGAGTTCGGTGCAAAAACATTTCGTTGCTGCAGAGAAACCTGCTGGAGCTTGCCTCAACACTTCGCGAATCACGAGAATTCTTCCAATGCGGTAGCCGATTTCAATGCTTGCAATTTCTTGACGGATGCGAAAGTCGCTGGTGTCGGCGCGCTTCACCGCCATGTCGTACAGCGCCTTATTCGACACCAGTCGGTCAATGCCGCCACGTTCGTGTTCTAGTTGGCGCATCGTTTGCGCAAAGGCACCACCTTGCTGACCAACCAAGTTGTTTTTGGGCACGCGCACATCGGTGTAAAACACTTCGCAAAAGTGGCGATTGGTGGTCATGTCTTGAATTGGTCGAACATCGATTCCTGGCGTGTTCATCGGCACGATAATTTCGCTGATCCCCGCATGAGGTGGGCCGTCATTACTGGTTCTGCAAATGAGATAGCAGTAGTCAGCAACTTCGCCAAAACTTGTCCATATTTTTTGACCGTTGATTACCCATTCATCGCCATCAAGTTGAGCAAATGTTTTCAGTGATGAAAGGTCACTTCCTGCGTTTGGTTCGCTCATACCAATGCACCATGTGGTTTTTCCGGCAAGCATGTCGGGCAGGAATGCATCTTGTTGTTCTTTGGTTCCGTACGCAATGAGTGCTGGCCCCATTTGACGATCGGCAAACCACGAAGCTGCAATGGGTGCACCTGCCGCAATCATTTCTTCGGCAACGATCAATCGCTCGATTCCAGAGCGACCACCACCACCAAATTCAGTCGGCCAGGTCATGCCGATCCATCCGTGGCCGGCGAGTTCTTGTGAAAACTCTTTGGAATAGCCATTCATCCAGGTGTCGTTGAATCGGCCATAACGGGCAACCGCATCTAGGGCAACAGTTCGCGCTTTGGCGCGAAGCGCGATGTGCTCTGGTGACCACTCAAAATCCACAGACAGATGGTACGGGGTAGAGGCAGTTTGGGCCTTGGCGAGCGCCGTAAATGGCTAGTGGGCTAATGTGTACAAGTCAGATACAAGTTGGTCGAACTCAGCATCGGAGCTCAGCAATGGCAACCAAAATCAAAGTCGTAAACCCAGTCGTCGAACTTGATGGCGACGAAATGACTCGCATCATGTGGCAGTTCATCAAAGACCGTCTTATTTTGCCCTACCTCGACATCAACCTTGAGTACTACGACCTCAGTATTGAAAATCGCGATGCGACAAATGATCAAGTGACGATTGATTCGGCCAATGCCATTTTGAAGCACGGCGTTGGCGTGAAATGCGCAACGATCACACCAGACGAAGCCCGCGTAAAAGAATTCAACTTGAAGCAAATGTGGAAGTCGCCAA
Source organism: bacterium (assembly GCA_029977615.1). Lineage (GTDB taxonomy): Bacteria > Actinomycetota > Acidimicrobiia > Acidimicrobiales > Ilumatobacteraceae > UBA3006. The sequence goes on from JAPOKO010000005.1 coordinate 2,577, forward strand.
ACGGCACCATCCGCAACATTTTGGATGGCGTGGTTTTCCGTGAGCCGATCATTTGTCAGAACATTCCAAAGTTGGTCCCAGGTTGGACAAAGCCAATTGTGATTGGTCGTCATGCTCATGGCGATCAATACAAAGCAACTGACTTCCGAGTGCCTGGTGAAGGAACCGTCACCATGACGTACGTGCCAAAAGATGGAAGCAAGCCAATTGAAATGAAAGTCGCAGACTTTAAGGGTTCTGGCGTGGTCATGGGCATGTACAACTTCGATGAATCAATTCGAAACTTCGCGCGAGCAACCATGAACTATTCGCTGCAGCGCAACTATCCGTTGTTTCTCAGCACGAAGAACACCATCTTGAAGGCATATGACGGGCGATTCAAAGACTTGTTTGAAGAAGTCTTCAACGCCGAATTCAAATCACAGTTTGACAAGCAAGGGCTCACTTACGAGCACCGTCTCATCGACGACATGGTTGCATGTATGTTGCGTTGGGAAGGCGGATACGTGTGGGCGTGCAAGAACTATGACGGTGACGTGCAGTCCGACATTGTTGCGCAAGGTTTCGGCTCGCTCGGTCTTATGACGTCAGTCTTGGCAACGCCAGATGGGCGAGTGTTGGAGTCCGAAGCTGCGCACGGAACGGTGACCCGCCACTATCGCGATCACCAAGCTGGCAAGAAAACTTCTACTAACCCAATTGCATCTATCTATGCATGGACACGTGGTCTAGAGCATCGCGGAAAACTCGACGGTACGCCTGAACTAATTGACTTTGCGCGCAGAGTCGAACAGGTCTGCGTAGAAGCCGTTGAAGGTGGAGAAATGACAAAAGACTTATCGTTGCTCATTGGTGGTGAAGATGCGCCATGGCAAACCACCGAGCAATATCTCGAAACGTTGGATCGCCGCTTGCAAGAAAAGATGGCGAAATAACTCCATGCGAGCAGTAGTCCTCAGCGGTCACGGTGGTCCCGAGGTTTTGACCTTTGCCGACATTCCGACACCGCAGATCGGACCAGAAGAAGTGTTGGTGCAAGTTCGAGCCACAAGTTTGAACCGCGCCGATCTGTTGCAACGGATGGGTTTCTATCCTGATCCGTTTCCTGGCGAGCATGAAGTGCCTGGAATGGAATTTTCTGGCCGCGTTCAAGCTATTGGTGCACGTGTTCGTGCGTGGAAAGTTGGCGACGAAGTCATGGGAATCGTCAGCGGTGGCGCTTATGCAGAGCAGCTTGTTGTGCATGAACGACAGGCAATGCGAATTCCACGTGGAGTTTCACTCGCCGATGCAGCGGCAATTCCCGAGGTGTTCATCACCGCGTGGGATGCGTTGGTTCTGCAGGGTGGTCTCACAAGCGGGCGATGGGCGTTGGTGCATGCTGGGGCTTCAGGTGTCGGAACTGCAGCCGTACAAATGTGTAAGGCCATTGGCGCACACGTCATTGCCACATGCTCGACCAGCAAGGTAGATGCGGTGAAGGCACTTGGTGCCGATGTAGTGGTTGATTACACATCTTCAGATTTTGTTGATGCAGTGAAAACTGCAACCGGTGGTCGTGGAGTTGACGTAGTGCTGTGTGTTATTGGTGGCGACTATCTTGACCGCAACGTCGCGTCACTTGCGCAAAAGGGCCACATTGTTCAGGTTGGCGTAATGGGTGGAGGAAACATGAGTTTCAACCTTGCTGGGCTCATGCCGAAGCGCGCAAAACTCTCAGGAACCGTGCTGCGGGCACGCCCTATTGAAGAAAAGATTGCAATCAGTCAGCGGTTTTCTGCCGAAATCATCCCGCTGTTTGAAGCGGGGAAGATCCGACCGGTAATCGATTGCAGGTATCAGTTTTCGGATATTGCGCATGCACACGAGCACATGACAGCGAACGCAAATACGGGCAAAATCGTGATTGATATTGGCGCCTAGGGCGCTCAGCAATTAGCGCTTTTGCAGTTCGGTGTACGAACGTACGTCTTGGCCGGTGTACCACTGGCGAGGACGGCTGATCTTTTGTTCTTTGTCGTCAAGTAGTTCAATCATGTGTGCAAGCCAGCCAACAGTGCGTGGAATTGCAAACAGAACAGTGAACATTTCTTCGGGGAACCCAAGAGCCTGATAGATCAAACCTGAATAGAAGTCAACGTTTGGATACAGCTTGCGCGAGATGAAGTACTCATCTTTCAACGCTGTTTCTTCAAGTTTGAGCGCAATGTCGAGCAGTGGGTTCATTCCCGTTACTTCAAACACTTCATAAGCGGTCTTTTTGATGATGACAGCGCGTGGGTCAAAGTTTTTGTACACGCGGTGACCAAAGCCCATGAGCTTCTCTTCACCATTTTTTACACGCTCAATAAAGGCAGGAACTTTGTCAACGCTGCCAATTTCGGCGAGCATGTGAATCACTGCTTCGTTGGCTCCACCGTGAAGCGGCCCGAAGAGTGCAGCAGCAGCTGCAGCTGTTGCGGAGTACGGATCGGAGTTCGCACTGGCTACAACACGCATCGTTGTGGTGCCGCAGTTCTGTTCGTGGTCAGCGTGCAATATGAATAACACATCCATTGCTCGTGCAAGGGTTGGGTTCACTTCATAATCATCACCAATGCGATACATCATGTTCAAGAAGTTGTGCGCATAAGACAATGAGTTGTTCGGAAGAACAAATGGCAGACCAGAAGAGAATCGGTAAGTCATTGCCGCAATGGTTGGAACTTTGGCAATAAGACGAAGGATCTGCTTGTCCAGCGTTTCGGAATTGAAAATGTCGCGAGCATCGTCGTAGAACGTTCCAAGCGCTGCAACGGCCGAGATGAACATGCCCATTGGGTGTGCGTCGTAGTGAAAACCGTCAACGAAACGCTTGCGCATGTTTTCGTGAATCATGGTGTGGTGCGTAATGTCGTAGTTCCATTGCGCAAGTTGTTGCGTGTTTGGAAGCTCGCCGTTAAGTAGCAAATAAGCAACTTCAGTAAATGTTGACTTCTCAGCCAATTCCTCAATTGGGTATCCGCGGTACCGCAAAATTCCTTGTTCACCATCGAGGTAGGTGATTGCAGACTTGCATGCTGCAGTTGACAGAAACGCCGGGTCGTACATGCGCAAATCTGGGTCCAGTTCGCGTAGCGCAGACGACGCGAATACCGAGTTAGTAACCGGAACAGTAACTTTCTTGCCTGTTCGGTCATCAATGATGGTGATTGTTTCAGCCATCGTGATTCCCTTCTTATCGTGTTAGGGAGCTTCCTCTCCCTGCCGACAAGTGTAGAGGGGCAAGGTTTATAAAGGCGTGTTGTCGTGCTTACGAGGCATCAAACGCTCGCGTTTATCGCGCAACATGGCAAAAGCCGAGGAAATTTCACGTCGAGTTTCCTCGGGGTTAATGACAGCGTCAACGTAGCCACGCTCGGCTGCGATGTAAGGATTAAGTAGGCGTTCTGTGTAGTCAGTCTCAAAGGCCGCACGTTCTTCGGGGGTGGCTCGGCGTTGCAGAATGGCAGCCGCTTGGCCGGCACCCATCACTGCTAGTTCTGCTGTTGGCCATGCGAGACATAAGTCATTGCCCATCGTTTTGGAATCCATCACGATGTATGCGCCGCCATAGCTCTTGCGCAAAATGATGCAAACCCGCGGAACTGTTGCTCGCGCGTAGGCAAATACCAATTGGCCACCGTGGCGAATCATGCCTCGCCACTCCAAGTCCTTGCCGGGATAAAAACCAGGAGTGTCGACAAGGGTGAGTAATGGAATATTGAATGCATCACAGAACGAGACAAACCGCGCTGCTTTTTGTGAAGCCGGAATGTCGAGCGTGCCTGCAAGCACCATTGGCTGATTGGCAATTACTCCGACTGATTCGCCGTCAATGGTGATGAACGCGGTAATGACATTTGATGCCCACCGTTCGCGAACTTCAAAAAGGTAGTCATCATCGGCGATCGACCGAATGATTTTGCGAACGTCGTAGCTTCCTGTTGTCGACTCGGGGATGAGTGCACCAGCCTCTGGGGTCAAACGGTCTGATGGGTCTCCCGTTCCAACATGTGGCGCAAGTTCGTCGACATTGTTTGGAATAAAACTGAGCAACTGTTCGAGTGATTCAACTGCGGCTGCAAAATCGGGAACCACCAAACTTGCGACGCCGCTTTGTTTTGCATGCGCGTCAGTGCCACCGAGGTCTTCGTTGCTAATGGCAATTCCAGTGAATTCGGCAACCATGGTTGGACCAGAGACGAATGCATATGAATCGGCAGTCATGATGACGAAATCGCTCAGGCCAATGAGAAGAGCAGGACCAGATACTGCGGGTCCGGTGACAATGGTGAACGTGGGAATTACGCCCGAGCAGTTTGCTATTGCACGTGCCGCTTGACCCCATCCATGAAGTGCTGCAATACCTTCAAGAATGTCTGCGCCGGATGAAGCCATGGCAAGCACAAGTGGAATTCGTTGGTTGAGCGCAATGGTGGCGGCGTTAGCGATTACTCCCGAAGCTTCTGCCGATAATGCGCCTCGGTGATATTCAGCGTCGATATCGACCCACACCACATGTCGGTTTGCGTTTTCAAGAAAGCGAACTTCTGCGGAAGCCGCACCTTTCACCGCGTGCTGTAACTGCACGCCGGACGAAAGAGTAGAAACGGGCGACATGACTAGAGATTAGTAGTAACGCCAGGTTGGCGGCCGCCCGACTTGGCAATGACAGCTTTTGTGATTTCGAGAGCAGCTCGAGTGGGTTTGTTTGGGAGAGGGCGCTTGCGCGAAGCCCATCCAACGACTCGCGGAGGAAGTTCGGGAATTGCGACGCGCGCAAATTCACCTTTCAACCAACCAGGTATTGCAGTGGCAGGGACAATTGCTGCCCCAAAGCCTTCGAATGCCAATGAGGCGAGCAAACGTACACCGTCAATTTCGGCTTGTGCAGTGAGCGCAAGGCGCTGCACGCCCGCGGCTCGATCAATTACACGTCGCATGGAAGTGTTTCGGGGAGGAAGAAGTAGTGGTTCGGTTGCGAGTTCGGCAAGTGTGATGGATTCTTTGTTTGCCCAATGATGATTGGAGTGAATTAATAGCAAGAGGTCTTCTGAAAAAAGTTCAACTAAATCGAGTTCTGCATTGTCGATAGGGAAGTGAACAATTGCAGCGTCGAGGTCTCCGGCGAGTAATCGTGGCAACAGCGCAGAGGAGCTTCCTTCATGAATAATTGCGCGCACCTTTGGATGTTCACGTTTGAGTGCAGGAAGCAGGCGAGGCATTAGCCATCGACCCGTAGTTCCGATGACGCCAAGGCGAGTGTCTCCCTCTACTTCGGTGTCCGTTGACTGGATATCTGCCTCGATGTCTTCGAGCTCATGAATAATTCGCCGGGCTCGTTCCACGACGATTTCTCCGTCTTCGGTGAGCTTTCCGCTGGTGCGCTCAACAAGACTGACCCCGAGTTCTTTTTCAAGGCGCGAAATATGCGCAGAAACGTTGCTCTGCACCGTGCCCAATGCCCGAGATGCCGCAGAGAACGACCCGTGGTCGGCAATTGCAATAAGGCTGGATAAGTGACGAATCTCCATATCCAGAAGGGTACTCGGGATATGGGTGGGTATCACGAAAATAGATAGGGACTATCATGTCGTTCGCCTTGAACGCTTACCCACGGGTAGGGCATACTTAAAGACATATCGCGGTGAGACCTCCCCCAAGGTCCACCCGAAAGTGTCCAGATGGTTCCCCCAGCCAACTGGATCTTAGGTTGAGAGGCCCCGCATCAAAGCGGGGCCTTTCCCGTTTTATTGCATGATTTATCGCACTCGATTTCTAGGTCTCGTTTTAATAGTCAATAGCCTGCGAGTGTGAGTAACCAGCAGATGCACGCCGCCGCGTTTATCGATTTAGATCGCACGCTGATTGGTGAAGCGTCTGGTCCGCTACTGAGTGCTGCGCTGCGCGAAGCCGGAGTGGTGTCGTCATCACGACTACCTGGGGAAGACATGTTGTACAGGGTGTTCAACTTGGTCGGCGAAACATTGCCGAGCATGTTGCTCGCGCGACAAGGAGTCGCAGTGATGAAGGGCAAGCCGCGTCATGCGGTTGTTGCAGCGGCAAATTCAGTTGCTCCTCAGCTTGCGCAACTAGTTCGTTCTCGTGCGCGAAACATTATCGACGAGCATCGTGCAAATGGGGTGAAAGTGGTGTTGGCAACAACCACACCTCACGATTTAATTGCAACATTTGCCCGACAAATGGGGTTTGACGATGTTGTTGCAACACGTTTCGAAGTAGATGTCAACGGCGAATACACGGGTCAACTCGTTGGACCTTTTGCTTGGTCTGCAGGAAAACTAGAAGCGGTAAAGGCGTGGTGTGCAGATCACAAGGTTGATCTAGCAAAAAGTTATGCATATTCAGACAGCGTGTACGACGCGCCATTGCTGAGCGCCGTTGGGTTTCCGCATGTTGTAAACCCAGACGCTCGTCTTGCGGTCATGGCAACTGCGCGAAAATGGCCAAGTGCACAGTTTGATTCACCTGGGGAAGCATCAAAACCGACACTGCAAATATCAGACATTCAAAAAGTTGGCTTATTGTTTGCGCGACCAGAAGTATTTCCATTTGCCAAAACCACAATTGATGGAATTGAACATGTTCCAAGTAGTGGCCCAGTGATTTTGGTTGCCAATCACCGCAGTTACTTTGACGTTTTTGCAGTGGCAATGATGGTCTCAAAGACTGGACGCACGGTGCGCTTTTTGGGCAAGAAAGAAGTGTTTGACGCTCCGCTTATTGGCCAGCTTGCATCGTTGCTAGGAGGTATTCGCGTAGACCGCACATCGGGTAGCGATGAACCGCTTGAACATGCCGCAGCAGCTTTGCAATCTGGCGACATGGTTGCGCTGATGCCACAGGGAACCATTCCGCGCGGTCTGGAATTTTTCAATCCTCAACTGAAGGGTCGATGGGGGGCTGCTCGACTTGCCGTGCAGACCAATGCCACCGTCATTCCAATTGGCTTATGGGGAACTGAAAAAGTGTGGCCGCGCAATGCAAAATTGCCCGACGTATTGAATTTGTCAAACCCACCGCTCGTGAGTATCACGGTTGGTGCGCCAGTGGAATTGGATCGATCGGGAAACAGCGATGAAATCATTGCTGCCAATACTGAAGCAATCATGAACGCTATTAGCGCATTGCTTCCTGCTGAATCACAAGTGCATCGTGTACCTACAGATGCCGAGTTGCGCGCTACTTTTCCATCGAGCTACAGCGGAGACTTGCGGGCAGATACCTCGCGTAGGCCTGGCACTGATTAGTTCGTTGGTTTTTTAATTAACGCGATAATCGCTCCCACGCACGCAGCAGTAACTCCACCAAACACGATGCGACCAACCAGCGTTGACACATTGAAAGTCAGCTGGGCCGCAATATAGATAGCAGGCAGGTACAGCACGATCATGGCCATGCGAACGAACTGATTACGCGGTGTCTTCCAAATGGTCAACACTCCTAGTGCACCGAACACCATGGTGTACAACAAAATAAATGTCACCATGAGCGCAAGGCTTTCCATGCGTGGATTACTTTTTGGCCTTAGTCACTTTTTGACGCACAACATTGAGAGCGCTGCCGGCTTTAAACCACTGCACTTGTTCTTTGCTGAACGTGTGTAACGCAGTGAACGGAATTTCTTCGCTGTTGCGCTGCTTCACGATGTAGCACTGCACAGGTTGATCGGGGACTGGTGGCATTCCGCGCACAGAGATGGTGTCGTCGGGCTCGATGATGTCGTAAATGGATGGATCCTCGAACGTCAGTGGAACGATTCCTTGCTTCTTCAAGTTAGTTTCGTGAATTCGAGCAAAGGAACGGGCGAATATCACTTGGCATCCGCGATAACGGGGTTCCATCGCTGCATGTTCGCGGCTGGATCCTTCGCCGTAATTCTGATCACCGATGGCGCACCACTCGAATTTGTTCAGGCCCCATCGATGTGCAATTTCTGGATATGGACGAGTAGCACCATCAACGATGTCGAAACCTTTGCCAACCTCATCGGTGTATGCATTCACCGCGCCTTCGAAGAGATTGCCTGAAATGTTTTCAAGATGTCCGCGATATTTCAACCACTTTCCTGCTGCAGAAATGTGGTCGGTAGTGCACTTGCCTTTTGCCTTCATCAAAATTGGCATGCAAATAAAGTCGTTGCCTGTCCATTTTGCGAATGGTTCAAGTAGTTGCAAGCGATCGCTCTTTGGATCAACGATGACTTCAATGTGTGAACCGTCGGCTGGTGGGGCAATGAAGGTGTCGTTGCCAGCGTCGTAGCCCTTGGCCGGCAGTACCTCTCCGGAGGGTGCATTGAGTTTCACCTGAGTTCCGTCTGGTGCTTCGATGGTGTCAGTGGTTGGGTCAAAATCCAAACGACCTGCGAGCGCAAGTGCAATCACAGTGTCGGGGCTGGTGACAAAGCTGAGCGTGTTTGCCGAGCCGTCGTTTCGCTTGGGGAAATTTCGATTGAACGAGTTGACGATGGTGTTTGGCTTGCTCGTAACGTCTGATGCACGTTCCCACTGACCGATGCATGGTCCGCACGCATTGGCAAGAACGGTTGCTCCTATTGCTTCCAAGTCAGCAAGCAAACCATCGCGCTCAATAGTTGCACGAATTTGTTCTGAACCTGGCGTAATGAGCAATTCGCACTTTGCCTTCAAGCCATGTGCTTTTGCTTGACGGGCGACGGAGGCCGCACGAGTGATGTCTTCGTAACTTGAGTTTGTGCAGCTTCCAATGAGCGCCGCAGAAATTTCGGTTGGCCAATTGTTTTTACTTGCTTCATCGCCAATTGCTTGGCCAACTTTGTGAGCCAAGTCAGGGGTGTGTGGACCGTTAATTAACGGTTTCAATTGCGACAAGTCAATTTCAATGACTCTGTCGTATTGCGCGCCTTCGTCTGCTCGCAAATGTTCGGTGACCTTGTCGGCTGCCATCGCGATATCGGCGCGTCCGGTTGCCTTGAGGTATTCGGCCATGTGCTGGTCGTATCCGAATACTGAGCACGTTGCGCCAATTTCTGCACCCATGTTGCAGATGGTTGCTTTTCCGGTTGCAGAAATGCTGTCTGCGCCGTCGCCGATGTATTCAACGATTGCACCTGTTCCACCTTGCACGGTGAGTACTCGAGCAACTTCGAGAATGACGTCTTTTGGACTCGACCATCCAGAAAGTGATCCTGTGAGTTTTACGCCAATCACTTTTGGCCAACGAACGTTAAATGGAAAACCGGTCATGACGTCCACAGCGTCGGCTCCGCCAACACCGATTGCAACCATTCCAAGACCACCAGCATTTGGTGTGTGGCTGTCAGTTCCAATCATCATTCCGCCAGGAAAGGCGTAGTGCTCAAGTACTACCTGGTGAATGATTCCGCTGCCTGGGCCCCAGAATCCAATGCCGTATTTTGCAGAAACGCTTTGTAAAAAGTCGTACACCTCTTTGTTGGTGTCAATAGCAACACCCATGTCAATGCGTGCTCCGGTTTTCGCCAAAATGAGGTGATCGCAATGCACGGTGCTGGGAACTGATGTAGTGGAAAGTCCTGCGGTCATGAATTGCAACAACGCCATCTGCGCAGTTGCGTCCTGCATGGCAACTCGGTCTGGTGCGAAGTCTGCGTAACTGCGACCGCGTTCCATTTCTTGTGTCTTTGGCTTGGACAGGTGGTTGATCAAAATCTTTTCAGTAAGGGTGAGTGGGCGACCAAGGCGCTTGCGCCCAATCGCTACGTTTGCTGCGAGCTTGTCGTAGACGCTGTTGACGAGTTCGATTGGTGTTCCTGCACTGACAGCCATGGTGATCCTCCAAGGTGAAGATGTATGAGTGAAGAGGTTGCTTTTTGCCTCTAGGTATACAAGTATAGTACAAGTGCGAAGTATCCGATATCACGAAATAGCTGCTGCGCTACGCGAGCGAGTGCAGGCCGGGCAGTTTTTAGCTGGTCGGTTGTTGCCCAGTGAATCCGAGTTGTCCACCGAGTTTGCAGTTAGTCGAGTAACGGTCCGTCGCGCACTTGAAGTGTTGCGCGATGAAGGTCTCGTCAATGCGCGTCAGGGTTTCGGCTGGTTTGTTGCATCCGATCCAGTGAGTCAAAGCCTTGGCCGTTTGGGAACGATTGAAGAACAAATGGTGGCAAGTGGATTGCAGCCCGCAAGGCGAATAGTGGATTTTGCATTTGAAAAAGCATCGCGCAAAGTTGCCAAAGTGCTGGAATGCGACCAGGTACTTCGTGTGAAACGAGTCAACATGGCAGACGACCACCCATTTGCGGTAGTCACCGTGTGGTGTCCGTACGAACTTGGCAAACACTTGTCACGACACGACGTGGAGAACTCATCGTTCTACAACTTGCTCAACATCGATCTTGGTGGTGCGACGCAAACTATTGGAGCTGATGCAGCAACGGCAACAGAAGCACAATTGCTTGAAATTCCACTTGGCTCACCTGTGCTCAGTTGTGATCGAACTACCAAAGACAAGCAAGGAAATGCAGTGTTGGTGTCGCACCATGTGTTTCCTGCTCATCGCACCAACTTCGTGGTGGATTTACCGGCAGTTACTGCTTCAATCGCACCTACTGGGCTGCGACTCGTTGATTAGTTGTTGATTACCACTTATCCCAGTGCAACACTTTTTCCAGTGGTTCACGTTTTGCCGGTTTGAAATCGGTTCCTTTGGTGTAAGCGATTGGGAACATTCCACCTTGCGTGATTTTTTCGTACGGAATGCCAAGAAGCTCGGCGGCTTTCTTTTCACCGTCCATCATGAGGTGAATGGTGGTCCATGCTGAACCAATTCCGCGTTCGCGCAGTGCAAGCATGAAGCTCCAAACGGCTGGAAGCAACGAGCCCCATCCACCCGCGCCAGTTGCGACATCAACATTTTCCAATCGGCCTTTAATGCATGGAATCATCAGCATTGGAGCCTTTTCGAAATTCTCGGAAAGAAAGGTCGCCGAATCGCGAACACGAGTCATTTGGTCACCCAAGTCGGCGCCTGTGTTGCCGCCGCGAGGCAACGATGCGTAAATGTCCCAGTTAGCTCGGTAGATCTCGGCAAGCGCTTTCTTTGTTGCCTCGTCTTCTACAACGATGAAGTGCCAACCCTGTTGGTTTCCACCGGTTGGTGCCTGAAGCGCAATGTCAAGGCATTCCTCAACAATTGATCGTTCAACTGGGCGATCAAAGTCCAGGCGCTTGCGGACGCTGCGGGTGGTTTTGAGTACTTCATCTGCTGACAGGTTGAGTTGCATACAGACAAGTGTGCCATGCCACGATAGAGGCCAACTAGTTAAAGGGAGAATTGCTGTGATTCCAGGAGTTGTAGACAATCGAGTAACCATCAGCATCGTTGATGGCATTGCAGATGTGCGAATGAATCGTGCCGATAAGCGAAACGCTCTTGATAATGCCATGTTCGCATCGCTCGCCGCTGCTGGAGAGTTTTTGAAAACGAATGCAGAAATTCGTGCTGTAGTGCTTTCGGGAGATGGTGCTTCTTTCTGTGCTGGACTTGACTTCGGTTCATTTCAAGTAATGGCCGAGGGTCCAAAGTCTGACGGTCAAATGAATGCGGGTGCGATGTCGGAAGGGCGCATCACGCACCTTGCGCAACAAGTGTGTTGGGTGTGGCAAGAAGTTCCCGTTCCAGTAATCGCTGCGGTGCATGGTCACGCACTAGGTGGTGGAATGCAGATTGCGCTTGGCGCAGATATTCGCTATATCCATCCAGACACACAGTTGTCAGTTCGTGAAGTTCACTGGGGTCTTATTCCTGACATGACCGGCACTTTGATGCTCTCGCGCCTCGTCCGACCAGACATCGCAAAAGAGTTGGTGTTCACGGCAAAAATTATCTCTGGTAAAGAGGGATATGAAATCGGTCTTGCGACACATCTCTCAGAAAATCCTCATGCCGATGCCATGGTGCTTGCACGTGAAATTGCTGGACGTAGCCCAGACGCGGTGCGAGGGGCTAAGAAACTCCTCAATTTGCAGGCAAATGATGGTGCAGCGCAGCAGTTTGCGAGTGAACGTGAAGTAATCGGCAGGCTCATTGGTCAGGCCAACCAAGCCGAAGCCGTCATGTCGCACTTCGAAAAACGACCAGCAAACTTTCAGTCGGCATCATTGTTTTAAGGATTTCTCGCTAGAGTTTTCATACGGGCCAGTGTCGTCCCGGTGGGCAACTCGCTCACACCCGAAATCGTTCCACGAACTATTTCGGTGACTACAGAGGACGACAATGCATCATTCCATGCCGCCTGCAAGCGGTTTATACGACCCACGCTTTGAACACGACGCCTGTGGCGTGTCGTTTGTCGTTGACGTGCAGGGTCGAAAGTCGCATGACATTGTGGCGATGGGAATTGGTGCGCTGTGTCGAATGGAGCACCGAGGAGCAACTGGTGCAGAAGTTGAAACGGGCGACGGTGCGGGTGTGCTCATTCAAGTTCCTCACAAGTTTCTTTCAGATGTCGCAAGTTTTCCATTACCAACAGAAGGGCAGTACGGAGTTGGAATGGCGTTCTTGCCATCCGACACGGGTAACAGGTCGCTTGCAGTAGCAGCCATCGAAAACATCATTCGCGAGGAATCACTTGAGGTTCTCGGTTGGCGCGAAGTACCAGTGAATCCTGCATGCTTGGGCGAAAGCGCTCGTCGTGTGATGCCATATTTCTCGCTGATGTTTGTTCGCGGACATCATGGTGAGTCGGGAATCGCGTTGGACCGACTGTTGTTTGTTGCTCGTAAGCGCATTGAGCACGAACTTTCGCAGGAACAGCAAACCTATTTCCCGTCGCTGTCAGCACGCACACTTATTTATAAGGGCATGTTGACAACGCCGGAGCTTGCACAGTTTTTCCCAGACTTGATTGATGAGCGCATGGAATCAGCGTTGGCTCTCGTTCATAGTCGCTTCAGCACCAATACGTTTCCTTCGTGGCCACTGGCGCACCCGTATCGCTATATCGCACATAACGGTGAAATCAATACAGTGCAGGGAAATCGAAACTGGATGCGCACACGCGAGTCCATGTTGTCGAGTGACCTTTTGCCTGGGCTGGAGCGCGCGTTTCCAATTTGTGCAATGGGTGGTTCAGACTCTGCGTCATTTGATGAGGTGCTGGAGTTGTTGCACCTGGGTGGTCGCACATTGCCGCATGCAGTGTTGATGATGATTCCTGAAGCATGGGAAAACCACGCAACGATGGACGATCAGAAGCGAGCGTTTTATCGATACCACGCTTCGTTGATGGAGCCGTGGGACGGCCCTGCATGTATTGCATTCACCGACGGGACATTGATCGGCGCTGTGCTCGATCGCAATGGCCTTCGCCCAAGTCGTTATTGGGTAACTGATGACGATGTGGTGATCATGGCTAGTGAAGTCGGCGTCGTTGATATTGACCAATCAAAAATTGTGAAGAAGGGCAGACTGCAGCCAGGTCGCATGTTGTTGATTGACACTTCGCAGAAGCGCATTGTCGATGACGAAGAAATCAAGAGCGAACTTGCCGCAGGTGCACCATATGCACAATGGCTTGCAGACGGTCTTGTAGAACTTGCCGATTTGCCGGACCGCGAACATGTGGTGTTTAGTCGTGACAGTGTTCTGCGACGTCAGCAAGTGTTCGGATACACGCACGAAGAGCTGAAAATCATTCTTGCTCCTATGGCAAAAAGCGGACTTGAAGCAATTGGCTCAATGGGTACCGATACGCCGCTGGCGGTGTTGTCAACTCGGCCACGCTTGTTGTTTGATTATTTCCAGCAATTGTTTGCACAGGTCACTAATCCACCACTCGACGCAATCCGTGAAGAAGTGGTGACGTCAATTGGAACTGCGGTTGGACCAGAAGGCAATTTGCTTGAAGCAACTGCAGAACATTGTCGACAGTTGGTACTGCCGTTTCCAATTATCAGTAACGACCATTTAGCCAAGATCATCCACATCAATGAAGATGACGAGTATTCCCATTTGCGCAGCATGGTCGTGAGTGGTCTATATCGAGTTGCCGATGGCGAGTCTGGTTTACGTTCCGCACTTTCACAGATCTGCGCAGAAATCAGCACGGCCATTGATGAAGGCGTACGAATAGTCGTGCTCTCTGATCGAAATAGCGACGAAGTCTTTGCTCCAATTCCATCGCTCCTTCTCACAAGCGCAGTTCATCACCATCTCATTCGCACCAAGCAAAGAACCAAAGTAGGTCTCATCGTTGAAAGCGGCGACGCACGAGAAGTGCATCACATGGCACTGCTCATTGGTTTCGGTGCCGGCGCAATCAACCCTTATCTTGCGTTTGAATCAATTGAAGATTTGATTGCGGCTGACGATGGTGCGGGAATGCACGGTCTTGGCGGAATGGAGCCAAAGAAGGCGGTGAACAACTACATCAAGGCAGCAGGCAAGGGTGTGTTGAAGGTGATGTCAAAGATGGGTGTATCGACTGTCGCTTCTTATACCGGTGCCCAGATTTTCGAAGCAATTGGATTGAGTCACTCGTTCATTGACGAGTTCTTTACGGGAACTGTTTCGCGAATTGATGGAATTGGCCTCGAACAGGTGAGTGCTGAAGTCGCCGCACGCCATGCAATTGCTCATCCGCGCAGACCAGATCAACGTATTCATCGCAAGCTAGAACTTGGTGGTGAATACCAGTGGCGCCGCGAAGGCGAACACCATTTGTTTAATCCAGAAACCGTGTACCGACTGCAGCACGCAACACGGGCTGGTCGCTACGACTTGTTCAAACAGTACACGGCTGCAGTGGACGATCAGTCAAAAGTGCTCACCACCTTGCGCGGAATGTTCCAATTTGCAAGCGATCGCGAGCCGATATCAATCGACGAGGTTGAGTCAGTTGCAAGCATCGTGCAGCGATTCTCAACAGGCGCAATGAGTTATGGTTCAATTTCTGCTGAAGTGCATGAGACGCTCGCAATTGCGATGAATCGAATTGGCGCAAAGAGCAATACAGGCGAAGGTGGCGAAGATCCAGAGCGCTATGAAGTCATGAGCAATGGTGATTCCAGACGTTCGGCAATTAAGCAGGTTGCTTCCGGTCGATTTGGCGTGACAAGTGAATACCTCGTCAATGCCGATGACATTCAAATCAAAATGGCTCAAGGCGCCAAGCCTGGCGAGGGCGGCCAGTTGCCGGGACACAAGGTGTATCCGTGGATTGCAAAAACTCGACATAGCACTCCTGGCGTGGGGCTCATTTCTCCGCCACCGCACCACGACATCTATTCAATTGAAGATTTAAAGCAACTTATTCACGACTTAAAGAACTCGAATCCTGCTGCGCGTGTGCATGTGAAGTTGGTTTCCGAAGTTGGCATTGGAACTGTGGCTGCGGGCGTAAGTAAAGCAAAAGCTGACGTGGTATTGATTTCTGGGCATGACGGTGGGACAGGAGCTTCGCCTCTGACTTCATTGAAACACGCTGGCGTTCCGTGGGAGCTTGGTCTAGCCGAAGCTCAACAAACGTTGCTGCTCAATGGATTACGTGATCGCATTGTTGTTCAAGCGGACGGACAGATGAAGACCGGGCGCGACGTCATTATCGCTGCGCTTCTTGGTGCAGAGGAGTTTGGTTTTGCAACGGCTCCGCTTGTAGTGAGTGGTTGCATCATGATGCGCGTGTGCCACTTGGACACTTGTCCTGTGGGCATTGCAACGCAAAACCCAGAACTGCGTAAGCGGTTTAGCGGCAAACCAGAATTCGTTGTCAACTTCTTCGAATACATTGCCGAAGAAGTGCGCGAATACCTTGCACAACTTGGTTTCCGTACTTTGCAAGAAGCAGTTGGCCGTGTAGAGGCACTTGATGTGAAGCATGCAGTGAACCATTGGAAGGCTCAAGGACTCGATATTGAACCGATTCTTGTTACTCCGCAAAATCCATATAACCAAACTCGACACCACTCTGTCGCACAAGATCACGGATTGAGCGATGCGCTTGACACCGCTCTCATTGCGCAGTGCGCGAACGCAATTCAGTCTGGTTCAGCAATCTCCATTAATTCCCCAATTTCAAACGTCAATCGCACGGTGGGAACCATGTTGGGAAGTGAAGTAACAAAGCAATGGGGAGGCGCTGGGCTTCCCGATAACACCATTTCATTGCGCTTTGATGGTTCGGCTGGTCAGAGTTTTGGTGCGTTCATTCCGCGCGGTGTAACCATGCAACTGTTTGGCGACAGCAACGATCATGTTGGTAAAGGTTTGTCGGGTGGGAGAATCAGTATTCGTCCAAGCGAGCGTGCACTGTTTGCACCCGAAGACAACGTGATTGCCGGCAACGTTGTTGGATACGGTGCAACCTCGGGGCAGGTTTTCATTAATGGAATCGTCGGTGAACGATTTGCGGTCCGCAACTCTGGAGCAACTCTTGTGGTTGAAGGGGTTGGAGACCATGCATGTGAATACATGACCGGCGGCCGTGCAGTTGTGCTTGGTGCAACAGGACGAAACTTTGCTGCTGGTATGTCGGGTGGAATTGCCTATGTCTATGACATGGACGATCAGTTTGCTTCTCGCGTCAATCCGGAAATGGTTGACGTGTTGCCTCTTGACGCAGAGGACACGCAGTGGTTGCAGAGCATTCTTCGCGAGCACATTGCTATGACCGATTCGCCGCGTGCAAAGCAGATCATTGCGCAGTGGGATTCGTGTTCAACCAAGTTCGTAAAAGTGTTACCGCGAGATTATGCCCGCGTTATGGCTGTGTTGGCGAAAGCAACGGCAGATGGTCTTTCGGAAGAAGAGACATCACAACGAGTAATGGAGTCGGTCCATGGGTGAACCAACCGGATTCTTAAATTGGGAGCGCAAGACTCCGAAGCGTCGTTCAATTCCTGTGCGCGTAACCGATTGGCACGAAGTGTATGAACCATTTCCAAAAAATGAGTTGAATCATCAAGCTGGACGCTGCATGGATTGCGGAATTCCGTTTTGTAATAACGGTTGCCCACTCGGCAATCTCATTCCTGACTGGAACGACCTGGTGTATCGCGGGCATTGGCGCGATGCGATTGAGCGCCTACATGCCACAAACAACTTTCCTGAGTTCACCGGCCGCTTATGTCCAGCTCCATGTGAAAGCGCTTGTGTTTTGGGGATCAATCAAGACCCCGTGACTATTAAGCAAGTTGAAGTTGAAATCATCGATCATGCATGGAACGAAGGCTGGGTGCAGCCGTTCATTGCCAGCACAAAGACTGGTAAACGGATTGCAGTGGTTGGATCGGGCCCTGCGGGTCTTGCGGCTGCTCAGCAACTTACGCGCGCAGGACATGAGGTAGTGGTGCTTGAACGTGCGGATCGAATTGGTGGATTACTTCGCTATGGGATCCCCGAATTCAAGATGGAAAAGAAGTACCTCGATCGACGTATTGAGCAGATGCGCGAAGAGGGAACTGAGTTTCGAACGAATGCTGCAGTAGGTGACAATGTCGATATCGATGTTCTAGTTGCCTCTCACGATGCAATTGTTTTGGCATGCGGATCTACCGTTGCTCGCGATTTACCTGTACCGGGACGCGAGTTGCGAGGTATCCATCAAGCGATGGAGTACTTACCACTTGCCAACAAAGTACAGGAAGGTGACATGCAGTCGTCTCCAATTGATGCACATGGCAAACATGTGGTGATTATTGGTGGCGGTGATACTGGAGCGGACTGTTTGGGGACCGCTATTCGTCAAGGTGCTGCATCAATTACGCAATTGGAAATCATGCCAATGCCACCAGAAGCTCGCGCAAGCAATAACCCATGGCCACAGTGGAGTTTGATCTATCGCACATCGTCTGCACATGAAGAGGGTGGAAAACGCGTATTCAGTGTGAATACCGAACGTTTCGTTGATGATGGAAAAGGAAATGTGCGAGCACTCGTGCTCAATGAAGTGCAGATGGTGGATGGGAAATTTGAAAACATACCTGGCACCACGCGCGAGATTCCTGCTGATCTCGTATTTCTTGCATTGGGCTTTGTTGGTCCGGACAAGGGAAATTGGATTGAGCGTTTAGGTGTCAATCTTGATTCACGCGGCAATGTTGCGCGCACCGATGATTATCGAACAAATGTTCCTGGAGTTTTTGTTGCAGGAGATATGGGCCGTGGTCAAAGCCTGATCGTGTGGGCAATTGCTGAGGGTCGCGCATGTGCATCTGCTGTGGATATGCAGTTAATGGGTGAGACAACTCTCCCAGTACCAATTGCCTCATCTGCCCGCCCAATGGTGTAGTCATCAATTACTCTGTACGGGTGATGAAGAGCCACCAAAAAGCCATTGTGCATGCAGTCGCTGTTCTTTCAGCAATCTCTGTGATTGCGGCTTGTAGCGCCGATGTCTCGGGTAGCGCAACAACCGTTGTCGCTGTGGAGTCGACAAATTTCCAGACCATTCCACCGGTCAGTCCAACAACCGTTCCGGTTACCACCACATTGCCAATTGGGGCAGTCGGGGTAGAGCAGACATACACCGTGTTACCGGGTGACTCGCCGAGTTTGGTTGCGACAATTTTCGGAATCACGCAGTCTGAATTACTCATGTATAACGGCTTGGTTGCTTCTGGGCAGTTTCCGTTCGCAGGATCCATTCTCAAAATTCCACCTTCGGCGACAGTGTTGAATCCTGTAGTTACTGCAAAACCAGACGTAGCCGCTGGTCCGGCAGCAGCAGGTTGCGACGCGCGTCCAGCAGGCACGTATCAAATTGCAGCTGGTGACTCCATTTATGTCATTCGCAAGAAGTTCTGTGTATCACTGGCATCGTTATTGGCTGCCAACAACTGGCCGAATTCAAGCGTCAATATTAGTCCAGGACAGATCATCAATATTCCTGCTTCTGGTTCGTAAACAATGAGCTCATTTGGGCCTGCTGAACATCGCAAGTTGGCAATAGAAGCAAACAATTCAACGTGGGAATTTCTTGATCAAGAGTCAGATTCGCTTTCTGCAAAAGAAATTGAAGAAATGACTCGTCGTGCATATGCCGCTGCATATCACTGGGCACGTGCTGAAAATGCATCAGTGGTAAATGAGATTCGTGCATCGTGGCTCATTGCCAAGGTATGGATCCATCAGGCTCGCGGAGATATTGCGTTGTCAATTTCTGATCGGTGCCTTGATCTGTGTTCGGCAAACGACATTAAAGATTTTGATCTTGCTTATGTCTATGAGGCGAAAGCTCGAAGCCTTGCATGCTTAGGTAATATTGACGGAGCACGTGAAGCGAAGAGGTTCGCTTTGAGTGTTGAAATTGCCGACGCGGAGGATCGCAAGCTTGTGGAGGCTGATCTCGCCAAAGGTCCGTGGTTCGGACTGAATTAGCGCGCGGTGTTGCGACGACGTCGCGAGTGGCGTTCAATCGCTAATTCAATGAGTTCATCGAGCAACTCGCCGTATGAAAGTCCAGATGCTTGCCACAATTTCGGATACATCGAGATAGGGGTAAAGCCAGGAATGGTATTGATTTCGTTGCACAAAAACCCACGGCCGTTTTTTTCGTAGAAGAAGTCCACGCGTGCCATGCCTTCGGCGCGAAGTGTGTGGAAAATGACAATGGCGAGTTTTTGAACAGCCTCAACCTCGTCAGCGGTGAGGTCTGCTGGGACGAGCAGCTTCGCTCCGTCGGTGATGTACTTATCTTCGTAGTCGTAAAACTCGTTGCCAGGGATGATTTCGCCTGGAGTAGATGCGCGAGCAACATCGTTACCAAGCACTGCAACTTCAATTTCACGACCCGAAATTGCTTCTTCAATCACAATCCATTCGTCGTATTGCAACGCTTTAGCTGCGGCAGCCTTTAATTCTTCTGCAGATTTGGCCTTCGACACACCAACCGAAGAGCCCATGTTTGCTGGCTTGACGAAGAGTGGTAGACCAAGGGTTTCGATCGCATGCTTCAAGGACGCATCATTGACATGTGATTCGCGGAGCGAAACGTAATTTGGTTGCGGAATCGAGTTGGCATGCAGCACTTGCTTTGCCACTCCCTTATCCATGGATACTGCGCTGCCCAATACGCCAGTTCCGACAAATGCAATATTTGCTAGCTCAAGTAATCCTTGAATCGTTCCGTCTTCACCGAGTGGTCCATGAAGCAGAGGGAACACCACGGTTTGAGCACCATCACGAGCCTCGCCAACAACTACTGAAATAGAAGTTGGTTCACCTTCGGTTGACAGTTTTGGTCCAACATGATTTGGTCCACGATTGAGATCGGCCATGGCCTGTGTGGCCAAATTCCATTTACCTTCGCGTGTGATCCCGATTGCGCTAATGCGATACTTGTGCGGATCTAGTGCGCGGAGCACATGTGCGGCGGTGACGCAGCTGACATCGTGCTCGGCGGATTCACCACCAAACAACACGATTACGTGTGTTGGAGTTTGTGTAGTCACTATGAAACACGGTACTAGGTAATAATCGGTATTCTCGGTGCATGCGCTTTATGGCTGCCGATGTGGCGAATGCAACCGGAGGCGCACTGGTAGGACAAAATGCGCATCTATCGGGTGTCAGTTTTGATTCGCGCACTATTTCGCCAGGGCAGTTGTTCGTTCCAATAGTTGCCGAACGTGATGGACACGAATTCATTGAGGCAGCATTGAAGTCTGGTGCAGGTGCCTACCTCACTCAACGCGATCCGGTTGGTCGCAGTGCCATAGTTGTTGACGACACGCTTGCTGCATTGTTAAAGCTCGGTGCTTGGGCTCGCACTCGTTTGGAGCCAACGGCAGGAAGCAGGGTGATCGGAATTACAGGGTCGGTTGGAAAAACTTCAACAAAGGATTTCATTGCGGCAGCGTTATCGAGCGAGCTCGTAGTTTCGGCCAGCGAGCGTTCGTTTAACAACGATCAAGGATTACCGGTCACACTGCTCAACGCAGCAGATAACTCGCAGGCCCTGGTGCTGGAAATGGGAATGCGTGGTTTCGGGGAGATCACTCGATTGTGTTCAATAGGTCGCCCGGTAATTGGTGTGGTAACTGCAGTTGCTGCGGCGCATACAGAGCGTGTTGGCGGTATTGAAGGTGTTGCAAAGGCAAAAGCCGAATTGGTGCAATCGCTTTCAAGTTCTGGTTATGCAATTCTGAATGCGGACGATGAACGTGTGCGCAACATGCGTAACTTGACTCAAGCACAGGTGCTGACATACGGCGTTCATAACAGCGCTGATATTCGAATTATCAAGTGCGAACTTGATGAGATGGCACGTGCGTCAGTAAGTGCAGCAACCCCATGGGGGACTGTTTCGTGGTCGATGTCTGTTCCAGGTGCACATATGGCGTTAAATGCTGCTGCTGCGATCGCCGTGTCGGGTGTATGCGGAGTCAGTATTCACAGTGCGGCGGCGACATTAGAGCAAAGTTTCGTTTCGCCAATGCGTATGCAAGTGATTACGACAGATGAAGGGATGACGATCGTCAATGACACCTATAACGCCAACCCCGCTTCGATGCGCGCAGCACTAGACACCCTTGTGGGAATGAAAGCGTCACGCCACGTGGTGATTGCTGGTCAGATGGCTGAGTTGGCAGATTCCTCTGCAGAGCACATCGCAGTCGTTGAGTACGCGCAGAGCAAAAAGATCGAATTCATTGCGTGTGAAACTGAAAACTATGGAACCCCATCTTTTTCGGTAGAAGATGTTGTGAAAATTGTGCGTAACGGTGGATCAGATGTCGCCGTCCTGGTGAAGGGCTCACGTGTTGCGTCACTCGAGCGAGTGGTGCAGCTACTGATTCAGTAGAAACTTGTTTTTTGCATCGAGTGCCGACACATTGCACCACCATGCCAAGAATAAAGCCCAAGCCGCTCCAAAGAGCAAAAGCCAGCGAGCACCGTATTGATCAACAACTGGCCCAAACAGCATGTTGCCGAGTGGAACGGTTCCACCAAAAGACATGAACCACAGCGACATCACGCGTCCACGCATTTCTGGTTTCAATCTGCTTTGCACCACGATGGACATTGCAGTGGTGGTGAAGAAGTAAGCGAATCCCAGTATGAATCCGAAAAAGAAAGCCGGAATGGCTGAGCGCGAAATAGCAAAGAACACCATGCTTACGGCAAAGCCAAAGAACCCATACTGCACCAGTTTGCGTTGATCTCGATGTGAGAACTTGGTGCCTATGGCTAAACCGCCGAGTGCAGCACCGAGACCCCACGTTGCGTATAACCACTTGTACACAGCCCCGTCTTCCGCTATTCCGAAGTTGACGTGTGCGACTGCGGGAAACAAACCAACGTAGGGAAGTGAAAACAGCGAAAACGTAGCGAGCGTGACGAGAAGTCTGCTCACACCGGAAATTTGTCGCGCCAAAGATATTCCACTGGTGAACCTTCGCCAACCTTGCGTGGTGTCTGGAGTGAATCCTGGAATGTTCACCATCATCAAGGCGAAGATCACGAAGAGATAGGTCGCAGCGTTCATGAAAAAGAAACCTGCAGTTGTAACGCCAACCTGTGAAAGTACAGCAACAATGATCGGGCCAACCACTCGCGATCCGTTGATGACGACACTGTTTAGAGACAATGCTCCGGGCAAATCCACTGGCCGAACAAGCGAAGGCAACATGGCCGACCATGCCGGAGCGTTGAGTGCATTACCAATACCTACTCCGAGCGCCGCAAGAAAGATGTAGATGAAGCGCGGATCTCCCAGTGCGAGTACAGCGAGGGCAATTGAGAAAGTGAGTTGTGTGATTTGCATTGAAATGAGCCAACGACGTCGATCAAATTTGTCGGCAAGCACTCCAGCAAAAATGGACAAAAAGAGCAGTGGCCCAAGCTGGGCAAAAATCATGATGCCTACGAGTGAGGCCTTGCCGGTGCGGTGGTACACATAGGCGGGGAGCACCACGTTTTGCATCCAGGTGCCGATATTTGAGGCAAATGATCCGGACCACACCATTCGGAAATCGCGTGAAGCAAGAGCGGCTTGGACTGAACCTGGCTTATGCGGGTTCGGGGAGTCGTTGTCGAGAGTAAAGTCGGACATGTGGAGCAAGAACACGCTACAACGCAATCAACTTCAGACTCATTACTGAGTGATAAGTCACAGGCTCTGTTTTGTGAATCTCCTCGCGGAGTTTTTAGTGAATGCCCACACTGTGGATCGAGCCTGTATGCAGAACATGCACACTTTCGCTGTGCGACATGCGGTTGGCGCGATTCGTGTTGTGACTAACTCAATGCAGTTATTGGGTCAACACAAGCAAGATTAAGTTCCCGAGCCACAGCATCGTTAGTGATGTGGCCACGTGCAGTATTCAATCCGTGACGAAGTGCTTCACTTTGAGTCACTGCATTCAGAGCACCAAGTCGTGCTACATCTAATTGATACGGCAACGTTGCATTCGTCAGTGAATACGTGCTGGTGTAGGGGACTGCGCCTGGCATGTTGCCAACGGCATAATGCACGACTCCGTGCTGCATGTAAATGGGATCGGTATGCGTGGTCTCGCGCGTAGTTGCAATGCAACCCCCTTGATCCACCGCAACGTCAACAATGACCGCGCCTGGCTTCATTGAGCGAACCATATCTTCACTCACCACAATCGGTGCTCGTGCACCAGCAACTAACACCGCGCCAACTACTAAGTCGGCATCAACAAGCGCGCGCTCAATTGATCCGCGGTTTGATGCAAGTGTTGTTGTTCGACCGACACAGATTTGATCAAGATGACGCAGTCGATCGAGGTTTTTGTCCAAGATGGTGACGTTGGCAAGCATTCCAGCAGCGATCCATGCTGCGTTGTACCCAACATTGCCTGCACCGATCACCACAACATTTGCAGGCCGAACACCAGGCGCACCGCCCATGAGAACGCCTCGTCCACCTTGTGGGCGTTCAAGGAATCGTGCACCAGCTTGAGTTGCAAGTCGTCCAGCGATTTCACTCATCGGCGCAAGCAAGGGCAAAGATCCGTCAGATGCCTGCACGGTCTCGTAGGCGATCGCGGTGGTTCCCGATGCAACGAGTGCTGCTGCAACTTTTGGATATGCGGAAAGATGCAAATAGGTGAACAGCGTTAAATCGCTACGCAAGTATCCGAATTCCTCTTCTTTTGGCTCTTTAACCTTGACCACCATTTCTTGAGACCACGCATCAGCAGCGGTTTTCACAATGGTCGCTCCGGCTGCCACGAACTCGGCATCGAGAATCGAGGCAGCATCGCCTGCGCCAGTCTCAACAAAGACGTCTATTCCTAATCGCTCAAACTCACGAACGCCATCGGGCGTGAGCGAAACCCGACCCTCCATGGTCTTGATTTCTTTAGGAACTCCAACTGTTTTTACCCCACGAGCGGCGCTGCTTGTAGCCATACCCCATGTCTAGTCCACTGGGTAGTCTTGTGTCATGAAATCCTTCAATAACTTCATCAATGGCAAAGAAGTACCAGCCCGCGACGGTCGCACAACCCCAGTAATCGACCCAGTGACAGGCGAGCAATATGCAACTGCAGCGCTCTCGGGACCAACTGACGTTGATGATGCGATGAAGGCAGCAGCCGTAGCTTCCGAGTCATGGAAGAACACCACGCCAGCAGTTCGTCAAAAGGCAATCAACGACATTGCAGATGTGATGGAAAAGCACATGACCGAATTGATCGAAGCGGAAATAGAAAACACTGGCAAGCCGCGCGCGATCACGTTCAGCGAAGAAGTTCCACCGATGATGGACCAGATTCGCTTCTTCGCGGGAGCTGCGCGAATGCTCGAAGGAAAGAGCGCTGGAGAATACGTTCCGAACTTCACCTCATATATACGTCGTGAGCCGATCGGTGTGTGTGCGCAGGTTGCGCCTTGGAACTACCCGTTGATGATGGGTGTTTGGAAATTCATTCCAGCAATTGCTGCTGGTAACACCACGGTTTTGAAGCCAAGCGACACCACGCCTGCATCGACTGCGCTCATCGCAAAGATCATTGGCGACATTTTGCCTCCAGGTGTTCTTAACGTTGTGTGTGGAGACCGCGACACCGGTCGCGCAATGGTTGATCACGATATTCCAGGAATGGTGTCAGTAACTGGTTCTGTTCGCGCAGGTATGGAAGTTGCTGCTGGTGCATCAAAGTCGCTGAAGCGTCTGCACCTTGAACTTGGTGGCAAAGCTCCAGTCATTATTTTTGATGATGCCGACTTGGAACTCGCTGCAGAAACAATTGCCATGACTGGCTACTTCAACGGTGGTCAGGACTGCACAGCAGCAACGCGTGTTATTGCCGGACCAAAGGTGTACAACGATTTCGTCACGCTGCTAACCGAACAGGCGAAGAAGACGAAGACGGGTCGACCAGATGAAGATGTGCTGTACGGACCATTGAACAACAACATTCACCTCAGCAAGGTTGCAGGCTTCCTTGACCGCGTGCCAAAGCACGGCAAGGTCAACACTGGTGGATCACAAATTGGCAACAAGGGCTATTTCTTTGAGCCAACCGTGGTCTCCGATCTCTTACAAAGTGACGAGATGATTCAGAACGAAATATTCGGACCAGTAATCACCGTCCAGAAATTCAGCGATGAAGCAGAGGCGCTGAAGTGGGCGAACGGTGTGGAGTTTGCGCTCGCCTCGTCGGTCTGGACTCGCGACCTCGGACGAGCCATGCGCATGACGAAGAACCTTGACTTCGGTTGCGTGTGGGTAAATACCCACATTCCAATGGTGGCCGAAATGCCACACGGTGGCTACAAGAAATCGGGTTATGGCAAAGACCTGTCGATGTACGCACTCGATGACTACACGCGCATTAAGCACGTGATGATCAACCTCAACAGTTAGTCTTTGCACTAATGGGGGAATCAGCAAGCGACGTCATTGTTCTTGACCATGTTTCGAAGCGCTACGGCGATTTCGTTGCAGTTCACGATGCCAATTTCTCCATTGCGACTGGCGAGTTCTTCGCCATGCTTGGGCCTTCTGGTTGCGGCAAGACCACAACCTTAAAAATGATTGCAGGGTTTGAACAGCCAACAGCTGGCCGGGTCATGTTGGACGGAGTTGACGTTTCAGATGTGCCTCCATACAAGCGCAATGTCAACACGGTGTTTCAGCAGTATGCGTTATTTCCGCACATGACGGTGTTTGACAATGTCGCTTTCGGTCCGCGTTCAAAGAAGTTGGATGAAGCGAAAATCAAAACAAGCGTCATGGAGATGCTCGAGATAGTTCGGTTGAGTGATTTTGCTCAGCGCAAACCTTCACAACTTTCCGGTGGTCAGCAGCAGCGAGTTGCTTTGGCTCGTGCTTTGGTGAACTATCCAAGCGCGTTGTTGTTGGACGAGCCATTGGCTGCGCTTGACTTGAAGTTGCGTGAAGCGATGCAAATTGAATTGAAGCGCATTCAACGTGAAGTTGGAATCAGTTTTATCTTCGTCACACACGATCAAGGCGAAGCGCTCACTATGAGTGATCGCATAGCCGTTATGAGCCAAGGTCATGTCGAGCAGATTGGAACTCCTCAAGAGATCTATCGCTCGCCAGCATCGCTGTTTGTCGCAGGGTTTATCGGCTCGGCAAATTTGCTACCGGGAACGGTGCAGAGTCACGATGGTGCAGATGCTGTTGTTGCATTGAAGGCAGGGTCGACTATTCGTGTTGCTGGGCAGGCATCTGCGCATGCTGTTGGCGCTCATGTTTCGGTAATGCTTCGCCCTGAACGACTTCGCCCTTCTGAGCAAGCCGATGCAAATGGCCAAAGCCTGTATGGCACTTTGACCGATTTGGTGTTCCAAGGAGCCACTGCGCGAATGATTGTGCGTCTGGCCGATGGCACCGAATTGACATGTTTGGCCGACTCTTCTGCGCGCATGCCGCAAATTGTGGTTGGCGCGACCATCAATGTGTCATGGGATGTTGATGGCGGGTACATCTTGTCTGGTTGGCCAGAAAAGGCCGGTTCGAATACCACCGACATCGATCACATTGAATCAACGCTCTAATATTTAAGAACACGTCAACACAAGGGGATTACACATGACGACATCAACACCGAAGAACCACATGACCCGTCGCCAATTTTTGGCACGTTCTGGTGCATTGGGCGCACTTGGTCTCTCGCTCCCAGCATTTCTTGCTGCCTGCGGCGGAAGCGATTCGTCGAGTTCAGGTGGGTCGGAATCGTTGTTCTTCGATAACTGGCCGTTATATATAGACCCAACTGCCGATGGCCTCACGGGAACTGTGGATCGTTTCATGGCGGCAACCGGTGTGTCGATGACCTATGGCGAGGGATACAACGACAACAACGAATACTTCGCAAAGATTCAGCCATTGCTTGGCAACGACAAGCCAATTGAAGCCGACATCATCGCCCCAACATTTTGGATGGCTGGACGTTTGATCAATCTTGGTTGGGCAGAGAAGCTGCCAAAGGATCAGATTCCAAACTTCGCCAATCTTGAAGACGGATTTGTGAACCCACCTTGGGACCCAACAGGCGAGTACTCCATGCCATGGCAAGGTGGTGTAGCTGGTATTGCGTACAACATCGACGTCACGGGTCGTGAGATCAAGAGCGTTGCAGATCTGTTTGACCCTGAGTTCAAGGGCAAGATCGGAATGCTTACTGAAATGCGTGACACCATTGGTCTGATTTGTATGAGCCTCGGAATTGATCCGTCAACCATCACGTCGTTCGAAGATGCAGCACCTGCATTCGAAAAACTTGCTCAAGCCAAAAACGATGGCCAGATCCGTGCATTCACGGGTAACGACTACACCGATGACTTGGTGAGCGGTAACTTCGCAGCGTGTGTTGGCTGGTCTGGTGACGTTCTGCAACTTGGAAAAGACAGTCCAAATGTTCGCTTCGTCATTCCAGAAGAAGGCGGAACTCGCTGGTGCGACACCATGATCTTGCCAAAGGGAGTGAAAAACGGATCTGCGGCCGCAAAGTGGATGAACTTCTGTTACGACCCAGTACAGGCAGCACAGATCACGCAGTACGTGCAGTATCTGTCGCCGGTGAAGGGTGTTCGTGATGAACTCGCCAAACTCGACCCAGAGTTGGCGGACAATCCGCTGTTGTTCCCAGACGATGCAGCAAATGCTCGACTGCGTGCATTTGCAACGTTGTCGGAAGACGTTGAAGCGAAGTTCGACGAGGAATTCTCGGCAATTACCGGCGCGTAAGCACCGTTTGAAACGCTGAACATCACATGACCGAAACGGTCGTCCGCCAAAACCGAATCGCGCGTAACGCCGATCGCGTTGGGATGGCCGCGATGATCGTTGCCTCCATTTGCCTTGTGGCACTTGGCGCTCACTGGGTGAGCGGACCAATGGTTTCGGTTGTTGTTCTTGTCTTGCTGCTGGTTCTTGGCGGAGTTTTAGGTCTTGCCATAACGGGTGGGCCGGAAGCACGACGACTACTTGCTCCATACGGTCTGTTGAAGCCAGGAATGTTGTGGTTGGCGCTGTTCTTCTTGGCGCCCGTTTGGTCGTTGTTGCGAATTTCTCTTTCCACGAAAGAGAGTCGCTTTTCGGTTAAGTACAACTTTAATTGGGCATTTCAAAACTACGCCACTGCGTTTAAAGACTTTGGAAAGCAGTTTGAACACGCGTTTGTGTACGCCGCAATAGCAACCGTGCTGACCATTCTGATTGGTTATCCGCTTGCTTACGTGATTGCGTTTCGCGGTGGAAAGTACAAAAACATTTTACTTGGACTCGTTGTCATTCCGTTTTTCACGAGTTATCTGATTCGCACCATTGCGTGGTCGACGATTTTGGCAGACAGGGGTTTCGTAGTTCGCGCGCTGAACGCTGTTGGCCTTGGGAACGTATTTGAGTGGTTGCACATTATGGATAACGGCAAACTGCTGAATACTCCTGCTGCGGTTATTGGGGGACTGACCTACAACTTCTTGCCCTTCATGTTGCTTCCCATTTATGTGAGCCTCGAAAAAATTGACGTCAACTTGGTCAACGCCGCAGGAGACTTGTACTCCAGTGCCACGCGTGCGTTTCGCAAAGTGGTATTTCCGCTTTCGATTCCAGGAGTTTTTGCCGGAACGTTGTTGACGTTCATTCCTGCAGCGGGCGACTTCGTGAATGCACAGTTTTTAGGTAATCCGAACACCACCATGATTGGTAACTCCATTCAGGACCAGTTCTTGAAACAGAACAATTATCCGGTTGCATCAGCCATGGCTGCGGTGCTCATGGTCAGCATTGCAACGCTGGTGTTGTTGTACACGCGAATCTTCGGAACTGAGGATTTGGCATGATGCGTAAACGAACCAAATATGGGCGTTATGCCTTGAATGTGTTTGCTGGCCTTGGTCTTGTGTATTTGTTTGCTCCAATCTTTTTCATTGTTGCCTTTAGCTTCAATAAGCCAAATGGAAATTTCAACATTGCCTGGCAATCGTTTACTTTTGATAATTGGCTTCATCCGTTTGCAGAAGAATCGCTCACCCGTGCGCTGTGGAAGAGTCTTGAAATTGCAGCGGTCTCTACTTTCGTCTCCACCATTTTGGGTTCGCTGATTGCCGTTGCGCTGTCTCGGTACAAATTCCGTGGTAGTGGAGGAATCAATTTGTTCTTGGTGCTGCCGCTTACGACGCCAGAAATTGTTCTGGGTTCGTCGCTAGCAACGTTGTTCCTCGGTCAAAACTTCATTGATTTCGGAATGACGACCATCATCATCGCTCACATCATGTTTCAGGTGAGTTTTGTTGCGCTCACGGTGCGCGCCCGAATTCGTGGCTTCGATTGGACGCTTGAGCAAGCCGCTCAAGACCTTGGCGCTACGCCGTTCCGCACGTTTATGAAGGTGACGTTTCCGTTGATTTTGCCTGGAATCCTGGCAGCAGGGCTGTTGGCGTTTGCGCTTTCCATCGACGACTTCATCATCACGTTCTTCAACTCTGGTCCAGTGCAGACCTTCCCGCTGCAGATTTATGGTGCATCACGTGTTCGCATTCCACCACAGATCAACGTGCTTGCATCAATGATTCTGTTCCTCAGTGTTGCCATTTTGATGACGGGAACCATTGCAGGAATGCGGAAGTCCGCTGAAAAGCAGGCCACCGCGAAGAAGTTCAAACTGTTGCAGCGCAAATAATGTCGCGTTCCCATTACGAAGTTCTGGGAGTGTTGCCATCAGCGTCCCAAGATGAAATTCGTGTGGCGTATCGAATGCGTGTGCGTGAAGTTCACCCTGATACTGCAGCAGGCAAACGAAGCGACGCTTCAATGCAAATGGCACACATTGCTGAGGCATGGCGCGTGCTCTCAGATGCGGCCCTACGCAGGGCGTACGACGCAGAACGAAGTCGTGGATATTCGCAATCATTTACGGAGCCTCAAGAGCAAATCTTCACTGGTCCGGTGCATAGAGCATCATTTCCGTGGCGCATGGTTGGCTTTACGGTGGGTGGCTTGATCGCGCTTGTACTCGTGCTGAACGTCCTTTCAGACCCTGTTGTTCCACTTGGTCCTGATGGGCTGTTGCAGGCGGGCTCATGTGTTGTGGTGAACTCGAATCAACTCGCAGTAGAAGTGGATTGCGCAGAAGAACACACAGGCGTGGTGAAAGCATTAGTGGGATTTGACATGTCATGCCCTACGGACACGCAGCCCATTCGTGATCGTCAAGGAATGGGAATCGCCTGCGTTGTTCCGAGTTAGCGCCGCAGAGAACTAGTCTTTAGTCGTGGCCAAGCAGTGTGAACGTCCTGGTTGTAAAGAGCCGGCAGTTGCCGCTTACTTCCTTGACTCAGCAGAATTGCTCATGACGCTGGAAAACTACGTTCCAGTTGAGGGTATGCGAGTGAATGGTCTGTGTCGCAGACATGCAGATGCATTGGTCGTTCCCCGCGGATGGCGAATTGAGGATAAACGTGAGAATGTTCCACGATTGTTTCCGGTTTCGCCTCCGCCCGATAAGCCAAAGGCAAAAGATGCAGCGGCAAAGAAATCTGATTCGAAGAAGAATCGTGCCAAATTGCCTCGCCCAAGTATTTTCGATGAATTGAAGAATGACAAGAAGGTGGACGAGGTAGTTGCACCAGTCGTTGTGCCGGTTGATGAACCAGAAGTCAACGATGATGTGGAGTTGGAAGAAACGAAAGCAATTCCGTGGAGCCCACAGTTTGATCACACCGACGATTTGGGTGGGGTGCTTCGCCCAAAGGGCCGTTTGTTGAGTCGTGCATTCAACTTTGATGACACCAATGCAGATGGACTCAAACGCGAACCATTTGACGAAAACGACATCCCGTAATGTCAATTGATGTTCGTGCGTCGCTTGATGCCGATGTTCCAAGTGGGCGACTGTTTGCTGTGATTCGCGATCTTGGTACGTATCCGCAATGGCTTGACATTGTTCATCTAGCCCAAGTCGATGAGATTATTGATGGTCTTCAGTCCTGGAATGTTGAGCTAAGAGCAAAAATCGGTCCGTTTGCACGGTCTAAGCGGTTACGCATGGTTCGCATAAGAGACGAGAGTCCGAGCACGGTGGTATTTGAACGTCGTGAAAAAGATGGAAAGAAACACGCACCGTGGGTACTTCGTTCGGAAGTAACTGAAGCAAACGGCACGTCCACATTGGCAGTTCATCTCCATTATGGAGGCTCGTTATTTGACGGTGGAATTGTTGAGCGAGTGTTGGCTGATCAAATTGTGAGTGGCAAAGCCAAACTCACACAATTCCTCGCCGGTTAGTCAATTTCACCGGCTGACCTGCAGCCAATTGTCCACACGCCGCATCAATGTCGGTTCCACGGTTGCGACGCACCGTTACGTTGACGCCCAAGTCTTCGAGTTGCTGAGCAAAGGCTCGAACACCTGTTGCGCTTGTGCCCTTGGTTGGCCAACCTGGTGTTGGGTTAAGCGGGATCAGGTTGACGTGCGCTGAAGGCGTGAGTTGACCGCACAGCTGAGCAAGTTCGCGGGCGTCACGCGGTTGGTCGTTGATGCCATCGATCATGGCCCACTCAAAACTGATGCGACGGTTTTTATTGTCGAGATAGTCGCGACAAGCCTGCATCAGTTCGTTGATGGGGTAGCGCTTGTTAATTGGAACAAGTTCGTCGCGCAACACGTCACGAGCAGCGTGCAGAGACACGGCAAGGTTGACAGGTAATGGGCGAGTGGCAAGTTTGCGAATGCCAGGAACAATGCCAACGGTAGAGATAGTGAGATGGCGGGCCGACAGTCCAATGTCTCCATGAATGCGCTCTACCGCACCCCAAACCATTTCTTCGTTAGCGAGTGGTTCGCCCATGCCCATGAACACCACGTTGGCTAAGCGTTGCTTGCGCTTTGCGCTTTCGCGTGCTGCGTACACCACTTGTTCAACAATCTCGCCAACAGTGAGATGTCGAGTGAAACCCGCTTGTCCGGTTGCGCAAAATCCGCATGCCATTGCACAGCCAGCTTGTGTGCTGACGCACACGGTTGCTCGCTCTTTGTAGTGCATGAGCACAGTTTCAATTGGGTGACCGCCGTCCGCGAGCGACCACAGAAACTTAATAGTGTCGCCCTTGTCGCTCACGCTTGCGGTAGTGAGGTGTAATGCATTCGGGAAACCGTGAGCAAGCTCATCGCGCACAGTGCCCGGCAGCGTAAGAATCTGCGACGGTTCGGCAAACTGCGTGTACAGGCCTTCCCAAACTTGCTTCAAACGAAATGCAGGTTGTCCACTGAGGAGACCTGCAATGTCTTCACGTGTTGCATCGTAAAGACTGGTCATACTTTCAGTTTAGAGGTGCTTTTGTGCCAACTTCTCGTAATCGAGCATGCGAGCACGTAGAACATCAAGACTTGAGGTCCAGAATGCAACATCAGTGACATCAATTCCGAATGCTTGGCCGAGTTCCTCTGCGGTATCCATTCCCGCACGCGACAACACCGTGTCGTAGTTTTCACGGAAATGATCAGGGTTCGATTGATACTTCGCATACAAGCCCAAGCCAAATAGCAATCCATAGGTGTATGGCCAGTTGTAGAAGTGACTTCCGTAATAGTGAGGCTTGAGCACCCACATATGTGGGTGGCGAGTGCTCTGGTCAAGCCCATCGCCATAGGCATCGGACTGTGCTTGCAACATGATTTCATTGAATTCGCTCACACCAAGCGTGCGCCGCTGACGACGTGCGAATACCTCGGTTTCAAACAGGAATCGACTGTGAATGTCGACCACTACTTGAGAAGCGCCGATCAGGTTGACATCCAGCAATGCGAGTCTTTCGTCGCCTTGCATTCGTGAAAGTCCATCTTCAACAACGAGTGTCTCGCAGAAGATGCTTGCGGTCTCGGCGAGAGCCATAGGTAGACGCTTTTGAAGTGGTGTGCGGTGAGCAAGTTGGGTGTTGTGATATGCGTGACCAAGTTCGTGTGCAGTGGTCTGCGCCGAGTCCACGCTGCCACTCCAGTTCAATAACACGAGCGAACGGTCATCTACAAAAGACATGCAGAAGGCTCCACCCGTTTTTCCTTCGCGTGGTTCGGCGTCTAGCCATTGCTCATCAATAGATCGATCTACAAGTTGAGCGAGTCGATCGCTGTAGCTCGAAAACGCG
Source organism: bacterium (assembly GCA_029977615.1). Classification (GTDB taxonomy): domain Bacteria; phylum Actinomycetota; class Acidimicrobiia; order Acidimicrobiales; family Ilumatobacteraceae; genus UBA3006. The sequence continues at coordinate 36,168 of JAPOKO010000005.1, forward strand.
CCTTTCACGAGGCTGATGCCTTCGTCCCAGGAAATTGCACCTGGAGAAATATGTAACGGCGCAAACAGGTTCCACCACGACAAGCCATTGGTGTCGCCATGAAGTTGTGCCTTCACTCGCATCCAGCGACGGAAGTCGGGAAGTGAGGCTGAAATCGCCGACTGCATAGCCGTAAACGTTGCGTTGCTCACTGAGTTTGAATACAACGAGGCATCAATTGGAGCCTTCCACTGTCGACGCTTGTTGACGGTGTTGGCTTCACCTTTGATGCTGTTCATTGCTGCGGCGCATGCAACTGCAACTGTTGGCCACGCACGCATTTCTGCTTCGTAAGCAGCCTTGCGAACTTCGAGATCATTGTCTGTTGCAAGCCCGCGGACGGCTGCCATGGGCATCGTCTTTGTTCCTGTTGGCAGGTGTACATCTACCGACAGCTGCGATGTGAGATCGCTTTGCAAGCGTCCCCATGCGGACGAACCTGTGGTTCCTAGTTCGGCGTATAAACCCTCTTCCGCTTCGCTCATTTGGTGAATTGCGCGGTCTTGCAGGCGTAGCAATGGCCCGAGGTGTTCGCGAGCCTCATCGCTAACTTGCTTCAGCGCATTGGCATCCAGGCTGGCCACCCAGTCGGCAAGGCGGGCAAGTAACGGCGAGATTCGCGCATCGAGATCTTCCATTTCGCTGAGTAGGCCTTGTGCTTGTTCCTGGCGCGAATCGGTGCTGACCGTTGCGTAGATATATGAAATGAGGACGTCCTGTTCGTCGACCGTTTTGTTAAAGGCTTGAATGACGGCATCGGCTGCAGCACCATCTTGTGCATTTGGAGTGCGGGGCTCGATGGATCGAATGTTGTGCGTTTCAAACAGGGATTCAAGGCGCGCCACATTTGAACCAGCACGCTCCATGGCATCTGTGAAAGAGCGAGCATTAAACGACTCATGGACGTCGGCGACGGACCAGCGGGGAAGTGGGGTTTCATTTTCAGCTGTAAATGACATGCTGAAAAACTAGTTCACATCTCCTACGAACGCACGTTGTTGGTTGGTGATGGTGAAACCAAGTGATTTATACAGATTGACCGCTCGTTTATTGTCGGCATCGACGTGCAGCATTCCTGTTGAGATGCCAGCACGTTGTAAGTGGGTCAAACCGGCGATGGTGAGGGCGCGTCCAAGTCCTTTGCCGCTAAAGCGCGGATGCACGGCAATCACATAAATCTCGCCAAGGACGGGAGAGGTATCAAGGTGCACTTTTGTCCAGCAAAAGCCGGCAAGCTCATCACCCTCGTTGAGCATCAAAAATCCGTTCGGATTAAACCACGGCTCTTGCTTGCGTGAATCGAGTGTGGACTGAGTCCAACCGCCCTGTTCTAAGTGATCTGCAAACGCAGCATTGTTTACTGCAAGCCAGCGCTCGTCATCGGCGCCGCTACGAAATGGTCTGGTCACGATGTCGGTCGCTTCGTGCAGTGGCAGTGTTACTCGCATTTGTAACGTGGTGCGACCTTCGGCGAGACCAATTGATTCTGCAAGTGTCTTGTGTATTTCATTTGGTTCAAAAACCCACCAATGCACATGTCCGCCACCGGCTTCACGAATCACTTGTATTGCTTCAGACAGCAGCTGTGGTCCGATTGCTGCCATTTCATAGCGATGATGAGGATGCACAACGAGATCAAGTGCCCACGAATCATTTCCCCGAGACACTTGGCAATAGGCAATGAGGTGATCGTGACCTGGCTGCCGACCCAACAGTCCTACATATCCTGGTCGACCGCCTTGACGAAGATCAATCCATAAGTGATCGGAAAGAGGGCGTTGCCCATCGGCGCGTTCAACGGCGAGCAATAACTCGTTCACTTCGGACAAATCATCGGATGGCAGACGACGTTTGATGTCCAGTTGAGCCATAACGCTCAGGCTATCGGTGTGACTCGCTAGTGTTCGGAACTATGGCCGCAAAGAAAGCAACTGCGAAGAAGGCCGCAAAGCAGCCGGCCAAAAAAGCGCCCAAAAAGATTGTCGATCGTTCGGCGGAAATCTTGAAGCGACTCAAAGTGATGTATCCCGTTGCAATATGTGAACTCACTCACGAGAATGCATTCCAATTACTTGCTGCAACTATTTTGTCTGCACAGTGCACAGATGCCCGCGTCAACATGGTGACTCCTGCGTTGTTCGCAGAGTTTCCCACTGCCGAGAAACTGTCTCAGGCAAACATCCAACGTGTTGAAGAACTGGTTCGATCAACTGGTTTCTATCAGACGAAAGCAAAGAATCTCATCGGCATGGCATCTGCAGTGGTGACACGTTTTGGCGGAGAAGTCCCAAGAGAAGTTGAAGACTTAATCACGCTTCCCGGAGTGGGTCGCAAGACTGCAAACGTTTTGAGGAGCGTGGTGTTTGATTTGCCTGGATTGGCAGTCGATACACATGTCGGTCGACTTTCACGTCGGTTGGGGCTCACGATTGAAGAAGATCCGGTGAAAGTTGAGTACGAATTGAATGCTTTATTTCCTCCACAAGAATGGGGTGGCTTTAGCCTTAGGCTGATTCTTCACGGGCGCCGGGTGTGCGACGCCAAAAAACCAGCATGTCATTCGTGTGAATTCAGCGACATCTGTCCATCTTCAGAGTTGCCACGGGCGCAAATGGCTAAATCTGCGGGATCTCGTCGCAAGAAATAGTGCGTCAAATTTTGCGCAAAATATTCATTTTCGCTAATTTAAATGCTCCGCCTAGACGTATGTTTAGAGCGAAGGCGATTTCGGGTCCGCCGCCTGAAGTCGCGTGATATGGGCCCCTTCGGGGGCCCTTGTCATATCTCCGATTAGTTCTGAGCACACGCCGTCTAGGATTTCGCGGTGCCTCGCGATATTTCTACTAACACTGCAAGCACTCGTGCAGAGCTTGCGGCGCTGGCCAGCACGCTTGAGCAATGTAGAGACCGAATTTCGGCGCTTGCGGAAACCCGTGCCATGGCAGTTCGCGATCCCAATAACGCTGACTCAGGAGACGATCTGCTGACTGCAATTTACGAAGCAGAACGCGGTCTCAATAACTCCATTCGATTGGTACAACGTGCTGCTAAGCAGGGGCGTTTGTAATGCACATTTATCCGAGTCGCGAAGAGTTTCAGAAACTTTCAAGTACTCACACCGTCATTCCAGTGTGGACCGAAATGTTGGCTGATGTTGAAACGCCAGTTGCTGCATATATGAAACTGGTTGGCGACAAGCCGGGGTTCTTGCTTGAGTCGGTTGACCACGGTGAACGCTGGAGTCGTTACTCATTTGTGGGGCGCGACCCTCTTGCAACACTGACGCTGCGTAACGGATCGATCTCCATTGAAGGCGCGCTTCCTCGCAGTGTAAATACTGCGGAAGGAATGTTGGCCGCCATGGAATCTTTGCTCGCCGTATACAAGTCTCCTTTGTTCCCCGAACTTCCACCATTGCAAGGTGGGCTAATGGGATTCCTGGGTTACGACGTGGTGCGTGAAGTGGAGAAATTGCCAAACGTTCCTCGTGACGATCGAAATCTTCCTGATGCAGTGATGTGCATGATTGGTTCGCTTGCTGCGTTCGACCATTGGAAGCAACGTGTATATCTGTTGGAGAGTGTTCCTGTTTTTGAATTAAACGCGAAACAAATTGACACTGCTTACGACGAAGCCATTGCGCGAATTAATCGTGCGGTCACCGATCTAACGAAACCATTGTCATATTTGCCGGTTGAGCCTCCAACCGAAGATGACAAGAAGCAGCAGTTTGTCGCGCCTGCTCATGGATCTACCTTTCAGCGATCGGTGGAGTCAGCAAAGGAATACATTCGTGCGGGTGACATTTTTCAGGTGGTGTTGTCGCAGCGATTTGATATTGAACTCAATGCCGAACCATTTGACATGTATCGCGTATTGCGTCAAGTGAATCCGAGCCCTTACATGTATTACGTGAAGCACGATGACGTAACCATCGTGGGAAGTTCTCCGGAGCCGATGGTGCAGCTGCAAGGTGGGCGAGTAATCAGCCGACCAATCGCAGGTACGCGCAAACGAGGTCGAACGGATGAGCACGACCGCAAACTTGCTGCTGAACTGCGCGAAAACCCGAAGGAAGTAGCAGAGCATGTAATGCTGGTGGACTTGGCGCGCAACGATGTGGGTCGAGTTGCCAAGTTTGGATCAATGAATGTTGACGAATTGATGACCCTTGAGCGATACAGCCACGTGATGCACATGACCTCTCAGGTGTCGGGAGATATTCGAGAAGGACTCGGCCCTATTGATGTGTTGCGGGCAACGCTTCCAGCAGGAACGGTAAGCGGAGCGCCGAAGGTGCGAGCCATGGAAATCATTGATGAGCTTGAACCCGTGAAACGAGGTCCCTACGCGGGCGTAGTGGGTTACGTGGACTTCAGCGGCAACCTCGACACCGCAATTGCTATTCGCACCATGTTCATCGGCGCACATGGCGCCTCATTGCAGGCCGGAGCGGGGATCGTTGCGGACAGTATTCCTGAAGAAGAGGACTTGGAGTGCTTCAATAAAGCAGCGGCACTGTTTGCCGCTGTGCCAGCTGCTCGCCGCATGAGCGCACAACGTAAAGTTCAGCAGTAATCGCATGACTTCCGAAACGTTTTGGGTGCCGTTGCAGCGCGATGTGATTACTGCAACTGGAGCAGATGCTCGCACCTATTTGCATTCCCAACTCAGCCAAGACGTAGCGGGAATGAGAATTGGCGAGACACGTCAATCACTCTTGCTTCAGCCGACAGGAAAACTTGACGGGATTATTCGCATCACCTGCATTGAGGGCGAGACTTTTGTTTTAGACGTAGACCCGGGTTGCGGTGAGGCCGTGCTTGCTCGCTTGAATAGGTTCAAAATTCGTGTCAAGGTTGAATTAGCGCTCAGTCGTGAAAACTGGTTGGCCGTCCGAAATGTTGTGACTCCGATGCCTGGATCCATTCCCGCTTGGCGATGCGACGGATCGGCTGTGGATCTGCGAAGCGAAAGCGCACTTGCTGAATTCGTTCAGGGATCAATAGACGATTATGAACGAGCACGAATCATTGCTGCATGGCCAACGATGAATGTTGATGTTTCTGAAGCATCTATTCCTGCTGAGACAGGAATCATCGATTTGGCTGTGAGTTTCACAAAAGGTTGTTATCCAGGGCAAGAGTTGGTGGAGCGAATGGATTCACGCGGGTCAATCGCTCCACGACAATTGAGATATGTACAAGTGGGCGAGGGTGCAGTGGTTGGTCAAGAAGTAGAACACGAAGGACGTCAGGGAATAATCACTTCGTTGAGTGGCCCTCACGCGCTTGTGGCGTTGAAGCGATGAACGTGATGAATGGAATTCACGCGATGAGTTTGATCGCTGCAGGAAGAAATACATCTGATTTCGCCGATATCACGGTTCCAGGTTGGGGCTGGCCTGCGCTACTAGGCATCATCAGCACGTTGTTGCTCATAGATATTTTGGTGGTTCATCGCCGAGCCCATGTGATCAAACTGAAAGAAGCACTAATTGAATCCGTTGTATGGATCAGCTTTGGTGTGGCGTTCATGTTTGTGGTGTGGTGGATGTTTAGAGGGCAAGCCGACGGACACAAGGCTGGAATTGAGTACATCAGTGGTTATCTCATAGAGAAGAGCCTGAGTGTCGACAATGTGTTTGTCTGGGCCATGATCTTCACCCATTTTCAAGTTCCCCGCCAATACCAACATCGCGTGCTGTTTTGGGGAATCTTTGGCGCCCTCGTCATGCGTTTGATGTTCATTTACCTAGGAATCGCCGTCATCGAGCGGTTCAACTACATCTTGATCGGTTTTGGTGCATTCCTTATCTATACGGGTTATGGCGTGCTGCGCCATGGTGACGAGGACACTAACCCTTCAGAGACCAAGACGATGAAGTTATTTCACAGGTTCGTACCCACAACCGACGAACTAGACGGACAGAAACTCATCACGCGTGTCAGCGGTAAAAGATATGCAACTCCGCTCCTTGCGGTGCTGGTGATCATCGAGATTTCCGACCTGATTTTCGCTGTTGACTCGGTGCCTGCTGTTCTGGCAGTGAGTCACGAACAATTCATCGTTTTCGGCGCAAACGCGTTCGCCATTATGGGTCTGCGTGCGCTGTACTTTCTCTTTGCAGACATCAAAGATCGGTTCCGTTATCTCAAGCCCGCTATCTCGGTGTTGCTCATCTATGTGGGCGCAAAGATGCTGGTAGCGCACTGGTATCACGTATCAACAGTGTTCTCTCTTGGGTTTATCCTGACGGTCATGACAGTGGCGATAGTGGCTTCTGTAATTCACGACCGTAAGCACTATTCTCCACAGGGTGGCAATAGCTGACGAAGACATTGAGCGACTCCGAGACACGGTGTCGCTGGTAGATGTTGTTCAGTCGTACCTGCCATTACGCAGAGTCGGCCGCAATTGGGTCGGGTTGTGCCCGTTCCATGCAGAAAAATCTGGCTCGTTTAATGTGCGCGAAGAAACCAAGCGATATCGCTGTTTCGGATGCGGTGCTGCTGGAGACGTGTTCAAGTTCGTGCAAGAAATTGAGCATCTCGATTTCGTAGGCGCTATTGAACACCTCGCAAACAAGGCGGGTATTCAGCTGAATTACACCTCAGGCGGTCAAAGCAAGGATCGTCAGCGGCGCAAGCAACTTATTGAGGTAATGAACAAGGCTGTTGATTGGTATCACGACCGTCTGTTGAATAGCCCAGATGCACGTGCGGCGCGCGACTACTTGCGCGAGCGCGGCTTGTCGGGAGATGTCGCACGCCAATTTAAGATCGGCTGGGCTCCCGATGATTGGGACGCAATGAGCAAAGATATTGGTGTTCCAATTGATTTGCTGCAGGAAGTTGGACTTGCATTTATCAATAAGCGTGGTCGCCAGCAGGACTCGTTCCGTGCTCGCGTGTTGTTTCCGATTTTCACCGACGCGGGTGACGCAGTTGCCTTTGGTGGTCGCATCCTTCCAGGAAGTACCGACCCAGCGAAATACAAGAACTCGTCAGAGACCACCATTTATGCAAAATCAAAAACGCTGTACGGATTGAATTGGGCAAAGCAAGACATTGTCACAGCTGACGAAGTGATCGTATGCGAGGGCTATACCGATGTCATCGGCTTTCACCGTTCAGGAATTACTCGTGCGGTAGCAACATGCGGAACTGCTCTCACCGAAGAGCACGTTCGTCTGCTGAAACGGTTCGCTAACAAAGTGGTACTGGCCTTTGATGCAGACAATGCTGGCCAAGGTGCGGCTGAACGGTTCTACGAATGGGAAAGTCGCTACAAGGTGCAGGTGAGTGTTGCCAAGTTCCCAGATGGGAAAGATCCCGGCGATCTTGCATCAAGTGACCCAGAAGCGTTGGCGACCGCAATTAAGAATGCGCAACCATTTCTGGGGTTCCGCTTACAGCGAGTTCTCAACGCAGGATCAATTGCAACTCCCGAAGCTCGTTCGCGAACGGCGGAGCAGGCGATGGCGGTCATCAATGAACACCCCGATATGAACGTGCGCAAGATTTATGCCGGTGAAGTGGCTAGTCATGTGGGCATTGCCGCTGCAGATTTGGTGAAGCTTGCAGAACGCGGTTCACGTCGGCCCGAAATTCGCGCCGTGGTTCCTTCACAGTCTGGCCATAAACGAGAGAGTGCCGAATTTGTTGTGCTGGCACTCATGATTCAGGACTGGAATTCCATCGCTTTATGGATGAATGAGGCCCTATTTGCGGACGAAATCTACCGCAGGGCGTTTCTGGCCCTTATTGCGACCGAGGGCGAACTAAACGCAGCCCTCGAAGTCGCAGATCCAGAGGCTCGCGAAGCAATTGAGCGGGCCGCTGTTGCTGACGTAGAGTCACAGCCAGATGCTGAAGCATTCAATCTCATTTCCGCGGCAGTGCGACGTGAACTTTCGTTGCGCGTCAAAAATGTTGACCCAGAGCAAATCCGACTTGATCGAGATGCTCGATTGTTGCTGGAGCAGATGGAGAATCCTGCAACATCGCATAACGCTGCCGAACAACTCTTGGGCTGGCTAGAAATGCGAATGGGTGATCACGCGTGAGAAGTTCAATCTCAAACGATTCAGGTCCAGATGCCGTTCGGATGTATCTGAATGAAATTGGACAAGTGGATCTGCTTACTGCAGAAGATGAACGCCGTCTTGGAAAACTAATTAAGGATGGAATCGCAGCTCAAGGAGCACTTGTTGCCGGTGAAGGGAAACTTGGTTTGCGCGAGCGACGTGCGTTGCAGCGTGAAGTCAAGGAAGGCGAGAAGGCGAAGGAGCACATGGTTCGCGCCAATCTTCGCCTGGTGGTGTCCATAGCTCGCCGTTACGACCGCAAGGAATTGCAGCTCGCTGACTTGATTCAAGAGGGAAACATCGGCTTGATGCATGCTGCAGACAAGTACGACTTCGAAAAAGGATTTAAGTTTTCAACGTATGCAACCTGGTGGATCCGCCAGGCAATGACCCGCGCGATGGCCGACCAAGGTCGCAATATTCGTATTCCTGGTCACATGATGGAAATTGTTAATCGTGTGCATCGAGTAGAACGCGAATTGGCAACCGAACTTGAACGTGACCCGTTACCAGAAGAAGTTGCAGTTCGTTGTGGGCTCACAGTCGACAAATTGCTTGAAGTGATGCAAATTGCACTCACCACCACGAGTCTTGATGCTCCCGTGGGCAGCGACACCGATGACTTGACGGTTGGCGACACCATTGCTAGTCAAAATGAAAACAATGATCCGCAAGAGATTACGGAAAAGGCGTTGCTCAGCGAAGCGGTTGAGCGCACGTTGAGCGACTTGCCTCCACGTGATCAAGAGATTGTTGCCATGAGGTTCGGTATTGGCAAATACGTCGGTCAGGTGCACACGCTGGAAGAAGTAGCCAAGATTCAAAAGGTCACACGTGAGCGTGTTCGCCAGATTGAGCAGAAAACCCTTGCGCGACTGAGGCATCCACACAACAGCGCCAATCTGCGTGCATTTATGGATGACAACTAGCCTGTAGGCATGAGTAACGCTCCAGGTACCGCACGGCGCAAAGCCTCGGACTGGAAAGTGGTCACCGTTACAAAAGAGGGTCGGGGAAGCACCAAACCCGATTACATCGTCACCGAAGAACCAATGGAAATTCGGGCGGAAGGTCCGGGCCAAGAGCCTGAACAGATTTCGGTCACCATGCGCACACCTGGAAACGATTTTGAGCTTGCCGTGGGTTTCTTGTTCACCGAGGGATTGGTGCAGAAACCAGATGATGTGCGCACGGTGAAGTACTGCGAATTGGTTGAGGGTGAAGAGCAGAAGTACAACATCGTTACGGTGGCGTTATCGCGAGGGTTCGACATGGCGTTGGCTCGACGAGCAATGGTGACATCTTCGAGTTGTGGCATTTGCGGAACCGAATCAATTGATCAATTACTGCAGGCAACTACTCCAGTAGATCGCGAAAGTGGTCCAGTGATTACGGCTGAAACGCTGATGCGCATTTCTGATTCGGTTCGCAAGTCTCAGCCAACCTTCGATCGAACGGGTGGCTTGCATGCAGCCGCGCTATTTGATGCCAACGGAAACATTTCACTAGTGCGTGAAGACATTGGTCGTCACAATGCGGTAGACAAAGTCATTGGCGCAAGCGTCATGGCAAAGACAGTTCCTCTCAATACGCATGGTTTGTTTTGCAGCGGACGCTTGTCGTTTGAGATTATTCAAAAAGCCGTCATGGCCCGTATCGCATTCATCGCAGCAGTTGGTGCGCCTTCAAGCTTGGCTGTTGAATCGGCAGATGCTTTGGGAATCACACTCGTTGGGTTTTTGCGCGATGGCAAAGCCAACGTGTACACCCACGAACACCGAATTCAGATGTAACTAACTAAATGTTGCCTGCGCGCTTGCAGTCTTGCGCAGGACATCTTCATTCAACGTGAATCCGAGACCTGGTTTGTCAGATAAGTGAATCCAACCTTCGCCGTCAGCTTCAATGGTCTCGGTCATGATGTAGTCACGACGCGCTGTTGACCACTCTGGTGGGTCGAATGGGAATTCAATGAATGGCGCACCAACCGTGCCGGCAGTGAGGTGCAGGTTGGCCATGACGCCAATTCCGTTGCCCCAGGTGTGCGGAGTGAAGATCTTTCCTGCGGCAGCAACTTCTTTTGCAAACTTGGCAAGACCAGTGATGCCTTGCGTGCATACGGCATCTGGTTGGAATACATCGAAACAACCGCGCTGTAATAGTTCGCGGAATTCATATGGCTCACGTGTGAGTTCACCACCAGCAATGCGAATCTTCACTCGCTTTCGCAGTTCGGCCATACCTTCGTAGTCACCACGGTGGAGTGGCTCTTCCATCCAATACACGCCGTGACTCTCAAGAACCAATGCAACCGCCGTTGCGTGATCAACATTCCATGGCTTGGCCGTGTCCCACGGCATACGCCAACCCTGATTGCAGTCCACCATCAATTCAATGGAGTCACCCATGTCCTCACGGATTGCTTTAATGATGGCAAGGTCGTCTTCAAGATTCGGGCGTCCAAAGCGAATCTTCAAAGCAGGGAACCCTAACTCTCGCGCTTGGCGAGCAACCTTGACCATGTCGGGAAGACTGCGGTGAACACCAGAAGATGCATAAGCACGGATCTTGTTGCTGAATCCACCAATCATGCTCCACACTGGCTCGTTCTTGATTTTTCCGATCAAGTCCCACAATGCCAAGTCGAGAGGCCACGGACGTCCAGCATGAAACTCAATGTTGGACAACACTGCCGCGTGACGCTCGATGTTCAGTGGGTCCTCGCCAATGAAGTAACGCTGGTAGTCAGAAAAGCCATACATCGAATCACCGGACCCAATGCCGCAGTTGCCCGCATCGTCGAAAACGCGAACGATGGTGGCTGGAAATTGGGTGCGTGGGCGAGTGTCCCACGAAGCAGGAAACGGAGGATCAAGCGGCAACTGGTGATGCGTGATCTCGATTCGAGTAATCGTGGTCATGATGTGCTCCTGAACTAAGCGCGCATGCGTGAGCCGCTTGGATCCAAGACAGGCTCAAGTTGCAACGTTGCCGGGCGAAGTTTGCCAATGATTTCAATTTCGAAACCTGTGGTTCCTTCTGCCGCAAGTTCGGTTGGGATGTAACCAAGTGCAAGTGACACTCCGGAGTAGTGGGCGTAACCACCAGAGGTGATCCAGCCAACAACATTGCCGTTGTGCCAAACCGGTTCGTCCCCAATGACGTCTGCTGGACGCTCAGGGTCTACGTCAACCTTGAACATCACGAGCTTGCGCTTTGGTCCACCGTTCTTCATTTCGGCTTCAACTGCTGCACGACCGATGAACTCGTGGTCGAACTTGATTGCGCGATCCATACCGGCTTCGAGTGGTGTGTAGATCGGGCGGTACTCGCGGAACCACGTGCCGAAGTTCTTTTCGAGTCGCATGGTAATGAGTGCGCGGAATCCGAACAAACGCATGTCGTATTCCTTGCCTGCTTCCATGATGAGATCGAATAGATAGCGCTGGTATTCCGGCGCAATCCACATTTCGTATCCCAAGTCACCGGTGTAGGTCATGCGTGACAACCAAATTGGCGCCATGCCAATGTTCACCTTGCGGAATGCCATGAACGGGAAGTCCTTAGTTGCAAGTGATGTGTCGGTGAGCTTCTGCAAGAGGTCACGTGAACGTGGGCCTGCAACAGTGAGACCAACCATCGACAACGACAAGTTCTCGAAGCGAATTGTGCTGTCCTTTGGCAAGTGAGCAATGAACCAACGCGGGTGATGCACTTCTGCGGCCTGTGAGCCAAACAAGAAGAACTCTTCCTCGCCAATTCGTGACACGGAGAACTCGCCAACGATTTTGCCTTCAGGGTTGAGCATCGCAGTAAGAACGGTGCGACCAATCTTTGGCAATGAGTTCGTGAACAGGCTGGTGAGCCATGCTGCTGAACCTGCACCGCTTACTTTGTACTTTGCAAAGTTTGATGCTTCGGAGAAGCCAACGCGTTCGCGAACGGCCTTTGATTCTTCAGCAACGTTGTTAAATGCGTTCGAACGGTAGAACGTGACGTCTTCCTTTGGCTCCTTGCCCTTGTCCTGGAACCACAGTGGGTGCTCAAGGCCAAAGCCAGCGCCCATGACCGCATTGTGTTCGATCAAGCGGTCATAGATAGGAGTGGTGAGTAACGGACGCGCTGCTGGAAGCTCTTCGTTCGGGAAGGTGATGCGGAAGCGACGTGAGTAGTTTTCGCGCACCTTGCTGTTGGTGTACGCGAGCGTTGCGAAGTCGCCGTAACGAGCAACGTCCATGCCCCAAATGTCTGCGCCAGGATCGCCGTGCACCATCCAGTTAGCAAGCGACAAACCAACACCGCCACCTTGTGACAATCCAGCCATAACTGCACATGCCGACCACATTCCTGGCATGCCTTTGATTGGGCCAACAAGAGGGTTGCCGTCTGGGCTGAAGGTGAATGGACCGTTGACGAACTTCTTGATTCCTGCGCGACCTACGGCAGGGAAGTGAGCAAATCCACGCTCGAGTTCTGGAGCAATGCGCTCAAGGTCGTGAGGCAACAACTGGAACACGAAGTCCCATGGTGTGTCCTTTGCGGCCCATGGACGGTTGTCTTGTTCGTAGGTTCCGAGCAAGATGCTTTGACCTTCTTGGCGGGCGTAAATTTCGCCTGCGAAGTCAATCATGTGCGGCAATTCTTTGCCGTGTGTCTTGTTGTATTCAATTACTTCATCCATTGGCTCAGTCATGAGGTAATGGTGTTCCATTGCCAACACAGGCAACTCAAGACCAACCATGCGACCAACTTCACGTGCCCACAAACCACCGGCATTCACCACATGCTCGGTGTGGATCTCACCCTTGTCGGTGTACACGGTCCACGTGCCGTCTTGGCGTTGCTTAATGTCGTTCACCATGGTGTTGGTGTACACCTCTGCGCCGCGGTTACGTGCACAAATTGCGTATGCGTGCGTAACGCCATATGGGTCAACTGAACCTTCGTCTTCGTCGTACAAAGCGCCGACGAAGTACTTCTCTTCAAGAAGTGGGTTGAGTTCTTTTGCTTCCTTCATGGACAGCATTTCCATCTTCATGCCCAAGTAGCGACCGCGCGCCATTGCCATCTTCAGCCAGTCAAGGCGCTCTGGTGTGTCAGCAAGTTGCAAACCACCTGGCAAGTGAATGCCGCAGTTCTGGCCAGACTCGGCTTCGATTTCTTTGTACAAGTTGACGGTGTATTGCTGCAATCGAGCAACGTTTGGGTCGCCATTCAGCGTGTGCATACCACCGGCTGCGTGCCATGTGGATCCTGCAGTGAGTTCTTTGCGCTCTACAAGCACAACATCGGACCAACCTGCTTTGGTGAGGTGGTACAGCACCGATGCTCCAACAACTCCACCGCCTACGACAACTACGCGTGCTGATGATTTCATGTTTGATTTCCTTCCGTATTAAACGTAAATCTATAAATTAAAAATCGGTTGCTACGCCGCCCTCGGCGACACGGCGTTGCTTGAATTCCAACAGTTCTTGCTGAATTGCTGGGTCTAGTTCTGGTGCAACGAATTCCTCGAGGTAAGTCTGCGCAAGCTGCTTGGCCTTTTGGTCGGCTGTTGGCTTGCCGGCTTCTTCCCACGACTCGTAGTTACGCCAATCCGAAATGAGTGGCTTGTAGAACGCATCGCGGAAGCGGTCCTGTGTGTGTTGCGTGCCAAAGAAGTGTCCAGCAGGGCCAACTTCTTGAATGGCTTCAAATGCCAGCGTGCTTTCGTCGACAACGATTGGCTCTAAATAGTCGGCAACCATTGCGAGCAAGTCGGCATCGAGCACAAACTTCTCAAGTGAAGCGTGCAGTCCACCTTCCATCCAGCCTGCGCCATGCATCAAGAAGTTCACTCCACCTTGAATTGCTCCCCATAGTGAGAACACGCTTTCGTAGGCGGCTTGGGCGTCGAGTGCGTTTGCTGCGCACACGTTGCTGGAACGGAATGGAACCTTGTAACGACGTGCGAGCTGTCCGCCTGCCATCGCGGTACGCATGTACTCAGGAGTTCCAAATGCAGGTGCGCCCGATTGCATATCAACGTTGGAGGTGAACCCTCCGTACATTACAGGTGCGCCAGGGCGAACGAGTTGCGTGAACACCATGCCAGCGAGTGCTTCCGCATTTTGTAGCGATAATGCGCCAGCAAGTGTGATCGGTGCCATTGCGCCAGCAAGTGTGAACGGCGTGATGACGATGATCTGGTTGCGTGCTGAGTACTCCATGATGCCTTGCAACATCGGAATGTCGAGGCGCAATGGCGAGGAAGAGTTGATGATGGTGAACACCGATGGCTCTTTGTCCAACGTTGCGTCGTCAATACCGCGCGCAATACGCGACATTTCCAGCACGTCTTGATTGCGTTGACGACCGAGGCTGTAACAGTGAATTGGTTTATCGGTCATGGTGAGCATGTCGTACGTGCATTCCAGGTGACGAATGGAAGAGTGCAAGTCAACAGGCTCAACCGGATAGCCAGCAGTGAAGTGAACGATGTTGAAACTTTGTGTCAGCTTCAACAGATCCTGGAAGTTTTGACGGTTACCAGCGTGACGCGTGCCGTCTAGTTCTACAAAGTTTGGCGGGCTGGCAACGGAACCAAATGCCATCCAGTCGCCACCAATGTTGAGCGTGTGGTTTGGGTTTCGAGAGTGCAACTTGAATTCGCTTGGACAGGTTTTGATGGTCTCAACAACAAACTCCGGGTCGAAGCGCACGCGGTTGTCGGAAATTTTCGCCCCACCTGATTTGGCGATCAGCTCGAGCGCCTCAGGGAGCAAAAAGTCAATACCAACGTCGGAGAGCACGCGAAGCGATGCGTGATGGATTGCCTCAACTTCGTCATCGCTGATGACTTTGGTTGGTGCATAACGCATTCGCGGTTGGCGGAAGGATTTTTGCTCAGGAAGGCGTGAGCGCGGACCAGCTGCTTGGCGTTCACGGCCGCGACGACGCGGACCACCTGTCTCGATTTCAGTCACAATTCCCCTTTAGGCGTTTTACAACCCAAAGATTGGGCTGCACAAGAACGAAACACTACTGCCACAGCCCGATATCCGCCATATTGCGTATGGCAATAATGAAATTGTGAAAGAGATTTATCCGCGGCGGCGGCGAATTTCCTCAGAGATTGCAGGCACGATCTTGTGCAGGTCGCCGATAACGGCGTAGCCAGCCTTGGTCACGATGTTGGCTTCCTTATCGGTGTTGATCGCGAGGATGTTCTTTGACGCCATCGCCCCTACCCAGTGCTGAATTGCTCCCGAAATACCGCAGGCAATATAGATGTCTGGAGCAATGCGAGTGCCGGTCTGACCAACTTGGTCGGTGTGATTGCGCCAACCGTTGTTGGTCACTGCACGCGAGCAGCCGACAACTCCACCCAGTAAACCGGCGAGTTCTTCGAGGGGAGCGAAGGCTTCTGCTGATCCAACACCACGACCGCCACTGACCACAACTGGGGCAGTAGCAAGAGTTACGCCAGCAACGCGTTCGACGCGGTCTTTGACGAACGAGTGCATGACTGAATCATTGAGTTCAACATCGTGAACTGTGTTGGTTGCAGATGTTGGAGATTCAACTGCTTCAACCGTGTGGTTAGCAAGCGTGACCAACTTGATTGGTGCATCAACTTCGGCTTGCTCAAGCAGCGATCCACCCCAGCGTGCGCGAACCACCTTCAACGGTTGATCACCAGTAAATGACGAATCAAATTCGGTGCAGTTCATTGATGCAGGCAAGTCAAGACGTGCAGCAACTTGAGCAACAACTTCGTGACCGCGTTCTGTTCCAGTGCCGATTACTACTTGCGGCGAAATCTTTTTTACAACTTGTGCAACTGCTTCACCCCATGCTTCTGGACCAAAGTCGGTCAGCGCTGCGTGGTGTGCTTGGTGCACTGCGGTTGCTCCGTATTGAGCGGCAACTGACGAAAGTGCGTCAGCGTTTGCGCCGACAGTTACTGCTTCAAGTGTGGTGCCAATTTGCGATGCAAGATTGCGCGCGGCGGTTAACACGCCAAGCGATGCTGAAGCAATAGTGCCGCGATCATGTTCAATTACGGCAAGAACGCTCATTTAAATACTCCTAATTCTTCGAGCAGGTCAACAACAGCAGATGCTGCTTCTGGACCGGTTCCTAAAATTTGCGTATTGCTCACGCGTTCTGGTGGGCGCTGAAGTTGAATCATCTTTAACCCACCAACCGATCCGGTTGACTCTGTGCGAGTGACGTCGACTTTCTTTGACGCTAAACGTCCCTTCATCGTTGGATAGCGGGGCAGGTTAATTCCTTCTTTTACGCCAACCGCAGAAGGCATTGGCAACATGTAGATCTCTTGACCTGCATCGCTTTCGCGGCGCACCTTGGCAACGCTGCCTTCAATGTCGAGGCCCTTTGCGCCATTTACCATTGGACGACCGAGTTTGAGGGCGACGCGGATACCAACTTGATAGCCGCAAGAGTCTGCGGATTCGTTTCCAAACAACACCAGATCAAACTTGCCGTTTGCGTTTTCAAGATCGGTAATCACTGAAGCAATTGCTTGGGCGGTGCGCTGTGGATCCCAGTCCGATTCGGTAATGGGAACCAACACGGCTTTAGCTGCACCAACACTGACTGCGGTGCGCAACTGCTCTTCGGCTTCTGCTGGGCCAAGAGTAAGCACGGTGACTTCGCCACCGTGCTTCTCTACGAGTTGCACTGCTTGTTCGACGGCGCACTCTTCGTGCGGACTAACGGTGAATCCGAGGAACGCAGTGTCGACTGCTTGACCATCTTCAGTGATATTGATGCGCGCGCCAGGAGCTGGCACGCGCTTCACGCAAACGAGAATGTTCATGACGAGATACTTAGCTCTTCATGCGTGCGTCGGTCGGATCGAACAGCGGTTGGCTGCCAACTCGTGCGACTTTCACAGGGAACAACTCGTTCATGTACATCACGCGCAGTTCGTTGCCTTCAACAGCATGCTCTGGAGTGAGGTAGGCGAGCAAGAGGTACTTGCCAAGCGATGGTCCCATGCCTGCAGTG
The DNA here is from genome assembly GCA_029977615.1 of bacterium. Classification (GTDB taxonomy): domain Bacteria; phylum Actinomycetota; class Acidimicrobiia; order Acidimicrobiales; family Ilumatobacteraceae; genus UBA3006. The sequence goes on from JAPOKO010000005.1 coordinate 53,314, forward strand.
GTGACGCGCGAAACGCGACCCTTGGCGTCAACGATTCGCTCGCCAGTCTTGGTGAGAATTGGTTCGTTGCCACCAGTTGGGTAACGCTTGATGCCCGACTTCGAGGTGTGGTCAAGAATTTCCAGTGTGCACATAATTGCCGCTGGCTTCTCTTCACGTGCCTTCATGTATTCGGCCTTACCAATGAAGTCTGCTGACTTCACCTTCGGACGAGCCAAACCTGCTTCAACTGGTGTGTATTCGCTTTCGAGTTCTGCACCCATGAGGCGGTAACCCTTTTCGATACGACCGGTTACTGCGTACACGCCCATTCCAACTGGAATGATGTCGAATTCTTTTCCAGCTTCTGCAATGGTGTCCCACATGCGAAGACCGTGTTCCATGCGTGTGTAGACCTCCCAACCATTTTCTCCCACATATGAAATGCGGAACATGGTTGCAGGTACACCGTCAATCAATACGTCGCGCACTGATCCGTATGGGAAGTTTGCTTGCGACACATCAAATGGAATCAACTTGCCTTCAGCATCGATGGTTTGTGTTGCCTTCGCCATGGTCTTTTCAGCGTTTGGTCCCCACACACCAATGGTGCAGAGTGCTTGGCTCATGTCGGTGAATGTGACGGAACCATCTGTTGGCATGTACTTCTTGAACCAGTACTTGTCGCGTCCACCGTCGAATGCGCCGGTGATTACACGGAAGTGCTCCTGGCCAAGTCGCATGATGGTGAGGTCACCGCGGAAACCGCCACCAGGGGTGAGCAGTGGTGTGTAGACCGAACGGCCAACTGGAACATCAACGTTGTTGACGCAGACGTATTGCAAGAAGTTGACTACGCCTGGGCCTTCAAAGTCAAACTCGTTGAACGCGGTGAGGTCCACCATGCCAACTGATTCGCGCATTTGCATGTGCTCTGCGTTAGTGATTGGTGACCACCAGCGTGCATCCCACTCGTGCTCGCGAGGTGCGCACACTTCTGGGAACTTGTCGACGAGCTTTGCATTCGATGCGAACCACTGTGGGCGCTCCCAACCGCGGGCATCAAAGAATGTTGCGCCGAGTGCTTCTTCGCGTGGGTAGAACGGGCTACGACGCATGTTGCGTTGTGATGCCCATTGTTCGCGCGGGTGCACAATTCCGTACGTCTTGTTGAAGTGCTCATTGCAACGTGCGTAAATGTGGTGCTCAGTCTTCTCGTGTGGGTAGAAGCGGCTGATGTCTGATGAGTGCGGGTCACACAAGTGTGGGTAGCCGTATGTCATCCATTCGGCCACGAGTTGTGCAATGCCTGGACCTTCTTTAATCCACACTGCAGCAGCCGACCACAAGTTCTTCACTTCAACGGTTTCGCCAAGCACTGGCATTGCGTCTGGTGTAAGTGAGAGCAAGCCATTAATGGCGTACTTAATTTCGGCATCGCCGAGCATTTCCATGAGTTCGATTGCTTGTTCCATCTGTGGATCGAAGTCGTCCATGGTGAGTGGCAATTCGGTAGGCGAGAGCGCCGATGCTTCGTTTGAAGGAATGTCATCGGGGTGCATGAAGATTGCGCGGTGCGCGTATGAACCGACTTCCATCGAGCCAGTTGATTGACGCTCGTAGCAGAAGGTGTCCATGTCGCGAACGATTGGGAATGCAACTTCTGCGTTTGTCTTTTGCAACACGTCGATTGGTCCAACGTCTGCCATTTGGTGAACAGCTGGCGTGAGTGGAATGTTTGCGCCAGCCATCTTGGCAATGCGTGGGCTCCACACGCCGCAAGCAATAACAACGTATTCGGCTTCAATGCGACCCTTGTTGGTAACAACAGCAGAGATTTGACCGTTCTTGGTTTCGAGGTCGAGTACTTCGGTGTTTGCAAACACTTTCAAGTGTCCGGCCTTCACTGCACTTTCACGCATCAAAGTTCCGGTTTGTAGTGAGTCAACAACCGACACGCTTGGTGTGTAGAAGCCGCCGAGCAAAATCTTTTCGTTAATGAACGGAACGAGTTCTTTAATTTCTGCTGGTGTGAGCAACTTGGAGTCGATGCCCCATGCCTTTGCCGACGTCATGCGACGGTTGAATTCCTCCATGCGCTCTGGTGTACGAGCAACCTCGATACCACCAGAGGTGTTGTTCATGCCGTGCTCGATGTACTGCTGCTGTGAAGCGAGGGTGAGCAGTGCCATTTCCTTGTTGTGGTCGGTTGGGAAAATGAAGTTTGATGCGTGACCGGTGGACCCGCCTGGGTTTGGCAATGGTCCCTTATCAATGAGCACCATGTCGGTCCAACCGAGCTTGCTCAGGTGGCCAACGAGACAGTTACCCACGATTCCGGCGCCGATAACGACACACTTTGCGCGACTTGGAAATTCACTCACGAGATACCCCCGAAAAGAGGACCGCACCCCCGTTGGGCGAGGCCACAATTGAATTTTGGTAGTATATCAGCGCAATATCATCACGTAAAAATCGGGATATGATGTCGCGCGTGAGTACTTCGCTGAGCGAGCAGGCCTATCTCGAGATCCGGAACAAGATCGTCCGCCTCGAACTAGCCCCGGGCGACGTTATTAAAGAGGAGAACCTCCAGGCTCAGCTGGGCATCGGTCGAACCCCAATTCGAGAGGCCCTCCAGCGTTTGGCCCGGGACCAGTTCGTCACGGTCATCCCTCGTCGCGGCATGTTGGTGTCGGGAATTGACGTCATGGAACTCAGCATGTTGTACGAGACCCGCGCACTGCTTGAGCCATACGCCATGCGACTTGCTGCCAAGCGTGGCAGGCAAGACCATTGGGATGAAATGGCGCGAGTACTTGCACTGGCGGAAGAACCAGGCGCAACGAATGACGACCTGATGAAGATCGACCGCCGTTGTCACGAAATTGTGTGGGATGCGGCGGGCAATCGTTTTCTTACCGCAACGCTCGACATGATGTACGCACAAAGTGATCGCTTGTGGCATTTGTACATTGCAGACGTTGCCGACATGAAACACGCGGTGCAAGAACACGGTGAAATGTTTGAGCGACTTGCAGCCGGAGATGGTGACGCTGCAGCAGAGCTATGCGAGAGGCACGTTCGCGGCTTTGATGATGAGATGAATCAAGCAGTGCGCAAGCGACTTGGCTCGCCGCTACCAAAATAACTAATCAAATTTTCCGAGCACTTGTGCTGGGTCAGTGCTTGACGTGTCTGGCCAATTTGAATACCAGATGTCTGCAGCAGACGTACCGACATGAAGTGGCACGCGTTCGAACCCCGCAAGAGGTTCAACAAGTGGTTGCACCACAACATCCCATCGAGGTTTAGAAAAGTAAGGGAAAGATTGTCGTGGTTTGCCTGACTTGTTGAAAACACGGTGTGGAGTAGACAACAACCTGCCACCGCTCCATAACTCCAACATGTCGCCAACGTTGAGCACCATGCCGTCTTCTGGACACTGAGCATTAATCCATTCGTCGTTGCGCGTTCGCACTTCTAATCCGCCAATTGGATCATGAGCGAGCAGCGTGAGCAGATTGAAATCTTTGTGTGGGTGAATTCCCCAGGTGTCTGCTTGTGGTTCAACTGGTGGATAGTTGAGCAATGTCATGTTGGTGAGTGGCATGGTCATGCACGACAACAGCACAGATGGGTCAACACCGAGTTGTTCGCACAATGCAATGATCAGTGTTTCACTCACTGCATCTAATGCATGCCAGTAATTCATGATTGGCGTGCGAACGTCTGCATCAATTGCTGGCCACACGTTCGGGCCATATAAATCACACTGAGCGCGAATGGGGTCGTTTGCATCTGTTTCGTAATGCAGCTTCCACGCTTCGTACTGGTCGGCTTTCCCTTTTCCGGAATTTGGAGTGAAATATCCAAGCGGCACGAATCCGCGATAGTTGCCTTTGACCACCATGTTGCGCTGCAAGGTTTCGCGCGGAGCATCAAACACTGCCTTCACCGCGGCACGCATGTTCGCGGTGATCTGTGGATCGACTCCATGACCGACCACGATGGCGAAGCCGATCTCGCTGAGTGCCGCATAAAGGTCGCCCGAAGCTTTGTTGTATGTGGGGTCGTGCGACCCAGTTCGCAACGGCGAAATATCGATGATGGGCAAGCTGGCGCTCATGTGCTCCAACTATTACAGGAAATGCTCGAAATGAAGGGTAAATCCATACGGGGTTTGTCATATATCAGGCACCGTTGCTCCTATATAGTGGTGCGACCAAATCGCCACGTGGTGGCCATTGAACGGGGAGTCTCCAATATGTCGTTTCCATCAGATCTTGAAATTGCACGCGCGGGTAAGCCACTTCCGTTGAAGGACATCGCTGCCCAGATGGGTATTGGCGAACATCTACTTGAGCCATACGGCAAGAGCCTTGCAAAGATCAGTCTTGATGCGATCGACGAATTGAAGTCACGTCCGAAGGCAAAGTATGTCGTCGTAACGGCAATTACGCCGACTCCACTCGGTGAAGGAAAGACCACAACAACTGTTGGTCTCGGACAGGCGTTCAAGCACATTGGCAAGAACGCCATCATCAGCCTTCGTCAGCCATCAATGGGACCAACTTTTGGTATCAAGGGCGGCGCTGCAGGTGGTGGTTATAGCCAAGTAATTCCAATGGAATTGCTTAACTTGCACCTCACCGGCGACTTCCACGCAGTAACCGCAGCACACAACCTCTTGTCGGCAATGGTGGACAACCATTTGCATCAGGGCAACGAGCTCGATCTCGACATGGACAACATCACATGGCGCCGAGTTATTGACGTCAACGATCGTTCATTGCGCAACATCATCGTTGGTCTTGGTACGAAGGAAGACGGCGTCGTTCGTCAAACCGGATTCGATATCACTGCAGCATCAGAAGTGATGGCGATTCTTGCGTTGTCAACATCGCTTGAAGATATGCGTAAGCGTTTCGCTCGCATCGTTGTTGGATACAACACCAAGGGTGAACCAGTAACAGCAGAGCAGCTCAGTGCTGCCGGCTCAATGTCGGTCATCATGCGCGATGCAATTAAGCCAAACCTCTTGCAGACATTGGAAAATACTCCAGTTATCGTGCACGCAGGTCCATTCGGAAACATTGCGCACGGTAACTCATCCATCATCGGCGACATGATCGGCATTCATTGTGGTGACTACCTCATCACCGAAGCAGGATTCGGCGCCGACATGGGTGCAGAGCGCTTCTTCAACATCAAGTGCCGTTACTCGGGCATGACCCCAGACGCAGCAGTGTTGGTAACAACAGTGCGTGCATTGAAGGCTCACTCCGGCAAGTACAAGATTGTTGCTGGAAAAGCATTGCCACCAGACTTGCTCGCAGAAAACCCAACAGACGTTGAGTCGGGCGGCGAGAACCTGCGCGCACAGATCGAAAACGTAAAGGCGCACGGCGTAGTTCCAGTGGTTGCCATTAACTCGTTCCCAACCGACCACCCATCAGAGCACGATGCAATTCGCAAGATTGCAGAATCTGCTGGAGCCCGCGTTGCCTTGTGCACGCACTTCGCGGATGGTGGTGCAGGTGCAGTTGAATTGGCGAAAGCGGTTGAAGCAGCTTGCAACGAAACCAACAACTTCCACATGCTCTACAAGGACGAAGCATCGCTCAAAGAAAAGATTGAGACTGTTGCTAAGACCATCTACGGCGCAGCAAACGTTACGTATTCGGCTCTTGCTACTAAGCAGTTGAAGAACTACACCGACAACGGGTTCGGTCACCTGCCGGTGTGCATTGCCAAGACGCACTTGTCGATTTCGGGGGATGCCTCATTGAAGGGTGCACCAAAGGGCCACACGCTCAACGTGCGCGAAGTTCGTGCATCGGTCGGTGCAGGCTTCGTATATCCAATTTGTGGCGACATGCGCACACTGCCAGGTCTTGGAACAAAACCAGCTGCAGCAATCATCGACTTTGATGAGAACGGCGAAATCGTCGGTCTTTCATGAGCACTGAATATAAGCGCACGCCGGGTGGCGCCATCTTGATGGATGGCAACAACTTGCGCGACGAAACTGTTGCGCGTTTGCGCAAAGAGATTGAGGCTGCTGGTTCGCCAGCAGTGTGCTTGGCAACGGTGTTGGTTGGTGGCGATAAGCCAAGTCATATTTATGTGGCAAGCAAGCACAAGAAAGCACAAGAGGCCGGAATGATTTCGGTTGGCGTGCATCTTGAAGATGATGCAACACAAGAACAAGTTGAAGCAGAAGTGCGCAGACTTGCAGCAGACCCAACGGTGCATGGAATTTTGGTGCAGTTGCCGTTGCCAAAGCATCTTGACGCAGAGCCGGTGCTTGCGTTGCTGCCACCCGAAAAAGATGTTGATGGATTGACTGAGCGCAGCATGGGCCGCCTCATGCGTGGTCTTCCTGGGCATGCACCGTGCACACCTCTTGGAGTGATGCGTTTGCTTGAGCGCTACGAAATTCCGACCAAAGGTAAGAAGGTTGTAGTCATCGGTCGTTCAACACTTACTGGACTTCCACAAACGATCTTGTTCATTCGCAAGGGTGGCGATGCAACAACAACGTGCACGCACTCACACACATCACCGGAAGATTTGAAAGCTGTGTGTCGCGAAGCCGACATCATCGTTTCATGTGTAGGTATTGCTCGTCTCATTACCGCCGATCACGTGAAGCCTGGCGCCACAGTTGTTGACGTTGGTGTTTCTCGTGAAGAAGCAAAGATTGTTGGTGACGTCGATTTCGATGCAGTTCAAGCAGTTGCAGGTGCAATTACGCCAATGCCAGGTGGAACCGGTCCAATGACCATTGGTTGCTTGCTCGAAAATACGTTGTCCGCAGCAAAAATGCTCGGCGCGTTTCCAACCAAATAGTCGTTGCTAAATCGCTGCGGGCGCTTGCAATCGCTTTGCCGTTGCTTGCGTTAAGCGATCCAAGATCGTCGCCATAATCACGATTGCAACGCCAACTTCTGCACCAAGACCTTTATTCGGTCCTGTCAATGCCTCAATCGATCGGTATCCCAAGCCGCCGCCGCCGACCATTCCAGCAATGATGGCCATTGCGAGCACCATCATCACCATTTGATTGATAGCCAAAATGATGCTTGGCATGGCAAGAGGAATGCGCACGCCCCAAAGCACCTGGCGATCAGTTGCGCCAAAAGTTGTTGCAGCTTCTATTGATTCCTTATTTACTTGGCGAATGCCGAGAGAGGTGAGTCGAATTCCTGGAGGAATTGCATAGACAACCGCGGCAACCACACCGGGCACTGGCCCAACGGTAAAAATCATGACGAATGGAATTGCGTAAATCAAAGGTGGAATAGTTTGCAGCGAATCCAAGATTGGCGAAAGTGCGGCCTCTGCTCGAGGACGTCTACCAAGCCAAACTCCGATGGGAAGTGCAATGAGCACCGAGAGAATTACTGCAACCACAGTTTGCGAGAGTGTGTCAACGGCGTCTAGCCAACGTCCAGTTAGACCAATGGTGAGCACTCCAATGGCGGTAGTGACCGCCATTTTCCATCCTGCAACAACATATGAAATGACCATTGCAGCGAAAATGATCATTTGCCACGACAAGGTGCTGTTGAGCAATTTTTGAGCGCGAATCAATACATCACGCACAATGAAGTCATTAAATGGTCGTGTAATAAACGAGAACGTGTCGCGGAACCAATTCACAGCAGTATCAATTGGATCGGCAAATGATGTTCCAAAAGAAATTGGGAACTGATGCCAACCAATAATTCGCCCAATAAGCGTTGCAAGAACAAGAGCGGCAACAAAACCGATTAATGCTTTCCGAGAAGTTTTCACCGTGCTGGATCCCGGCTGTGAAATAAGTGCCATGCTGACGCGGTCAAGAACAAATGCAACTGCTACAACTGCAAGGCTGACTACAAGCCCACGACCTGGGGAAAGCTGTCGAACGGTTTGATTGATTTCCTGACCAAGACCTCCTGCACCAACCAGTGTTGCAATGACCACGATTCCCAGAGCCATCATCACGGTTTGATTGATGCCCGCCACGATTGATGGAACTGCAAGAGGTAATTGAATGCGTGAAAGTATTTGCCGCTTTGTTGCACCGAACATTTGCCCCGCTTCAATTGCTGAACGCGGTACTTGTTGAACACCAAGTGATGTAAGTCGAATCATTGGTGGAAGTGCATACACCACGGTCGCAATTGCAGCAGGAACTTTGCCGATACCGAAGAGCAGCACGATGGGTATGAGATACACCGTTGCTGGAACGGTTTGCATGGCATCAAGAACAGGGCGCAAGGTGGATTCCACACGTTTGTTCAGTGCAGTCCACACCCCAATTGGGACGCCCAAAAGGATGCAGATACCCACAGAAACCGCCATGAGTGAAATGGTTTCGATGCTTTCCTGCCACACACCAACAAGCCCCGGATACACCACGGCAAACGCCGCGAAGCCGGCCATAACCCACTTTTTACGCCTAGCGATAATGGCAAATACCACCACCGGCGGAATGAACCAAGGGAGCCAACCAATAAACGATTCGGTGACATTTAGCCCGAGTTCAACTGTCCAGGTAATGGGGTTGAGAATGAATGTAAACATCCAATGTTGATCTCTGTTTGAACGGATCCATGACTGCCACGTGTTAATTGGCTCTGAAAGACCGATGTTCCACGACTTTGGAAATCCACCGCTACCGAGAACCTGCAAACCAATAAGAATGACAACTACAGATATCGCTAAGGATCGATACCGTTTGATCATTGTTGTTCGGCTTGCAACATGCTTGCAACGTTGTGGCGATTTACGACACCGATTTCTGTGCCATTGTCATCAACAACACGAATGGCTTCATCGTTGTCGAGCAACATGGGGATAATCGTTTCAATTCTTGAAGTCGCGCTTACAGTTCGTGCCCCATGTGGAGCAGATCCTGGAACCGTTACCGCGCCAACACTTAGAACCTTGGCACGTGGAACGTCGTTAACAAATTCGCGTACATATGGTGTTGCGGGGTTGGACACGATTTCTTCTGGAGTTCCTACTTGATCAAATGATCCGTCTTTCATGATCGCAATGCGATCGCCCAGCCGAAGTGCTTCTGCAAAATCGTGAGTAATGAAGATAATGGTCCGTTGCATCGTCTTTTGTAAACGGATTAACTCATCTTGCATCTCTTTGCGAATGAGTGGGTCAAGTGCAGAAAAGGGTTCGTCAAACAACAAGATCTCTGGGTCAACAGCAAGTGCGCGAGCCAGACCTACTCGTTGCTGCATTCCACCAGAGAGTTGTTGTGGATATCGATCGGCCCAGCCGTCAAGCCCAACAATGTTGAGCACTTCGGTTGCTCGTGCATGACGAGTTGCCTTGTCAACTTTTTGAACTTCTAAACCGTAGGCAATGTTGTCAATTACCTTGCGGTGCGGAAACAGTCCGAAGTGTTGGAACACCATGCTTATTTTTCCACGACGAACTTCGCGCAGTTGGTCGTCATTCATGGCAAGTAGGTCTTCACCGTTGAGCAAGACTTCGCCGGCCGTCGGTTCAATGAGTCGCGACAGGCATCGAATGAGCGTTGATTTACCTGAACCACTGAGACCCATCACCACAAATGTCTCGCCGCGCGCAACGCTGAAGGAAACGTCTCGAACGGCAACGGTTTGGTCAATGCTGGAGATGATGTCTTGTCGCGTTGAACCTGCTTTGGCTAGCGCAATTGCGGGTTCGGGCGAGCCTTGACCAAATACTTTCCAAACATTGCGAACTTCAATTGCATTGAATGCATCCCCAGACACGCTCATACCTTAGTTCCACTCCTATCAATGTCTCCAAGGCTTGGTTATGCTGGAAACGCGCACCTTCGGTGCATTCATAACAAAAGGGGAGAACATGCGTTCAAGCAAGAAATTGCTCGTCGTCGGTCTTGTCGCAGTGGGATCGCTCATTGGAGCAGCCTGCGGCGGAATCGACACGGCATCAGATACCACAGCAGCCGCTACAGACGGTTGTGCAGCACCAGAGGTAAACCTCGATGCAACAGGTACAGAAACCATCAAGATTGCTCGCAACAACTGGTCGGCTTCGGCAGTTGAAGTGGAAATCGTCAAGCAATTGATCGAAAAGAATCTTGGCAACCCAGTAGAAATCGTTGACATCGACGAGAACGCAATGTTCGCCGGTATGTCAAGCGGTGATATTGATGCCAGCGTTGAAGTATGGCCATCAGGCGTAGTTGCTGATGAGCAGGCATTCATCGATGATTGCTCAGTCACCAACATGGGTGATCTTGGCGCAGTTGGCAAAATCGGCTGGTTCGTTTCGGACTATGCGCTTACTCAGTTCCCACAATTGTCCTCGTGGGAAGGTTTGAAGGATCCAGAAGTTGCAAAAGCATTTGCTACTGCAGCGACTGGTGACAATGGTCGTTTCCTTGGTATGGACCCATCGTTCAGCCAGTACGACGAAGCAATCATTGCCAACCTTGGCCTGCCTTTCCAGGTTCAGTTCTCAGGTTCAGAAGCAGCAACTCAAGCAGAAATTTCGGCTCTTTCAGCGGAGCAGAAACCAGTGTTGCTTTACTACTGGAGCCCATCGGGTGCAGTAGGCAAGTACAACTTGAAGAACATCGCATTGCCAGCACCAACCGTTGATTGTGCAGTGGATGGAGCAAAGTGCGATGGTGACTATCCAGAAGATCTGCTCTTCAAGATTGCTTCAACGAAGTTGGCTGCAAAGGATGGAAAGGTATTCAACTTCTTCCAGAAGTTTGCCCTCACCACCGATGATCAGCTTTCATTCCTTGGACCAGTAGACATTGACAAGGTTGACCCAGCAACGGCTGCAAGCGACTGGATCGCTGCAAACGAAGCAACATGGTCAACTTGGTTCAGCTGATTTAATTCAGAAGTACTTCACAAAAAATGTGAAAAAGTGGCGGGGCGAAAGCCCCGCCACTTTTGTGTTTCCGTGGCAGAATGAGCGCGTGAAAAAGTCTTTTGATTACGTCATTGTTGGTGGTGGTTCGGCTGGTTGTGCTCTCGCTAATCGATTGAGCGAAGATCCGAACAATTCAGTTCTGGTACTTGAAGCCGGTCGTCCCGATTACTGGTTTGATGTGTTCATTCATATGCCTGCTGCACTGGTGTTTCCTATAGGAAACAAGCTCTATGACTGGATGTACTCCTCGCAACCAGAACCACATATGAATGGTCGTCGCATTACACATGGTCGAGGAAAGATTCTTGGTGGTTCTTCCAGCATTAACGGAATGATCTTTCAGCGGGGAAATCCACTTGACTACGAACGTTGGGGAGCCGACCCAGGAATGGGTGAGTGGGATTATGCGCATTGCTTGCCGTACTTCAAGAAAATGGAGTCGTGTATTGCCGCTGATCCTTCTGACAAGTTCCGTGGAAAATCCGGTCCTTTGCACATGGAGCGCGGAGCAGTAAAGAACCCGTTGTTCGGTGCATTCTTCAAGGCGGTGAAAGAAGCTGGTCATCCAATTACGCAAGATGTAAACGGATATCAACAAGAAGGTTTTGCGGCATTTGATCGCAATGTGAAGCGTGGTCGTCGTTACAGCGCAGCACGTGCGTACCTGCACCCCGTGAAGCATCGCAAGAATCTCACAGTGCAGTGTCGGGCATTGGTGACGAAGGTGTTAACCGATGGCAAAACTGCAACTGGCGTGGAGTACGAGTTGCCATTTGGTCGCAAGCGTTCTGTGCAAGCAAAGGAAGTGATCCTGTGTGGTGGAGCGTTTAACTCGCCACAGCTGTTGCAAGTTTCAGGTATTGGAAATAGCGATGAATTGAGCAAGGTGGGAATTACGCCGGTACATCACTTACCAGGGGTAGGTGAAAACCTGCAAGATCACCTCGAGGTGTATGTGCAGCATTCCTCAACTCAGCCCGTATCACTGAATCCCATGATGAAAATGTGGAGGCGACCGTTCATTGGATTCGCCTGGCTATTTCGCAAGGGTCCAGGAGCGTCAAATCATTTTGAAGCCGGTGGATTCATTCGCAGTAATAACACAGTGAAGTATCCAAACCTCATGTTCCATTTCTTGCCAATCGCTGTTCGCTATGACGGAACAGCGCCGGCAAGCGGTCATGGTTACCAGGTTCACATTGGGCCGATGTATTCAAATTCGCGGGGAAGTTTAAAAGTGACGTCTGGCGACGTTCGTGACAAGCCGGCGTTTACGTTCAATTACCTGTCAACGCAAGAGGACAAGCAGGAATGGATTGAAGCCATTGCTGCTGCTCGCAAAATTTTGAATCAACCAGCATTCGCACCATTTAGTGGCGGTGAAATTTCACCGGGCCCATCTGTTGCAACAGACGCCGAGGTATTGGACTGGGTGCGCAAAGACGGTGAGACTGCATACCACCCGTCGTGCACCTGCCGAATGGGCATCGACGAGATGTCGGTAATCGACCCTGCCACCATGCGGGTGAGGGGAATGCAAGGTCTCCGGGTAGTAGATGCCTCGGTCATGCCATATGTAACGAATGGCAATATTTACGCCCCGGTCATGATGCTTGCTGAAAAGGCTGCAGACATCATTTTGGGAAAAACTCCGTTGGCCCCTGAAATTGTCGATTTCTATCGCCACCATTAAATACGACAGATGAATAGGTGGCTGTAAGGCTGCCCTGATAACCTTTTCCTCGCCGTGATATATCTCGGCTCCACTCAGTAACGGGAGTACCTATGAGCGATTTTGACGACATTGATCTTGCGAGTCTTTCTAACGAAGACCTTGTGGCACAGATGCACGACGACTTGTACGACGGTCTTGGCGACGAGATTGTTGAAGGAACCACCATTTTGTTGGACCGCGGTTGGGGCCCGGACAAAGTGTTACAGGATGCTCTTGTAGAAGGAATGCGCATCGTTGGTGTTGACTTCCGTGACGGAATTCTGTTTGTGCCAGAAGTGCTTCTTGCTGCGAATGCAATGAAGGCCGGAATGAACATCCTTCGTCCACTGCTTGCAGAAACTGGTGCTGAGTCAATTGGCAAAGTGGTTGTCGGAACAGTGAAGGGCGACATTCATGACATTGGCAAAAACTTGGTTGCCATGATGATGGAAGGTGCTGGTTTCGAAGTGATTGACCTCGGAATCAATACCGACGCCGACAAGTTCATTGCAGCGCTCGAAGAGCATCAGCCAGACATTCTTGGAATGTCGGCATTGCTCACCACAACCATGCCGTACATGAAGGTCGTTGTGGACACCATGAAAGAGCGCGGCATTCGTGACAAGTACATCATCTTGGTTGGCGGAGCGCCGTTGAACGAAGAGTTCGGCGCAGCTGTTGGCGCAGATGCTTACTGCCGAGATGCCGCAGTTGCTTCAGAGACCGCAAAGACTTTGGTCAACGCACGTCGCGTTCGCACTGCTGAGCCTCCTGGCCCTTCGGTCGCCTGATTCGCTACTGGTAACGCGCACATGTCGGCGGGCGAGCGTCCACTGATTATTGCGTGTGGTGCACTCGTAAGCGAGTTGCGCGAAGTACTCAAGCGCAATGGTCTTGCCGATGCTGTTGAAGTGCGATACCTGCCTGCCAATTTGCATAATCGTCCAGAAGGGATCGTTCCTGCATTGCGTGAACATCTAGACGCACGAGGCAACCGAACCACGTTTGTTGGCTACGCCGACTGCGGAACGGGTGGGCAGATCGACGCCATGTTGTTGGACTACCCGGGTGTTGAGAGAATTTCGGGTGCGCATTGCTACGAGTTCTTTGCAGGTTCGTCGTTGTTTAATGAAGTGCAGGATGCCGAGCCAGGAACGTTTTACCTCACTGACTTTCTTGCCAAACACTTCCGTGCGTTGGTGTGGGAGGGTCTTGGGCTCGATACGCATCCACAATTGCGCGATATGTACTTTGGCAATTACACAAAAGTGATGTATTTCTCACAAGTCAGCGATGAATCGCTGATCGCAATAGCAAAAGAAGCTGCAGAAATGTTGGGGCTCAACTTCGAGCATCGACACGTTGGTGTGCAAGGTTTAGAGGCGTCAATTCCCGTAGAGTTTCAATCTGCTGCAAAGAGAAATGTGAGTGTGAACTGATGGCCCGTGGTGGAAATTCGATAGTCATAATTAAATGGCGTGATATTCCCGCGCAGGTAAATGCGCAGATGGGTCGTGAGCGCTATCAAGTTATTTTGGGTGCAAAGTTCCAGCGAGCCATCGACCGCGCGAAGCGCAAGGCAAACATCTACACCGCCGAAGAAGATGTTGCTCAGTGGAGTCGCGAAACCTTGCCGCTTGAAGGTGACATGGCTCTTGCTGCTCAGTCGGTAGCCGACAGATTGGAAGAAGAGTGGACTCGCCAACGCTTGGGTGTTCTTGCCTATGCGGGTGGGTTCGAAAAGGATGTTGAGCAACTTACGGTTGCAGCAAAAGATCTCGCTGCACTCGAAGAGCTTGAAGAAGACGAAGAAGAAACTCCGAACATTTAATAAATATATAGAAACGAGAAACAGTCATGACCCATACCATCCTTTCGTCGCCAACCAAAGAAGTTGTCATTGGTTTCGATCGTCCATTCGTGATGATCGGTGAGCGCATCAACCCAACTGGCCGCAAGTTGCTCGCAGAAGAAATGAAAAATGGCGACTTCAGTCGCGTGGAAGCAGACGCAATTGCTCAGGTAGAAGCCGGAGCTCAGATGTTGGACGTCAATGCTGGTATTCCACTTGCTGACGAGCCTGCATTGCTCGCACGCGCTATTCAGTTGGTTCAGGGAATTACTGATGTTCCACTGTCAATTGACTCATCAATCATTGACGCGCTTGAACGCGGACTTTCGGTATACAAAGGCAAGGCCTTGGTCAACTCGGTAACGGGTGAAGACGAATCATTGGATCGCGTGTTGCCGTTGGTGAAAAAGTATGGCGCTGCGGTGGTAGCAATTTCGAACGATGAGACCGGAATCAGCATGGATCCAAATGTCCGTTTTGCTGTTGCAAAGAAGATTGTTGAACGTGCAGCAGATCACGGAATCCACTATTCGGATGTTGTGGTTGACCCGTTGGTGATGCCAATCGGTGCTCTTGGTCAAGCCGGTCAGCAGGCATTCACATTGATTCGTCGTTTGCGCGAAGAGTTGAAAGTGAATACCACGTGCGGCGCTTCAAACGTGAGCTTCGGTTTGCCAAACCGTAATCAAGTCACTGGAACGTTCCTCAGCATGGCGATGGCTTCTGGAATGACGTCAGCAATCATGAGCCCACTTCACCCAGAGGTGAAGGCAGCAATCATGGCAGCAGACGTATTGACCGGTAACGACCAGGACTGTGCAGCATGGATTAAGGCAAACCGCGATCCGAATGCTCCAACTGGTGGACGTGGCGATCGTGAAGGTCGCCGCCGCCGTTCAGCGCAATAGCCCGTAATGTCGCATCGCATTGTCTTTACGCCGTCTGGTCTAGACGGCACCGTTGAATCCGGAACCACGGTGTTGGATGCTGCGCGCAAGCTAGGCGCCGACATCGATTCTGTGTGTGGCGGACGAGGCATTTGCGGTCGTTGTCAAATCACTCCAAGTTTTGGTTCATTTTCAAAGTGGGGCATTGACGCTGTTGAGTCTTCATTGTCTGAACTTTCTGAGGGTGAAATCAACTACAAAGGCAAGCGCGCACTTGTAGAAGGAAACCGCCTTGGATGCATGGCCAAAGTGTGTGGTGACATGGTTATTGACGTTCCAGCAATGAGCCAAGTGCACCGTCAAATTGTGCGTAAAGATTTGGATTTGGGTGTCATCGTTGTTGACCCAACGTTCAGCCTGTATTACGTAGCGGTTGCACCGTCAGAACTTGGTGATGACGTCACTGCATCGCAGATTATCCGCGACGCAATCGCACAGCAGCACAACATTGCGCGTCCAACTATCAGCATTACTGCGCTTTCTCAGGTGAACCGAGCGATTGACAAAGGTGATGGCGGTGCGACCATTGCAATTAAGCGTTCTGAAATAGAAGGAGTAGCAGGCAACATCGTCGCTGCATGGCCAGGGTTTGTCGAAACCATCTTTGGAATCGCCATCGACATCGGTTCAACAACAGTCGCAGGTCACCTTATTGATCTCACAACTGGCGAAGTGATGAGTAGCAGTGGAGTGATGAACCCTCAGATCCGCTTCGGCGAAGACCTCATGAGCCGCGTGTCGTACGTGATGATGAACAAGGGTGGCGAAAAAGAACTCACCACAGTGATTCGCAACGCAATCAATGACCTCGTTCACGAATTAGCCGACAAGGCATCAATTACACCAGACAAAATTCTTGAAGTAGTGATGGTTGGAAACCCAATCATGCACCACATTTTGTTAGGTATTGACCCAACGCCACTTGGTGCAGCGCCATTTGTGTTGGCAACAAGCGAAGCAACGTATGGCGCTGCAGAAGAGCTTGATATTCACTTACCAAATGCTTCGTTCTATGTAGGTCCGTGCATTGCAGGTCACGTTGGAGCAGACACCGCAGCGGCAATTCTCTCTGAAGGTCCGCATCGAGGCTCAAGCATGCAGTTGCTCATTGACGTTGGAACCAATGCCGAAATCGTGCTTGGCGATACTTCGAGGCAGTTTGCTGCTTCATCGCCAACTGGTCCTGCATTCGAAGGCGCACAGCTCAGTTGCGGTCAGCGCGCAACAGCTGGTGCAATTGAAAAAGTCCGTATCGATCCAATAACGCTCGAACCACGTTTCCGCGCAATTGGTATTGACATGTGGTCCGATGAACCAGGCTTTTCTGAAGCAGTGCTGGACACTCCAGTAACTGGCGTGTGTGGATCGGGAATCATCGAAGTAATTGCCGAAATGTACCTGGCGGGAATCATTTCGCAAGACGGAGTGATTCAAGGTTCGCTCGTGGAAAAGACATCGCGCGTTGTTTCAGATGAGCGAACGTTTTCGTACTTGCTGTATGAAAACGGCGATACAAAATTATTCATCACACAAAACGACATTCGCGCCATTCAGTTGGCAAAAGCCGCACTTCGTGCGGGTATCGATTTGCTCGTAGAGCACGCAGGTTCACCAGTAGTACACGACATTCGACTTGCCGGTGCTTTCGGTGCGCACATCGACCCAACCTATGCAATGGTGCTTGGCCTGGTACCTGATTGCCCGTTGCCAGGTGTTCGAGCAGTTGGAAACTCTGCGGGAACGGGTGCGGCAAAAGCCTTGCTCTCGCGCGCGCAACGTCGCGAAATGGAACACACGGTCACGCACGTAACCAAGATTGAGACGGCAACAGAGCCACGTTTCCAAGACCTCTTTGTGGCAGCGATGGCCTTTCCGCACGCGTATGCGCCAACGCCAAACCTGTCGACTTTGGTCACACTGCCTCCACGTATAGAAAATTCGGGCGATAGTGCTGGTGGTGGTCAGCGCAGGCGTCGCCGTGCATAAACGGTTCTGCAAGAATAAGTAAGGAATTAGGGGAGAATATGACCGAAGAAGTTCATCACCGAAAAGGAGGCGGCCGCGCGGCTCGCCAATCTTCGCGCAAAACATCAAACGCCCAGCGCGAGGCATATCTCACCCGCTTGATCAAGCCGTACGAGTTGGTTTCAGAAGAAGGTTTGCAAATTCTCGAAGACAACGCTGACACCATCTTGGAAGAGATTGGTGTTGAAGTTCGCGACTACCCAAGCGCGATTGAACGGTTTAAGAACGCAGGAGCAATCGTTGACGGAACTCGCGTGCGCTTCCCGCGCGGCATGTGTCGAAGCATCATTCAGGCAAGTGCGCCACGCGTGTACACGCAACATGCACGTAATCCTGAAAACAATGTCCAGATTGGTGGCGATGCAACAGTGTTTGCCCCTAACTACGGTTCACCGTTTGTGCACGACTTGGACAATGGTCGTCGTTACGCAACCATTGCCGACTTCCAAAACTTCGTGAAGCTTGCATACATGTCGCCATACATTCACCATTCCGGTGGAACGGTGTGTGAACCCGTTGACATTCCCGTAAGCAAGCGACATCTCGACATGGTGTACGCACACATTAAGTACAGCGATAAAGGTTTCATGGGTTCGGTTACTGCGGGTGAGCGTGCACAAGACAGTGTGAACATGGCGCGCATCGCATTTGGCGGAGACTTGCAAGATCGCACCGTTATGACCAGTTTGATCAATGCATCGTCACCGCTGGTGTGGGACGCAACCATGTTGGAATCGGCCGAGGTATACGCACTGAACAATCAGGCATGCATCATCACGCCGTTTATCTTGGCTGGAGCAATGGCTCCATCAACTTCTTCAGGTGTCATTTCGCAAACACTTGCCGAGTCACTCGTTGGCATGGCTTTCTGTCAACTCGTGCGCCCAGGCGCTCCGGTGATCTTCGGTTCGTTTGCTAGTTCCATGTCCATGCTCACTGGTGCTCCAACGTTTGGAACTCCAGAGCCAGCCATGGTGTTGTACACCGTTGCTGCTCTTGCGCGTCGTCTCGGCGTTCCATTCCGTTCAGGTGGTTCGCTGTGTGCATCCAAGCTTCCTGATGCACAAGCAGCCTACGAAAGTGCATCGACACTGATTCCGACGATCATGGCGGGAACCAACTTCGTGTTGCACTCTGCTGGTTGGCTAGAGGGTGGACTTGCGATTGGCTATGAGAAGTTTGTTCTCGACTGCGACCAATTGGGCATGATGATGACCTTTGGTAAGGGTCTCGATATCACCGAGAATGGCCAGGCAATGAGTGCAATGCGCGAAAACGAACCGGGCAATCACTTCTTAGGCACAGCGCATACGTTTGCTAACTTCGAAACAGCTTTCTACCGATCAGACACTGCAGACAACAACAGCTACGAGCAGTGGGTAGATGACGGCAGTTTGGACGCTTCACAGCGCGCCAACAGACTGTGGAAAGAACGCCTTGCCTCGTATCAACCGCCTGCATTAGACGACGCCATCGATGCAGAGTTGCAGGAATACATTGCTAAGCGCAAGGCTGTTCTGCCCGATACGTTCGGCTGAGTTTCAACCCCCACAACATAAATCACAGTTCGGAGCAACAATGAGCATCATTTCGACACTTCTCGGCAAAAGCAAGCGTGGAGGAAAAACCTCTCCAGCAGCACAGCGTCTCGTGCGCAACATGCGTTACGAACTTGTGCCGTTGAAGTCGCTTGACCAAGCAATTGCAGATCTGCCTAAAGGTGCAGCAGTGTCGGTTACGTGTTCGCCAGCAAAAGGAATTGCCACTACTCAGCAACTCTGCGAGCAACTTCTTGAGAAGGGTCACAACGTAGTTCCGCACTTCGCTGCACGCTTGGTTGAAGGACCAGAGCATGCTGCAAAGTTGGCTGCATGGGTGCGCGAAAAGGGAATTAAAGAGGTGTTCATTATCGGTGGCGATGCTGAAGTGCCGCCTCACTACCAATATGCGCTTCCATTCATGAAGGACTTCCTTGAAGCAAAGCCTGGAGTGGACACCATTGGCTTCGGCGCGTACCCAGATGGCCATGCAACCATTAGTAAGGGTGATCTGCATAATGCCGTTATTGAAAAGGAAGCCTTGCTGAAGAGCCACGGTGTGAAGGGCCTTGCATCAACGCAAATGTGCTTCGATGCTCCGCTGATTTTGAGCTGGTTGAAGGACTTGCGTGCGGCGGGGTTCACCACGCCAATCAATCTTGGAATTCCAGGTGTCGTTGACCGTACGCGTTTGATGTCGGTAGGTGTGCGCACGGGCGTTGGCCAGTCGTTGCGTTACCTCAAGAAGAACAAGGCTTCTCTGACGCTGATGTTCGCACCAGGTGGGTACGACCCAACCAAGTTGTTGAATGACATTGCGGTAAAGGCAGATGAACTCAACGTTGCTGGCCTCCACTCGTTTACGTTTAACAGCACTGCCGATACTGCTAAGTGGGCAAATGCAATTCTGGAGCAGCAAGTATGAGCACAACCAAAACCGATGTAGTCATCATTGGTGGAGGTGTGATGGGTGCATCTATTGCACTTGAGCTTTCACGGCATGGCCGCAAAGTTGTGGTGATTGATAAGGGTGGCGCTGCAGGCGCAGGTTCAACCAGCGCATCGTCAGCAATCATTCGTTTTACCTATTCCAACTTCAACACCATTTTGATGGCGTGGGAAAACGCACAGCATTGGTTTAACTGGAATCAATTCGTTGGAATCGAAGACCCAGACGGCATGGCCAAGTACATTCAGACGGGTTATTTGGTGTTCCTTACTGAGGGGTACGACGGCCTTCGTCAGCGCGAACTGTGGGACGAGTTTGGCATTCCATACGAAGTGCTGTCACCAGAAGAAGTGAAGAAGCGTTGGCCAGCCTTTGAAACGGGCAAGTTTTATCCGCCAAAGGCTATTGAAGACCCAGCATTTGCTGATGATCCATATGACCAATTGTCGGCGTTGTTTGACCCACTCAGTGGTTTCATGGACGACCCAATGTTGGCAGCGCACAACTTGGCACACGCTGCGAAGCATCATGGAGCCGAGTTTCTTTTCCACAAAGAAGTCACTGAAATAATCCGTGATGGCGATGTTGTTAGTGGTGTAGTTCTGAAAACAGGCGAGCGCTTTGAAGCGCCAATCGTGATCAACGCAGCAGGTCCACATGCGGCAGCAATCAATCGCATGGCTGGTGTGTACGACGAGATGAAGGTGCATCATCGTCCATTGCGTCAGGAAGTATTTTCGCCACCTGCGCCAAAAGGCTTCCGCTTGGAAGATAATGCACCGGTTGTTGCAGACCTTGACCTTGGTCAATACTTCCGCCCGCACATGGGTGACCTGCTCAATGTTGGTACAACAGAACCCGCTTGCGATCCCTTGCACTTCTTGGATGACGCAGATAACTGGAACGATTCTGTTTCAGTGGAGTTCTTTGAACGCGTGATGTTGCGATTAGCTCGTCGACTGCCAGATTTTGGTATTCCGCACAAGTTGCTTGGAATTGGAGCCTTATACGACGTAACTGACGACTGGATTCCGCTGTATGACAAGTCCAGCCTTCCTGGATTCTTTATGGCCTGTGGCACGAGTGGTAATCAGTTCAAGAACGCGCCACTCGTTGGCAAGTTCATGCGCACGCTCATTGAGGCACAAGAGCAGGGAATCGACCACGACATTACGCCCGTTGAAGTCATGGGTGAATTCACTGGCATGCCGATCAACCTCTCAGCGTTTTCTCGACTTCGCACTCAGGCGGACACCGCCGGAAACGTGATGGGTTAGTCTCTTTCAATGCAATCCTCGCTGGAGCAATTACTGCTCACAGGAAAAGTGTTGTTGGCAGACGGTGCAACTGGCACTAACTATTTCGCCATGGGTCTTACCTCGGGTGAGCCGCCGGAGTTCTGGATTACTGATCATCCAGACCGAGTGGAGTCCTTGCATCAGCAGTTTGTTGATGCGGGCTCGGACATCATTCTCACCAACACCTTTGGCTGTAACCGTCATCGCTTGAAATTACACAATGCGCAGTCGCGTACTTTTGAGTTGGCAAAGGGTGCCGCTCAAATCGCTCGCAAGGTTGCCGATAGAGCACCAAGGCCAGTGGTGGTGGCTGGTTCGGTTGGGCCAACGGGTGAATTGTTTGAACCACTTGGAGCACTGACCGAAGCCGAGGCAATTGATGCATTCGCGGAACAGATCGAAGGTTTAAAGGAAGGCGGAGCCGATGTCGCGTGGATTGAAACCATGTCGGCGCCCGAGGAGGCTCGCGCCGCAGCGCTTGCCGCCATCCGCGTGGGCATGCCGTATGTGTGCACGATGTCATTTGATACTGCGGGCCGAACGATGATGGGCATTATGCCGGGAGCGCTCGAAGGTGTATTCGCGGGCATTGATCCGAAACCTCTTGCCATAGGTGCCAACTGTGGCGTCGGTGCATCCGACATTGTGGTTTCGGTTTCAGAAATGTCTGCTTTTTCCACTCCGGTGGTATCGAAAGGTAACTGCGGAGTTCCGAAGTTTGTTGGCACCACCATTACCTATTCGGGAACGCCAGATCTGATGGGCACATATGCCGAATTGGCAATTGATGCTGGTGTGCGCATAGTTGGCGGATGCTGTGGTAACTCTCCAGAACATGTTGCGTCAATGCGTAAAGCGATTGACGGTCATACCCGTGCAAGTGCGCCAAGTGTTGAACAGATCGTGAATCAACTTGGGCCGCTCACCAATACAGTGCCGACTGAGTCAGATACCAGCACTCGCGACGCCCGGCGTCGTCGTACAAAAATCGAGGAGTAAACATGTCGAGACAACGGTTTGTCGCTCCTGGTTTTGAACCGGTAGCCAAAGTGTTTGATAAGTATCACGACGCAGAAAAACCTGGGGCTTCGTTTGCGGCTACCCACAGGGGTAAGCAAGTAGTCGATCTGTGGGGTGGCGTCCGCAGCGATGGGGCGCCGTGGGATGACGGAACGGTTTGTGTGATTGCGTCTGGCACTAAAGGTATTTGCGCCACTGCAATCATGATGCTGGTTGAACGTGGGTTGCTGAACTTGGAGGCGCCGATTGAAAGCGTGTGGCCAGAGTTCGCTGAAGGCGGCAAAGGGCAGGTAACAGTTGGCGACTCGCTTGCACACGTTGCTGGAGTACCTGGCTTAGAGCGTTCAATCAGTGTCGAAGAAATTTCTGACCCGATACTGATGGCGCAATATGTTGCAGCTCAACATCCAATTACACCACTTGGTATTCCCTCGTATCACGCCATGACATACGGTTGGATTGCCAGCGAGTTGTTGCGCCGAGTAGATGGCAGAAGTATTGGAACGTTTGTACGGGAAGAAATAGCTTCGCCATTGCAACTTGATTTACATATTGGCGCGCCAGATTCGGTGTTGCCAAGAATCTGCGAAACAACACGTGCTGCAAATTACAACTACTCGGCAATGGCGGGAGACGACGTGGACCCTCGCTTGCAATATGTGTACGGAATGATTCCTGCCGAACGCGGAACGTCAATGTTCGCTAAGTCGGAGCTTCCGGGCGGCGGTGGAATTGCGAGCGCATATGCCATGTCGCGGTTATATGCCATGTTGGTGAATGGTGGAGAGCTCGATGGTGTGCGTCTATTGAAGCCCGAAACCATAGAGATTGCTCGTCGACAGCGTTCAGTGGGCAACGATCCATTGTCAGGTCGACTGCTTCGATTTGGAGTCGGGTTCGAGCTAAACCCCAATCCTTCGCGGCTTGGAATGGACCAGTGGGCGTTTGGTCATACGGGGGCTGGCGGATCGACGCATGGCGCATGGCCAAGTATGCATGGCAGTTTTTCGTATGCGATGCGCGAATTTCAGTCTGAAAACGCAGACAGTCGTGGAATCGAACTTCTTGACGTGCTCGATGAATGCATGTCAAAAGCCCAATAAACAGAGAAGTAAGGGTTACTTGCCCTTCCAAACTGGGTCGCGCTTTTCGGCAAAAGCATTTGGGCCTTCAATCGCATCTTCCGAATTGATTGCCTTGATGTAGGCCTCGTTTTTGCGCATAACTTCGTAGCTATCTGCAATATTCAAGTCTTCGGTAACGCGCATGATGTCAAGTACTGCAGCAACGCTGAGTGGGGCAGACAAGCAAATCTCTGCAGCCAGTGCTCTAGCGGTACCCATCAATTCGGCACCTGGTGCAATTTTGTTCACGATGCCCCAACTCATTGCTTCCTCGGCAGTTAAACGACGACCGCCGAAGATGATTTCATTGGCTAACTGACGTGGCAGTAGTCGTGGTAAGCGAATAGCACCTGCATCGGGAAGTACGCCGACACGTGTTTCGGGAAGAAAGAATTGTGCATGGTCTGCAGCAACAATGAAGTCTGCAGACATGGCAATTTCAAATCCGCCACCAACAGCCATTCCGTTAACGGCGACGATGATTGGTTTCGTTCTGTTTGGCAATTCGGGAAATCCACCGAAACCACCCGCACCGTAATCCGATTCAAATGACTCGCCATCTGCGGCACTACCCAAGTCCCATCCTGCTGAAAAGAACCTTTCTCCGCCTCCGGTAAGAATTGCAACGCGTTGCACTGGGTCTGCCATGAAGGAAACAAATGCTTTGCTTAATTCGCGGCTAGTAGCAGCGTCAATGGCGTTTGCCTTCGGGCGGTCAAGAGTGATCTCAAGCACTTTGCCATCAAGTGAAGTGGTGGTGTGAACGGACATCGGCTATTTCTCCTTGATGATTAGTGCATCTACAGCAACTGAAGACGTGGTGGTAACAAGCACTGGGTTCAGCTCAACCTCTGCAAGGTTGGATTTAACAACATGTTGTTGCAGCGTGAGTATTGCTCTTACAAGTGAGTCAATGTTGGCGGCAGGCTTTCCGCGATAGCCATTCAGAATCGGAGCGATGCGCAACTTCTGCAATGCACTGTGTATGTCTTGTGCGGTCGCAGGAGCTAAAACGCACTGTGTGTCTTTCCAGATTTCGGTAAGAACTCCGCCCGCGCCAACCGTGATGAGCCAACCCAGTGGGGCGGACCGACGGATACTTACGAGCACTTCGGCAACGATTCCGGTGACGGTCTGTTCAACCAAAAACTCGGTGATTTCAGACGGCATTGCGTTCAGCGCGGCAGTGAGTTGTTCGGCGTCGCGCAAGCCAACGGCGACAGCACCTGCTTCGCTCTTATGGGCTAGCCCAAGACCTTTCAGTGTGATGGGGAAGCCAATGCGCTGAGACTCTGAAACCACTGAATTACGGGAGCAGCGAGCACCCTGCGGAACGGGAACACCCCATGAAGCGAGCATGGATTTGCTGTCTGCTTCGTCAACCAGGGCTGTATCCCCTGGCGCTGTAACAGGAGCAGGAAGCCCGATAGGGGCGTGGGTTCCCAGCCATGCGGCGCGGTCGAGGGCAACCAGGGTTTCGCGTAATCCCTGAGCGGCATTCAGACCAAGCGACATAATGGAGTTGCGCATGCTCTCCGAAAAATTTTCGGACATAGTTGCCACGCATATTGCGCGTCGACCCGTTGTTTGTGCCGCTGCAGCAAATGCCTCGGCAGCAACTAGCCAACTACTTGAGTCTTGGTCTTCGCGAGGTGGGGCATCGAGCAGTAACAACGTTGCGTCGTGGTCGCCACGCATGGTTTCACTAAATGTTGCGGTCATGGCTGGCTTATCGCCCCACATAAACGTGTGATAGTCGAATGGGTTAGCAACATGCACAAGTTCGGTGAGTGTTGCCTCAATGCGTGCGGTTTGCTCTGCGGGAAATGGCTCAAACTTTAAGTTCGTAAACTCTGACATGTCGGCAATAAGTGATGCTTCGCCACCAGAACATGACAGCGATGCGAGACGGTAGCCGCTCAGTACGCCACCGTTATCAAGCATCTTTAATGTTTCAATCAGCTCTGTTGGTGTCTCCACAGTCGCAACTGCGCAACGCTCAAACAGCGCTGCATAAGCCTGACGGTTACCTGCAAGCGAAGCGGTGTGCGAAGCAGCAATGAGTGCTCCTGCTTCAGACTTACCGGTTTGCAATGCAACGATGCGCTTGCCTTTGTTATATGCCAATTGCGCAAGTTGAGCGAAACGGATTGGCTCGCGTACCGCTTCAATGAACATGCCAATTGCTGTCACGCGGTCGTCATCAATAAATGACTGCAGTGCATCCTCAACACCACCACCTGCTTGGTTTCCTACAGTGACCATGTACGCCATGTTCAACCCGCGTTGCTGCATGGTGAGGTTGATTCCTACGTTGCCACTTTGTGAAATGATTCCAACACCGTTTTTCACGGGAAGGCAACCATGTTCATCTGGCCACAGCGCAATACCGTCTAATGCATTGATGTATCCGTAACAGTTCGGCCCAAGAATAGGTAGTTCACCAGCACGACGAACAAGTTCGGATTGCAGTTCAATATCGCCTGACTCTGCGAAACCAGAGGCGTAACACACTGCGCCGCCAGCCCCCATGGCGCTGAGTTGCGAAATGGCATCAAGGGTGAGATGACGATTTACCGCAACGAATGCAGCGTCTGGTACGCCGGGCAAATCAGCTAATGATGGAAAGCAGGTAACGCCATGCATCTCCTTCTTAGTGGGATGCACTGGCCAAATCCTGCCTGTGTATCCCAACTTCTGGCATTGTTCGACCACGCGTGCAGCAGGGGCGCCGCCAATAACAGCAATACTGCGTGGGTTGAGCAAGCGTGAGAGATCGGGCATTGGTGAAATCAGCCGCCGTATTTGCGGAGTAATTGACGCGAAATAATGTGACGCTGAATTTCGCTGGTGCCGTCCCAAATGCGATCAACTCGTGTGTCGCGCCACATGCGCTCAAGTGGTAATTCGTCCATCAAACCCATGCCGCCGAAAATCTGAATGGCTTCGTCGGTAACAAACTGGCACATTTCGCTGGCGAAAACCTTGGCCATTGCCATTTCGGAGTCATCAAATTTTCCGTGAGCATCGTTCCATGCAGCACGCAGGGTGAGTAGTTCGGCTGCATCGAGTCGAGTTTGCATATCGGCAAGTTTGAATGACACCCCTTGGAATTTTCCAATTTGCTGACCGAATTGTTCACGACTTGCGGCCCACTCAATGCTGAGATTCAAAGCACGTCGTGCGCGACCAACACACACTGCTGCGACTTGCAGGCGAGTGGAGCCAAGCCATTCGTTGGCGACATCGAAGCCACCGTGTAGTTCGCCAAGAATTTTGCTTTCTGGTACTCGGCAATTGTCAAAATTGATAATCATGTTGTGGTAACCAGAGTTGGACACACAGTTGTATCCAGCAACTTTTTCGCAACCAGGAGTGTCAAAGTCCACCAGGAATCCGGTGATCTTCTTCTTTGGTCCTTTGGAGGTTTGTTCTTCTGCGGTCGCTGCGAACAAGATGGTGTAGTCGGCAAGGTCGGCGTGAGAAATGAAGTGTTTCGTTCCGTTGATGACCCAGTCCTTACCATCTTTCACTGCTGTGCATTTCATCCCGCGCACGTCAGACCCAGCGTCTGGCTCACTCATGGCCAAGCAGTCAACTCGTTCACCCGCAATGGTGGGTATGAGATATTCCTGAATTTGTTCATCTTTGCAAGCTCGCAAAATATTTGATGGGCGAGCGACTATGTAGTGCAGGGCGTACGATGTTGCTCCGAACTCACGGTCAACAAGCGTGGTGTCAAACGAGTCAAGTCCGCCTCCACCGTATTCTGCAGGCATATTGCAGGCATAGATCCCTGCAGCGATTGAACGCTCTTTAATCTGCTTCACCAAATCTGGTGGTACATCTCCCAATTTCTCCACGCGCTCTTCATGCGGGATGAGTTCCTTTTCAGTGAAGGTACGAGTGGTGTCAACAATGGCTTGCTGTTCGTCGGTGAGTTCAAAATTCATAATGATCCTTTACTTGTGCTTGATTTTCATGACACGACCAACATTTTCAGGCGTTGGAATATGTTGGTGTACTTCGTAAATAGCGTTCAATGCTTCGGCGACATGAGGGAGAATCGGTGCCGATTTTCCGGCTTTCATGTCAACATGCACCAGCATTTGCTCACAGTTCGACAATCTTTTGCCTGTTTCAGAATTGAATAGTTCGTGATAGATGTGCATGCGCTTGGCATCAACATCGAGTAACAGCGTGGTGCAATGCAGCGGCTGGTCGAGGAAGGCTTCGTCTTCATACACAATGTGGGTTTCCACCGTGTAGAACGAATTGCCGGCAGCGCGATACTCATCGTTATCGCCGATGAACGTAAATAGCGCATCAGAACCCCAACCCATTGCGGTGAGGTATGCGGCTTCGGTCATGTGGCCGTTGTAGTCCACCCAGTCCTGTTCAACTTTGCAGGAGTAAATGCTGAGCGGGGCGGGTACTTCGGTACCTGGAGTCCACACCACTGCACTCATGAGCGATTACTTTGCTGGCTTTTCGCCAACACGACGGCCGATGCCGACAGGTTGTGGAAGCTTCGCGTGAGCATCACCGATTGGCTTGAGTTTCGTCATCATCTCACTTCCCATTGGCGACGACTTGCCGGTATTGGTGTCCACATGCAAGAAAATGTGTTCGGCTGTAAACGCAACAACACCATCTTCGCGAACCACTTCAGACCATAGGTGAATACGTTTTTCGTCGTATGAAGCAACGCGGGTAAGCACCTTTATTTTGTCGCCTGAATGTGTCTGGTCAAGATAACGGGTGTGGCCCTCAACGGTGTAGAACGTGCGACCAGTTGCTAGGTACTCGGGAGTGAAACCAATTGCGCGGAAGAATGTGTCGCTTGCTTCGCTGACAAGTTGTGAGTATCGCGAGTCATTCGTGTGTCCGTTGTAATCTGTCCAGTCCGCTGGAATAGTCATCACGTGAGACACCGACGGACCAAGCGGGTCAAGAACAGGCACTGGACCACGACCAAAAAGTTCCCGTTCATATTCCGCAAGTACTTTTCCGGCACCGTAGTTATTGCCACGCAATGCTTGGAATACCGAAACCAAGCAGTCATCGCGTAGGGCTTCAAGTTCGCGAATGGTTGCAGTTCCTGCCTGATCATCGCTTTGCGAAACAATCTTTTCAAGCAGCACGTCGTCGAGCTCCGGCACGTCCATCAACTTGGTCCATGGCCATTTCAATGAAGGACCAAATTGTGCCATGAAGTGACGCATTCCTGCCTCGCCACCAGCAATTCGATACACCAAGAACGTTCCCATGAACGACCAGCGAAGTCCTGGACCAAAACGCATGGCATCATCAATTTCTTCTGCAGTAGCAATGCCATCATTCACGAGCCATAGCGCTTCGCGCCACAGTGCTTCCATTAGACGGTCTGCAATGAAGCCGTCAATTTCTTTGCTCAGCATAAGTGGCTTCATGCCAACAGCAGTGACTACTTCCTTTGCGCGCAACTTGGTTGCTTCACTGGTGAGGTCTCCACCACAGATTTCAGCGAGTGGCATGAGGTACACGGGGTTAAAGGGGTGCACCACCACAAAACGATCTGGGTTCACCATGTCTTTTTGGATCTGCGTTGGCAGAAGTCCCGACGTTGATGAACCAAACACTGTGGTTGGTGATGCGGCTTTACTGGCTCGAGCGAGCAATTCCTGCTTCAGCTCGAGGCGTTCTGGTGCGCTTTCCTGCACGTAGTCAACATCGGTCACTGCCTCTTCGGGCGTGTTCACAAATGTGATGGTTCCTTCTTGCGGAAGGGGAGCAAGCGTCAGTTTGGAATATGCACGACGTGCATTAACCATGATCTAATTCATTTTGCGAGTTGCCTGCGGGTCTATGTCGTACAACTTCACGTCGACACCGTTCAGCACAAAACGTGCCGCCCATGCGCCGCCGATAACTCCGCCACCGAGCAGGCCAACGGTTTTCAGACCTGGGATATTGCTCATGATGAGTCATTACGCGTGCTTGGTGAGCTTGAGTTTTTCGCGAACTTCCTGAGGGCCCATGATGGACACGTTCATGTTCTCGAGAATGTTGACAGCGCGCTCAACGAGTTTGCCGTTGGTGGCAAGTTCGCCTCGGTTCAAGTACAAGTTGTCCTCTAGGCCAACGCGCACGTTTCCGCCGGCAAGTACCGACTGGGCAACGAATGGAATTTGCATGCGACCAATGGAAAAAGCCGAGAACACCGCACCTTGCGGAATTTGATTCACCATGGCCATGAAGGTGTTCGGATCATCTGGTGCGCCATACGCAATGCCCATGCACAGTTGAATCATCACGGGATCATCGAGCAGGCCTTCCTTCAACAAATCCTTCACCATCACCAGGTGGCCGGTGTCAAACACTTCGAGTTCTGGACGAACTCCGAGGTCTTGCACAATCTTTGCCATCTTGCGCAACACGCTCGGTGTGTTCGTCATGATGTAGTCGCCACCACTTGAAAAGTTCATTGTGCCGCAATCAAGAGTGCAAATTTCTGGGCGCAAGCGAGTGACGTGGTCAAGACGTTCGGTTGAACCCACCATGTCGGTGCCAGCAGCAAGTGGCAATACTTCTTCATCCCCACCAAGAACTAAGTCACCACCCATTCCAGCGGTGAGGTTGATGACCACGTCGGTGTCGGACGATCGAACACGATCGACCACTTCTGCGTACAGTTCGGTGTCGCGCGAGCCGAGACCTGTGCGTGGGTCGCGAACATGAATGTGCACAACTGCAGCGCCAGCTTTTGCAGCCTCAATGCATGAGTTTGCAATCTGTTCTGGAGTAACCGGAACCTTGTCGCTCTTATGGGCAGTCTCTCCCGAGCCCGTGACAGCGCACGTAATAAATGCTCCCCAGTTCATGATTTCCCCTTCGATTTCGGTCTGAAAAACCGCTAATTGTCAATACCTGTAACGGCTTCATTAGGTTAGTGCTGATGCCCGATGTAGCCAAAGCCCTGTGGATGCCACCAGGCGAGAGCATCGTAAATTCTCGAATGAATCGTTTTGCTCAGTTAGTCAATGAATCTGGCGATTTACACGCATGGTCGATCAACCATCCAGAACGGTTTTGGTCGTTGGTGTGGGATGACTGTGGAGTAGTTGGGCATAAAGGGGAGCGGTCGTTCCTGGCTGCCCAGCCTGGTGCGCCGATGTCAACTGCGAGGTTTTTCCCTGATGCATCCCTCAGTGTCGTAGAGAACATGCTGGCAACAAGTGGCGGCGGTGAAGCGATAGTCGCCATTGACGAGGCAGGCAATCGGCGCAGTCGTTCATGGGACGAACTGCGTGCTCGAGTTTCGTTTATTGCGTCAGCTCTACAAGCGCGTGGGGTGGTCGCAGGGGATCGGGTTTGTGCATGGTTGCCTAATTCCATTGAAGCCATCGAGGTCATGCTTGGTGCCGCATCAATTGGAGCGGTCTTTTCGTCGTCATCACCAGACTTCGGATCAAATGGAGTTCTTGATCGCTTTGGTCAGATTGCACCAAAGGTGCTTTTCGCCGTAGATGGATATCTGTATAACGGAAAAGAATTCGATTGTCTCGAGCGCTTATCAGAAATTCGCAAAGGTCTACCAACAGTTGTTGAAACGGTTGTCGTTAGCAATATAGGAACAGCTATTCCTGCGGGAACTATTACGTACAACGACTTTGTCGCAAGTGGTAGCGCCAATCCTGTAAGCCCGCAGTGTTTCTCTTTTGATCACCCGTGGTACGTGTTGTACTCATCTGGTACAACGGGGGTTCCAAAGTGCATCGTGCATCGCACGGGTGGTGTGCTGTTGCAACACATGAAGGAGCATCAGTTGCATTGCAATGTGCAATCTGGTGATCGCGTTATGTATTTCACGACCACTGGTTGGATGATGTGGAACTGGTTGGTGTCGGTATTGGCCTCTGGGGCGACTGCCGTGTTGTTTGACGGAGCACCGACTGCGCCAACGATGTCTCGCTTGTTCGACATTGTCGATGAAGAATCCATCACGTTGCTTGGTGTGTCCGCAAAATTTATTGACTCGTTGCGCAAAGCAAATCTTCAACCGATTAATACACACTCACTCAGTTCGTTGCGCACCATTTGTTCAACTGGTTCTCCACTAGCGCCAGAAGGTTTTGATTGGGTGTATCAATCAGTGAAAAGCAATGTGCATCTTGCATCAATATCTGGTGGAACAGATTTGTGTGGATGTTTTGTTGGAGGCGATCCAACAAAGCCGGTGTATCGGGGAGAAATACAGGGGCCAATGCTTGGCATGGCTGTGGATGTTGTTGATGAACATTTGAGCTCGCTTGTCAACAAACCACTCACTCCAGGGGAGTTGGTATGTCGTCAACCTTTTCCAAGTATGCCGATTGGATTCTGGAATGATGGAAGCGAAGGCTTCCCAGTTCAATCTCAACCTGGCCAAAAATTTTTGTCTGCGTACTTCGAACGTTTTAGTGGCATGTGGGCTCAAGGCGACTTTGCGTCTTGGACCCAACATGGCGGCATGATCATTCATGGCCGTAGTGACACCACATTGAACCCTGGTGGCGTGCGCATTGGCACTGCCGAAATTTACCGAGTAGTGGAACAGCATGCAGACGTGTTGGAAAGCCTGGTGTTTGGTCAAGACTGGGATAACGATGTTCGCATTGTTCTGCTCGTTCGACTAGTAGAAAACGCAATGTTTACTAGTGAACTTGTTGCAGATTTGAAGCAGCGTATTCGCATTGCGTGTACACCTCGTCATGTTCCTGCTCTTGTGGTGCAGGTGCATGATTTACCGCGCACGCGAAGCAACAAATTGGTGGAATTGGCCCTCGCTGACGCGGTGAATGGCAGACCGGTTCGAAATAGCGAAGCAATCGCAAATCCTGAATGTATTGCAGTCATTGCCGCAATGGATGAACTACGCAGGTAACCCCGATAGGCTGACGCCCGTCCTTCCGAGGTAGCTCAGCTGGCAGAGCAACGGACTGTTAATCCGTGGGTCGTGGGTTCGATCCCCACCCTCGGAGCGAAAGCTCCTTTCATGTGCGTCGTCACATGGTGTTTTGTGAGTCTGTGCAGAGGTTTAGTTTGAATAATGGGGCCAGTAGCTCAGTGGTCAGAGCAGGGGACTCATAATCCCTTGGTCGTGGGTTCAATCCCCACCTGGCCCACCATTGTGTCCAATATGTGTTGAGCCAGTGTTGGCATCGTGCAACTGACAGTGACAGGCTCACAGGGTGGGTTTTGATGTCGCAGTAATTGGAGGTGGGCCAGCAGGTTCTTCGGCTGCCATCTCAGCTGCACGTGCAGGTCTTCGTGTGCTGCTTGTTGAGAAGGGGCCATATGGTCGCGACAAAGTGTGTGGAGATGGTCTAACGCCTCGTGCTATTGCAGCGCTTGATGAGTTGAAGATTGATTACTCGGTAGCGCATCGCATTGATGGTCTGCGCATGATTGCAGGAAAAACTCAGCGCGAATTGGCGTGGCCATCAACGTCGCGCTTTCCAAATCATGGTGCAGTTTGGCCGCGACAGAAGTTTGATAATCACTTGCTCGATGTAGCCATTGCTTCCGGCGCAGAAGTTCGGTTCGAATCTGAGGCATTGCCTGTTCTTGAAGGAGGCCGAGTAGTCGGTGTGCAAGTTGGTAGCGAAGTGTTTAAATCCTCACTTGTAGTATTGGCAACGGGTGCTCAAGGTGCCGCAGCAAAAATGCTTGGTGCGGTTCGCGACCCAGACGAAACATTCGGACTTGCAATTCGTGCATATGCGCCAACACCTCGTCACGCCGAGAGGCATCTTGAAGCGTGTCTAAGTTTGCGTGATGAACACGGCACGCCAGTACCTGGCTACGGGTGGATGTTTCCTGCTGGCGATGGAACGGTGAACATTGGAGTTGGCGCCCTCAGCACCATGAAGGGATTCAAGAAACTCAATCTCAATACGTTGCTCGATCAGTATGCATCGATTGTGCGCGAGCCTTGGTCGCTCGGTGACTATATAGATAAGCCTCGTGCGTGGCGTTTGCCCATGAGTTGCGTGCGCCGACATGGCCCGGGTTGGGTGGCGGTTGGCGATGCCGCAGGTTTTGTCAACCCGATGAACGGGGAAGGCATCGACTATTCCCTTGAATCGGGAATGCTCGCGATTTCGTGCTTTTTGGAAAACCCTGAAACGGCAACGAGTGAATATGACAAGCGTGTGGGCGAGCGGTTTGATGCATTCTTGCGCACCGGTCGCAGGTTTAGTTTCATCATTGGTCATCCATGGCTGTTGAAGCCGGGACTTCGAGTGGCTGTGGGTTCGCAAACTGCAGCGGATATCACCCTTGCGGTAATGGGAAATCTCATTGACTCCACAACCCCGGGTGCCGCTGGACGCGTCATGCGTTTTGCCGACAATGCTCTTCGCATTGCCGACCCGCTTCTGCGCCGCACCCGTGCGAAGGCGTAAGCCCTAGTTGTCTACAGTTTGCGCATGACCACTTCGTCGTTGCGCTCGCCACTTGTAGGAACAGTGGTTGCAGTGAAAGTGGCCGTTGGCGATTTGGTTCCTGCGGGAACAGAAATTGTGCTTATTGAGTCCATGAAAATGGAACATCCTGTAATCGTTGAAAATTCGTGCCGTATTTCTGCACTCTTTGTATCAGTTGGGCTCTCAGTAGGAGAGGGTGATGTGCTTGCAGAGTGCGTTGCTGAAAGTGTTTTGGCAAACGAGGTTGCTTCATCGGTTTCTCATTCAGGCACGCGTGCCGATGTGGAGCAATTGCGTTCACGGCAAGAACTGCTGCGCGATGAGTCCCGTAGCGATGCGGTTGCAAAACGCCATGCAAAAGGTCAGCGAACAGCGAGAGAAAATATTGCCGACCTGATTGATGATGGAACATTCGTTGAGTATGGAAGTTTCGCCGTCGCCGCCCAACGAAGCCGCAGAAGTGAAGATGACCTAATCGCAAATACTCCGGCAGATGGGCTGATTACTGGGCTGGCAAAAATTAATTCGAAACTGTATGGATCAGAGAAAACGAATTGTGTCGTAGTCGCATATGACTACACCGTGCTTGCCGGAACGCAAGGGTTCATTAACCACCGCAAGAAAGACCGCATGTTTGCGGTTGCAAAACGAAACATGACTCCAGTGGTGCTATTCGCCGAAGGCGGTGGAGGCCGACCAGGCGACACTGATGCGCCTGGTGTTGCTGGTTTGGATGTGATGTCATTCGCATCGTTTGCTCAACTCTCCGGGCTTGTTCCATTGGTTGGTATCGCATCGGGTTACTGCTTTGCAGGTAATGCAGCGTTGCTTGGTTGTTGTGATGTAGTCATTGCTACAGAAAACTCAAACATTGGCATGGCCGGTCCAGCGATGATTGAAGGCGGCGGACTTGGAGCGGTGAAGCCAACTGACATCGGTCCGATTGCCTCGCAAGCTGTGAATGGAGTCGTTGATGTTCGTGTTGCCGACGAAGCAGAAGCTGTTGCCGTCGCACAGAAATACTTGTCGTACTTCCAGGGCGTCTCAACGGTGTTCAGTCGTCAGAGCGATGATGCATTGCGCGAACTTGTTCCCGAGCAGCGCACGCGTGTGTACGACGTTCGAGTGGTAATCAATACGCTCGCCGACATTGATTCCGTTCTTGAACTTCGACCCGAGTTTGGTGTTGGCATTATTACTGCGTTGGCACGAATTGAAGGCATACCTGTTGGTATTGTTGCGAATAACCCTGCGCATCTTGGAGGAGCAATCGATACTCCAAGTGCCGACAAGATGGCTCGGTTCGTGCAACTGTGTGATGCGTTCGATATCCCGCTCATTTCACTATGCGATACACCTGGTTTCATGGTGGGACCACAGGCGGAGGAGTCTGCACAAGTGCGTCATTTTTCGCGCTTGTTCGTTACCGCTGCGAGTGTGAATATTCCTTGGATCACCGTGGTGTTGCGCAAGGGTTATGGCCTAGGTGCCCAAGCGATGGCTGGTGGGAGTTTCCATGCCAAGGACATGGTGGTTTCTTGGCCTAGCGGAGAGTTCGGTGGCATGGGTCTTGAAGGCGCCGTGCGACTTGGGTTCAAGAAAGAACTCGATGCGGCCGCAACTCCTGAGGAACGTCAGGAACTGGAAAAGCGTCTCATTGACGCTGCATATATAAGGGGTAGTGCTCTGAGTATGGCCAGCCATACCGAAATTGATGATGTTATTGACCCTTCCGACACTCGCAAGCGCATATTGGCTGTGCTTTCGGCGTGTCCAACGCCACTGCCCAGAATGGGTAAAAAGCGCCCGATGGTCGACACTTGGTAAAACCGCACAAATGCGGTGAACTAAGATCTCCCTACCAACAAACATGCGTGTTTCTAGAGGCACGTAAGAGGGAGAAAAAGAATAATGAGAAAGCAGACACTTAAAGGTCTTGCTGTTGGTCTCGTTGCAGTAGTTGGATTGGCCGCTTGCGGTTCGTCAGACTCCTCATCAGACACAACAGTGGCAGCAGGTGCAGCAGGCTTGGCATGCGAAGTTACCGACATCGGTGGCGTTGATGACAAGGGCTTCAACCAGAATGCCTATGACGGTCTCAAGCTTGCAGAAGCAGAACTCGGTGTAAGCATCGACCTGCTCGAGTCAACAACAGATGCCGACTACGCACCAAACCTTCAGTCATTCGTTGACAAGGGTTGCAACGTCATCGTAACTGTGGGCTTCTTGCTCGCAGACGCAACGAAGGCAGCTGCAGAAGCTAACCCAACCGTTCAGTTCGCAATTGTTGACTCCAACACTTCGGCACCAAACGTTCAGGGTCTTACCTTCGCAACTGATCAGCCATCATTCTTGGCTGGTTACATGGCAGCAGCAACCACCACGACCGGCATCGTCGGTACGTTTGGTGGTATCAACATTCCACCAGTAGTAATCTTTATGCAAGGTTTCGCTAAGGGTGTTGAGTACTACAACGCACAAAAGGGAACCTCAGTGAAGGTTCTCGGTTGGGACATTGCTAAGCAAGACGGAACTTTCTCTGGTGACTTCAGTGACCAGACCAAGGGAACCAGCATTGCGAAGAGCATGGCCGACGAAGGCGCCGACATCATCTTCCCAGTAGCAGGCCCAGTAGGCCTTGGTGCATCGCAGTTCGCGATGGACTCAGCTGGCAAGGTCAAGATCATCGGTGTTGACGTTGACATGGCAATTTCAAACCCAACTCAGGCAGAGGTATACGTAGCATCAGTTTTGAAGAAGATTGACGCTGCAGTACTTCAGGCTGTGAAGGATGCTCTTGCTAAGACAGGCGGCGGAACCGATTACCTCGGAACCCTCGAAAACGGTGGTGTTGGTGTGTCAATCACGTCAACCATCACTCCTGAACTTCAGGCAGAGCTTGATGCAGTAACTGCTGGCATCATCGACGGTTCAATCGTCACCAAGTAATTCTTCGCTCTCACGAGCGAATCAGTAGTAGGAGCGGGGGTCGCGAAAGCGGCCCCCGTTTCCATTTCTCGGATCAGACTGTCTGCATTGAAGACGCAGAGGTGCATTTGATTAGTGTGAGATGCATGGGGAGTATTCACTCATGAAGCTCGAGTTGCGTGGAATCACCAAGCGATTTCCGGGTGTCGTTGCAAACGACAATGTCAATCTCTCATTGAATACGGGCGAAGTGCTTTCACTGATTGGTGAAAACGGTGCAGGAAAATCAACGCTGATGAGCGTGCTGTATGGAATGTATAAGCCCGATGAGGGCCAAATCGTCATTGATGGAACCGAATTGGTGTTCACTTCTCCAGCCGATGCAATCGCTGCTGGAATTGGAATGGTTCATCAGCACTTCATGCTCGTTCCTGTATTCACTGTTGCTGAGAACGTGGTGCTCGGAGTAGAGCCAACTGGCACGCTTGGCAAACTCAATATTGATGAAGCGCGCAGAATGGTGCGCGAGATTTCCGATAAATACAACCTTGACCTTGATCCCGATGCAGTCATTGAAGATTTGCCAGTAGGAGTTCAGCAGCGCGTTGAAATCGTGAAGGTGCTGCTGCGCGACGCGAAAGTTGTGGTATTCGACGAGCCCACGGCGGTACTTACACCGAGTGAAATTATTGAGTTCTTCGAAATCGTAAAGACATTGGTTTCCGCGGGACGTGGCGTGGTGTTCATTACTCACAAGTTGAAGGAAGCACTCAATATCGCTGATCGTATTGCGGTGTTGCGTCGTGGCAAAGTGGTTGGAGAAGTAGATCCAAAGACTGCTACTGAGTCGCACATTGCAGAGATGATGGTTGGTCGACCGGTTCAGCTAACCGTAGAAAAAAACTCTGCAGAAGCTGGCGATGTGGTGCTGAAAGTAACTGACCTAACGGTTCTCGATGCCGATGGCAGAACGCATGTTGAGAAAGTTTCATTTGAAGTTCATGCCGGCGAAATCGTGGGCATAGCTGGTGTGCAAGGGAATGGTCAAACCGAATTAGTCGAGGCGCTTACCGGGTTGCGTAAGGCCACGAGTGGCGTCATCGCTCTTGATGGTAAAGACCTCACACACTCCAATCCGCGTGAACGACATCAAATGGGAATGGCGCACATTCCCGAAGACCGTCAGCGTCAGGGGTTAGTTGGTGGACTCAGTGTTGCCGAGAACCTCGTGTTGACGCGCTATCACGATGATCAGTTCTCTCATGGAGTGATTGTTGAGTGGGATGCTGCAGATGCAATGGCGGAAACATTGATCGGTGAATACGACATTCGGACGCCAAATAAGGAAACCGGAGTCGGAACCCTGTCGGGCGGAAATCAACAAAAAGTAATTGTTGCTCGCGAATTGAGTCGCGATTTGAGGCTTACCATTGCGGCCCAACCAACGCGGGGTGTTGACGTTGGAAGTATTGAGTACATCCACTCGCGAATCGTGAAAGAGCGTGATGCAGGAACAGCCGTGCTCATAGTGAGTACCGAATTGGAAGAGGTAATGGCGCTTTCCGATCGACTGCTGGTTATGTATCGGGGCAAAGTTGTTGCCGAACTTGATCCAAAGAAAGTGACTCCTATGGAAGTCGGTCTGTATATGGCTGGATCACGACCAGACAGTGCGGTTACAGCATGAAGAATCTGTTCAATAAGTTGGGCGAACGCCTCAATCGTGTGAGTTCCATGAAACTCACACTGCTTGCCGTTTTGTCGGCACTGATCGTTGGCGCTTTCATCATCATCTTTTCTGATGTTGACAACTTGAAGAATGGCGACATTCTCGGTGCAATTTCCACGGTGGGAAGTGCGTATTGGGCATTAGTTGTTGGCTCTTTCGGCTCTTTGCGTGCTATTTCAAACACCATTAATAGTTCAACACCACTGATTTTGTGCGGTGTCTCAGTCGCAATTGCGTTTAAGGCTGGCTTGTTCAATATTGGCGCAACGGGTCAGATGCTTGCAGGTGGAATGACGGCACTATGGGTTGGTTTTGCCATGGATGGACCAGGCATTATTCAAGTTCCGCTCGCCATACTTGCGGGTGCAATTGGTGGTGCGGTGTTTGGTGCAATTCCCGGAGTTTTGAAAGCGCGCACAGGTGCGCACGAAGTAATTACCACCATCATGCTCAACAACATGGCTGCATTCTTCATTCTGTGGTTGCTCAAGACCGATCTTTTTCAGCGTGAAGATCGCACCGACCCGATTTCAAAACTGGTGAGTGCTCAAGGTCGATTGCCTCGACTCTTCGGTTTTCTGGATGGACGATCCGATCTTGTTGCACACATCGGATTCATTGTTGCCATTGGTGCGGTAGTGGCGTATTGGTGGTTCCTGAAAAAGACGACAACGGGTTTCGAGTTCCGCGCCTATGGTCTAAACGCAGATGCAGCGACCTATGCGGGCATGCACGTAAAGCGGCTCACCGTATTGTCAATGGTGTTTGCTGGAGGGTTTGCTGGCTTGGCTGGTGCAGCCGAAGTGCTGGGAACATACGGATACGCATCAACCAACTTTGCGGGAAATATCGGTTTTGATGCCATCGCCATTGCATTGCTCGGTCAGTCAAGCCCTCTAGGAACCATGTTCGCAGCCATCTTGTTTGGCGCACTGCAGGCTGGTGGTCGACAGATGCAGACAAATAGCGATGTGCCAATTGACTTGATCATTGTGCTTCGTGCGCTCATCGTCATGTTTATTGCTGCGCCATTGTTAATTAAGACCATTTGGCGAACAAAGTCGGCACATGTTTCGGCTGGTCAAACATTCAGGGGGTGGGGTTCATGAATCTGGCAATCGAAACTGCTCCTTTATTGTCAAACGAACAACGCAAACGTGCACGCAATGTTGGCTTCTCGCTTATTTTTCTCGCACTGATATCAGCGTTTTTCTTCTCGGGTCGCCCAGGTGATGCCGGTTTCAAATTGGTTGATTCATTCACATTGGTTCTACCGTCACAACCGTTTGCTAGAGCGCTCGCAGTTTTGCTTGGAGCACTTGGTGCTGTTCAGCTGTATCGCGGTTTTGGTAAATGGACCAATGTGGTTCTCGCCATTTCCACAGGCGCATTTGTTGTTGGATTTCTTGCATGGGCAACCTCTGGTGGTTCATTCAACCTCACTGGAATGTTGCAAGACACGGTTACACGAAGCGTGCCAATCACTCTTGGCGCTATCGCCGGAATTTTGTGCGAACGAAGCGGCATCATCAACATTGCAATTGAAGGGCAATTATTAGGCGGTGCATTTGCCGGAGCAGTGGTTGGTTCGTTGTATGGACCTTGGGCTGGAGTTTTAGGTGCAATCGTCATGGGTGTTGCTCTATCGGCATTACTTGCAGTGTTTGCAATTCGTTTCCGAGTAGACCAGGTGATTGTTGGTTTTGCAATTAACTTCTTTTCATTGGGGCTCACCAGTTTCTTGTCGCAACGTGTGCTCACAGAACATCCCGAATACAACATCGTGAAGCCGTTCACACCGTATGCAATTCCATTACTTAGCGATATTCCAGTCATTGGTGTTGCGCTGTTTACTCAGACCTATTTTGTGTACATCTCGGTCATTGCAGTAGTGCTCACTACATGGTTTATGTATCGCACTCGTTGGGGATTGCGCACTCGAGCAATTGGCGAGTATCCGCAGGCAGCAGGCACGCTTGGTGTCGATGTGATTCGTCTGCGGTATCGCAACGTATGGATTGCAGGAGCCGTTGCTGGACTAGGTGGTGCATGGTGGCCAATTGGCACAGTGGGTCGCTTTGATCAAAACATCACCAGTGGTCGAGGCTTCATTGCATTGGCAGCAGTCATCTTTGGCCGCTGGCACCCAGTTGGAGCTCTTACTGCCGCATTGGTGTTTGGTCTTGCTGAGGCAATTCAGTTGAAGATGTCCAACTTGGATACGGGCATTCCATCAGAGTTCTTGCTGATGGCTCCATACATCGTCACACTCATCGTGGTGGCGGGGTTTGTTGGTCGCAGTCGCGCGCCAAAGGCCGCAGGTCAGGCGTACGACGCCAGCAAGTAATTGCTATTTGGCTTTTGGCCGAAACGCTTCAACACCGTTGCCCACTTCAATATGTGCACCACCGATGATGTCAATGCAATAGGGAATAGCTGGCAACACGGCATCAAGACATTGCGCTATTGATGATGGTTTGCCTGGCAAGTTCACGATCAAGCAAGCGCCTCGAATGCCAGCGGTTTGTCGGGACAAAATTGCCGTTGGTACGTACTGAAGGCTTACTTGGCGCATCAATTCACCAAAACCTGGCATCATCTTTTCGCACACAGATTCAGTTGCTTCTGGAGTGATGTCGCGAATTGCTGGGCCAGTGCCACCGGTAGTGACGATCAGAGAGCATCCTTCGATGTCAGCAAGCTCGATCAACGTTGCAGCCACCACGTCGGTTTCGTCGGGAACTATTCGCGAAACATCGGTCCATTCACTGGTGATGTGCTTGCCGAGGTATTCGCGTATTGCTGGGCCACCCAAGTCTTCATATACGCCTTGCGAAGCGCGGTCAGAAACGGTGACTATGCCAATTCGTGCCACTGTGCCCTTGCGCGCAACTACCACTGCAACAACTTCGGGTCGTGCCGGCGACTAGGTCGCGTTAAACGCAATTTGAGCGAACGCGTAACTTGCTTCATTCCATAGCGAAAGCCAACACGGGTGAATGCTGCGTTGGACAGCGTTTGTAATCGCTCGGTGGTTTGACGCAAGTTAGTAAGGAATGCTTGCTGTAGTGGGTCAAGCACAAACGTTGCAGTTGAGGATGCATAGTTGTGGCGCTCGAAATGAAACCACTCATAATCTTCGTGGTAGGTCTGCTCAATCAGATCAGCGGTTTCGCGGTCGTATACCTGCTCAGGTTTGATGCCAAGGCCGCTATTCAACCGCTGCAGTGAGATATTTGTTCCGCCGCGCGCGTTCAATACATCGGCAAGCCGTTGCATTTCACCATGTTGATCTATGCGAATGAATTCTTGGTATTCCAATTGGTTCGAATACAGCGTGTTGAACTGGGGCCGGAAGTGGTCGTCAATGGAGAATGCATCACGGTCGGCATGAATTGCACGAGCAAACTTCTTAAACGTTGCGGCAACGTCTACGCGACCATCAACCAACACGTCTGAGCATGCCTCAAGTATTGATTTTGGAGTTCCGGGTGCTCGAAGGAATGCTCGGTTTTCCCATGACGAGTAAGCGCGCTTCAATGGGTCGCGCAGCGCTGCAACCCGAAGCCACTCGGGTGACTGAATGACTTCCCATTGTTCTTTTGGTGAGAGATCAAACATACGGCGAAGTCCGTGTACGCGGTAGTTATGAATGGTTTGTTCCTGAGAAATATTCGGCGAGATGATCTCGCGGGAAGCCTGCTCGTTATAGGAGCCCTCAATTTGAGCGACCAGCAACTTCAAGGTGCTGCATGCCACTTTCGTGGTTGGCACGTACATCACTTTGATGCGTGGAGCAATGAGCGCGTACCCAATCATGAGCGGCAACTGTGGGTGCGGGTCGTATTGCACGGTGTCTATCTTTTCATGCCACAACGAAGCAGAACGTCACGTAGCAATGTGTCAACGCATTGGTCTAGTGACTCGCCATGTAGACACAATGTGAATTCAGGCGCTGTTGGGGCCTCGTATGGGGCATTCACACCGGAAAGCCCAATATTGGCACCAGCCTTCACCTGTGCGTATAGGCCTTTGGTGTCACGAGCCTCGCAGGTTGCAAGCGAAGTAGCAACATGCACCTCGACAAATTCCAAATTGTCAGCAGTGTGAATGAGGCGAGCAAATTGTCGACCAGATGCGAATGGGCTGATGATTGGCACAATGGTGATTGCTCCAGCGCTAGCAAACAACTTTGCAACTTCTGCCATACGGCGAACGTTTTCTGCGCGGTCATCATCGGTGAATCCAAGGTTGCTATTTAGGCCATGACGAACATTGTCGGCGTCAAGTACGTAAGCGAACTTGCCGAGCTCGGTGAGCTTGCGGGAAAGTTCATGGGCGATTGTTGATTTACCCGAGCCCGAAAGCCCGGTTAGCCAAATAGTCATGCCATGAAACTGGTGCGTGCTCCACAGTTGTTCACGGCTTACCTGTGGTTCGTGCCAAACGGGAGTATTTGCCGATTCGGTCATGTGCGAGGCGACAACAACATTCCTGCACCAGCGGTTTGACCAGTTGCTTCATCAACAATAATGAAGCAACCCGTCGTGCGGTTTTGGTGGTAGTCGTCAAACATCAGCGGGGCGGTGGTGTGCAAAGTGACTCTGCCAATTTCATTCATGGCAAGTTGACTCACACCCGTTTCGCGACTGAGCGTTGAAATGTTCAAGCGATACAACACTTCAGTAATTTTGGTGCGTGCGACCTTGGTGGTGTGTTTAATGCTGTAAATCTTGCCTGGCTGCAATGGCGCAGTGTCGTCCATCCAGCACAACATCGCTTCAAGTTCTTGAGAGGCGCGAGGCCTGTTATTCGGGCGGCAGATCATGTCGCCACGTGTAATTGACAGATCATCGGCGAGCAACACGGTCACCGCTTGACCAGGTGTGGCTTCGACAAGCGGTCCAGTTGGGGAATCGATGCCGGTAATTGTGCTGGTGAGCCCAGAAGGCAACACCATCACTTCGTCGCCTACTCGCAGCACCCCACCGGCAACGCGTCCTGCATAGCCGCGATAATCAGGGAAGTCGGCCCGTTGTGGGCGAATGACGAACTGCACAGGGAAGCGAGTATCTATGCGGTTGTCATCGCTAGCGGTGTACACGTTTTCTAGGTGATGCAACAGCGTTGGGCCCTCGTACCAATCCATCTTGGTGGATCGAGTGACGCAATTATCACCGGCAAGAGCACTAATTGGGAGGAAGGTCACATCTTGTAAATCGAGACGTGATGCAAACTGTTCAAACTCTTCGCGAATGCGGTTGAACACTTCTTGGTCGTAATCAACGAGGTCCATTTTGTTTACGCAAATAACCAGGTGGGGCACACCAAGCAATGAGACCAACAGGCTGTGTCGGCGGGTTTGCTCAATCACTCCGGTGCGGGCATCAATTAACACGATGGCAAGATCAACGTTTGATGCGCCAGTAATCATATTTCGCGTGTACTGAATGTGACCGGGGCAGTCGGCAATGATGAACGAGCGCTTCGGGGTTGCAAAGTAGCGATACGCAACGTCGATGGTGATGCCTTGTTCGCGTTCGGCACGCAAGCCGTCAGTAAGGAGTGACAAATCCACGTAGTCGTCACCACGGCGCTTGCTGACAGCTTCAATGTGTTCGAGTTGGTCTTCGAAAATGCTCTTTGAGTCGTACAGCAGGCGACCGATCAGCGTTGATTTGCCGTCATCTACCGAGCCAACAGTTGCAAAGCGCAAACGTTCCATTAGAAATAGCCCGTTCGTTTACGGTCTTCCATACCGGCTTCAGACATGCGGTCATCGGCACGTGTCGCACCACGCTCAGTTACTCGAGCGACTGCTGTCTCGGCGAT
This sequence comes from bacterium, assembly GCA_029977615.1. Taxonomy (GTDB): domain Bacteria; phylum Actinomycetota; class Acidimicrobiia; order Acidimicrobiales; family Ilumatobacteraceae; genus UBA3006. The sequence continues at coordinate 97,608 of JAPOKO010000005.1, forward strand.
GATGTCTTCAACGGTTGAGGCACTAGATAAAACTGCTGCGGTGCATGTTGCATCGCCAACGGTACGGAAACGCACTTGCATCTGCTCAACAACTGAGCCTTCGTCTGGTGGCAAGAAATCGGTAACTGCCATCAGCATGTTGTCGCGCTTAAAGATTGGGCGAGTGTGCGCGTAGTAAATGCTTGGAAGGTCAATGTTGTATTCGCCAATGAACGTCCAAATATCGAGCTCGGTCCAATTGGACAACGGGAAGATTCGGAAGTGTTCGCCTTGGCGATGGCGACCGTTATAAATGCCCCAAAGTTCTGGACGCTGGTTCTTTGGGTCCCACTGACCAAAAGAGTCGCGGTGGGAGTACACGCGCTCCTTTGCACGTGCGCGTTCTTCGTCGCGTCGTGCGCCGCCAAAAACTGCATCGAAGCGATGCTCGGCAATCGAGTCAAGAAGCGTGACAGTTTGCAGAGGGTTGCGACTGGCGCGCGGGCCGGTCACATCGGCAACTTTCCCCGAATCGATCGACGCCTGAACCGAACCAACAATGAGCTGCACGCCCATTTCAGAAACGCAGCGATCTCGAAATTCGATTACCTCGGGAAAATTGTGTCCGGTATCAATATGCATCACGGGAAATGGAATGCGGGCCGGGGCAAACGCCCGAACAGCCAGGTGCAACATGACAACGGAATCTTTGCCTCCAGAGAACAACAAAACGGGACGCTCAAACTCGGCGGCTACCTCTCGGATGATGGTGACGGACTCGTCAATCAAGCCATCCAGTGAGGTTTTCATACTGTTTTTAGTTTAGTGATAGGACATCGTTATTTTTTGTAAACGTAGTGTTTTCGCGGATTTTGAGCGCTCGTGTCCGTGTTATTCTCGGGGCGTGCCAGCCGGCGCGGAGAACCAACAATGGCTATGCGTTTCGCATAGGGGGAGAGCAAATAGATGAAAATGAAACACCTCAAGGGGATTGCCCTTGCAGCAGCTGCGGTCGTAGGACTTGCAGCATGCGGCGGAAGCAGTTCATCCTCAGACACCACAGCAGCCGCTGGTGGCGACTACAGCAACTTGAAAGTTGCCGTTGTCTACATCGGCGTACCTGGAGATGCTGGTTACACCTATCAGCATGAACAGGGAATTAAAGAACTCGAAGCTGAACTCGGAATCACTGTTACCCGTTTGGAGAACATTCCAGAAGGTGCAGAATCCGCAGCAACGTTTGATCAACTTGCAGCCGAGGGCTACAACCTGATTTTTGGAACATCATTCGGTTATATGGACCCAATGCTTGAAGTTTCAGCTAAGTACCCAGAAGTGTGCTTCGAGCACGCAACTGGTTACAAGACCTCCACAAACATGGGCACGTACTTCGGTGCGGCTGAAGAAGCTCGTTACCTTTCGGGTATCGCAGCAGGCGCAGCATCACCGACCGGAAAGCTCGGATACGTTGCAGCATTCCCAATTCCAGAAGTTGTTCGCGGTTTGAACGCCTTCACCTTGGGAGCACGCTCAGTGAATCCAAAAGCAACCGTTCAAGTGACATGGACGTCAACATGGTTTGACCCAGCGAAGGAAAAGGAAGCAGCACAAGCACTGTTGCAAGCAGGCGCAGATGTTCTTGGTATGCACCAAGACTCAACTGCAACTGGTGAAGCAGCAATGGAAGCAGGCGCAAAGTGGGTTGGTTACAACTCCGACACGCTTGCTGGCAACTTCCCAGACACCTGGCTCACCGCACCTATTTGGGACTGGGGCCCGTACTACATCAAGGCCGCTAAGTCATTCGCTGCAGGCACCTGCGACGTATCGCAGTTTTACGGCAACATGGCAGACGGAACGGTCAAGCTTGGAACCTTTGGTTCTTCAGTAAGTGCAGAAACACAGGCTCTCATTGCTGAGAAGGCTGCTGCAATCATTGATGGAACTTTTGCTCCTTTCACTGGACCAATCAAAGACAACACTGGCAAGGAAGTTATTGCCGCTGGAGTGGTAGCGCCTTTGGGCGACCTGCTCGGTATGCAGTACCTTGTTGAAGGTGTTATTGGCGAAATTCCAAAGAGCTAGTTCTCTATGAGTGATGCCTCTACGGAGGCCGCGATGGGGTCGCACCGCTCAGGCGGTGCGACCCTGTTTGCACTATCGGCCCGACAAGTAACGAAGCGTTTCCCTGGCGTTCTTGCGAATGACCGTGTGGATTTCGATTTGCTTCCAGGTGAAGTACACACATTGCTTGGTGAAAACGGCGCTGGTAAGAGCACCCTTGCTTCGGTGCTATGTGGTTTATATAAGCCAGATGAAGGCGCAGTGTTGCGCAACGGAACGCAAGTGCGACTCACGAGTCCGCGTCACGGATTGCAAAACGGAATTGCAATGGTGCACCAGCACTTCCGGTTGGTTGATCGATTTACGGTTGCTGAAAATGTTGTCCTTGGGCATCGAAAATTACCGTTTCGGTTGCGAGCAAATGATCTAGAAGACCAAGTTGGGCAAGTTGCAGAGCGCTTCGGTTTGCCGCTTGACCCCCGTGCGGTGGTTGGCGAACTTTCAGCAGGTCAGCGTCAACGTGTGGAAATTGTGAAGGCGTTGTATCACGGCGCAGAGATTTTGCTACTCGATGAGCCGACTGCCTTGTTGGCTCCGCCAGAAGTTGAAAAGTTGTTTGAAACCGTTCGCGCAATGACGCAAGCCGGTAAATCGGTGGTGTTTGTTAGTCACAAGCTGGGCGAAGTTGTTGACATTTCCGATCGTGTGACTGTGATGCGCGATGGTCGTGTGACTGGTTCGGTGGCGCGGGGTGAGGCCGATACTCGAAAGCTTGCCGAATTAATGGTCGGCAGAGATATTGATCTATCGCCAAGACGCTCACGCGGCGAAGCCAAGGGAACACTGTTGAGCCTGTCAAACGTTGGACTGACCAAAGATGGCGTAGACCACATTGCGCAAGTTTCATTTGATGTACGAGCAGGAGAAATTGTTGGTGTTGCGGGCGTGTCGGGCAATGGCCAACGTGAACTTGCCGAAATCGTTGCTGGCTTAATTGCGCCAACGAGTGGCGAAGTATCAATCAATGGTGAGCGAGTAAATGGAGTAGGCACGCGCAATGTTCGCAAAGCTGGTCTGGCATATGTTCCAGAGGATCGGCTTGGCACAGGTCTTGCTCCGTCACTTTCAATTGTTGACAATCTTGTATTGACTCGTGATCGCGGATTCCTTGTCGATCGAAAGTCTGCACATGCAGAAGCCGAAGCATTTATCGCTCAATTGGAAATTAAAACCCCAAACGCGCTCACCGCTACTCGCAAACTTTCTGGTGGAAATTCACAAAAGGTATTGCTCGCGCGTGAAATCTTCGCCGCGGGTAACAATTCGCGCGTATTGGTGGTGTGCTCGCCAACCCGCGGCCTCGACGTTGGGGCAGTAGAAGCAGTGCATAAGTTGCTTGATGAGGCACGTAGTGCGGGTAAAGCAATTTTGCTGATCAGTGAAGACTTGGACGAAGTACTTACCCTTGCAGACAAGATTTTGGTGCTGTATCGCGGTTCGGTCGTGCACGAAGCAATGGGCGATCAGGTTGACGTTGAGGCTGTTGGTTTAGCTATGGCAGGTCTTTCATGATTATTGGCAACTATCGAATTGAATTGGAGCCTCGACTCTCCACACCAAAATGGTTGTATGCGGCTGTTCCTGCCCTTTCCTTGCTGTTTGCTTTTGTTGTTGGAGGAGTGTTTATAGGGTTAACAGGGCACTCACCAATTGGAACGCTGTCGCTCCTCATTGAGCGTGGCTACGCCTCAACAAAGGGCATTACCAACACGCTCGGTTCTGCAACACCACTTATTTGCACTGGTCTTGCCGCTGCGTTTGCATTTCGAATGAACTTGTTCAACATTGGCGAAGAAGGCCAAATGTATTTGGGCATGATCGGTTCGGCTTGGGCGGGAATCGTTTTGGCAGGACATCTGCCTGGCTTTGTCGCTGTGCCGATGGTGTTGCTGTTCGGGGCACTATGTGGTGCTTTGTGGGTATTGCTCCCTGCAGTACTGCGAGCAAAATTAGGTACAAGTGAAATCGTCAGCTCATTGCTGCTGAACTATGTGGCACTCAACTTGGTGAACTACTTCATTTTTGGTAGCCGTGGAATATTCCGCGACCCTACAACTTCATTCCCACAAGGTCGCCTGATTGAGGAATCTGCTCGTCTTGGAAGTTTTGGCACAACTCGTACCTATCCAACAGTGCTCATCGCGGTAGCGCTTGCGATTGGTTTGTATTGGTTCATGAAGCGTTCGAACTACGGATACGAAACTTCCGTATTTGCAGATTCACCAAACACAGCCCGATATGCGGGAATGAGTTCGACAAAACTGACATTGTCTGTGCTTCTGTTCTCGGGTGCACTTGCCGGCCTTGCTGGATCAATGTATGTGGTTGGGCCTGCTGGCAAAGTAGACCCAGGCTTATTGCAAATTGGTCTCGGCTACGCAGGCATCGTGGTTGCTGCGCTTGCTCGGTACAACTTTGTTGCCGTCATCCTTACTGCGATTTTGTTTGCAGGTTTGCGTGAAGGCGGAGCATCTTTGCAGATTTCATCTAACCCTGTTCCAATTTCTATCGCGGTAGTGCTGCAGGGTTCCGTGTTGTTGTTTGCGCTTGGCGGAGAAGTGTTCAGGCGTAACCGATTGCGTATTCGTCGAGTTCAACAAGTGAGTGTTGCGTCGTGAACTCCAACGTCTGGATTCTTACCTTTTCCGATGCAATTAGCATCGCGACCACGCTTATTCTCGCCACGCTAGGCGCAATACTCACCGAGCGATCAGGTGTTATCAACCTGGGCGTTGAGGGTATTTTGTTGATGGGTGCGGTGACGGCATTCTTGGTCAGCGATGGTACTGGCAATTTGTGGTTGGCGCTGTTCCTGTCGGTGCTGGTTGGCGTTGCGATGTCCGCCGTTCATGCAACGCTCACCATTACGTTGCGGGCCAATCAAATTGTCGCGGGGTTGGCGCTCGTTATTTTTGGTAACGGTTTATCGCAATTCATTGGCAAGCCCGTAGAAGGTAAAACGCGTCCAGTAACTATTGAGCCGATGAAGCTGGGTCCACTTTCAGACATTCCGGTTCTTGGTCCAATTCTGTTTGGTCACGACATTTTCACCTATCTCACCTGGGCAGGAGCCTTGGTGTGTTCGTTGTATCTCAATAGAACTCGACCAGGTTTGGTTTTACGCGCAACAGGTGACGCTCCAGCAACCGTGGATGCCCAGGGTGTGTCGGTGGCAATGATTCGATTTGTGCACACCATTTTGGGTGGAGCGCTCATGGGCTTGGCAGGCGGCTGGTTCATGCTTGCCCGAGGCACAGCTTGGAGCCAATCTGCTACGACCAATGGCATCGGTTGGATCGCGCTCTCACTCGTGGTGTTCGCCGCTTGGCGTCCATTACGAGCCATTGCAGGCGCTGTTTTGTTCGGGTTCACACTGCAAGTGCCGTTCACATTGCAAGGCCAGCAGATCAATATTCTCCCACCAGAAATTGTGCAAATGCTTCCGTACGTTGCAACGCTATTTGTGTTGGTAATGCTGTCAACTCCGCGGGCTCGCCGTTTGCTTGGTGCTCCAAAAATGCTTGGGCAACCATTCGTCCGCGACGAACGGTAATCCTTCATGCAACTTTCGCGTTCAAGTTCAAATGCTGACATTTTGGCTGTGCTCAACGAAGTAGCCGACGCAGTTTCAGTGGTTCTTGGATCAAACACCGATTGGGGTCTATCGGGAGTTCGTCACTCTCAATACTCGGTAGATGTTGCTGCAGACAATGCAGCCTTGGCCATTTTGCATGCAGCAGGCTGCGCAGTGCTTTCCGAAGAGAGCGAGCGATCAGGAGAATTCGGTGCTGACACCATCATGGTCATTATGGACCCTCTCGACGGTTCAACAAATGCCAGCAGAGGAGTGCAGTGGTATGCCACCGCGTTGTGTGCAATAGATCAAGACGGACCACGTGCAGCGCTTGTAGTGAATCAAGCATCGGGCAAAGACCGGTACTGGGCAACTCGTGGTGACGGCGCATTTCATAATGGCAAGCGCATGTCCCATTCTGGATGTACCGAATTGAAGCAAGCAGTGGTTGGTGTTTCTGGTTTGGCATCGTTTCGACCGAAGTGGGCACAGTTTCGTGCACTTGGCGCTGCGGCGCTTGATATCTGTTTAGTTGCACAAGGCGTTCTTGACGGCTGGATTGATTTCAATAGTCACGGCGTGTGGGACTACATGGCGAGCATCATGATCTGCGGAGAGGCGGGCGTTTCATTTGCTGAACATGAAGATCGCGATCTGTTTGTAACTGAATACGCATCGAAGCGAACTCCAATCGTCGCTGCAACCCCCGAATTGCTTGAAGCTCTCCAAGGAATTCGAAGTAATCATGGCTGAGCCGGTTTCACGTGCTGCATGGTCTCGTCTTGTGGCGCTTTTGAACGCGTATGTCTCTGAGGGTGGTAATGCGTTTTCTAACTCTGGTCCGTTATGGAAAAGCGAACGCTGGACAAAGGAACTTTCAGGTCTAGAAATTTCACAAGACTGGTCATTCCCCGATCGCATTTCGCGTGCAATGGTCAAATCCATGTTTGAGTGGTCGAACCAGGCAGACGAAATGTACCGCGCATTTTGCGCCACCATGGTTTGGGCAGGTGAAAGAGTGGCAAATTCCCCAGTGCTAGTGCGACAAGTTGCAACGCAACCAAGCATCAAAATTGGCGAAGAAGTTCTGAAACTGAAATCGAATCCAACCTTCGAACAATTCCTTTCCTCGCCAATAAGTGGTCTGGGTCCTGTTCTTGGATCAGCATTGCTGAATGCAGTTTCGCCAAGTGATAACCGTGTCGCCACCATTGACCAATTTGCAATTGATTGGATGTGGGAGTTTGGCCAAATCACCGATTCGTGGATGCTCGATTTGGCCGACTTTGATGCTGGCGATTTTTCGCGCTACAGCGCATGGTGCAAGCAGGCGCTCGACAAGTTTCGCGAGAGCGGACACCTTCCCGACCACTGTGACGACAATGCGTTCATCGGTTACCTAATGTCGACTGATCGCATTCATTCACTCTTGGGAACGCGTTTCTCTGGATGGGTGCAATTTGCCGATCAGTTCGCTTCAGGTGCTGCAAAGAAATAGTGTGGTGTCGTGCTAATTGATCAAGCCCGCTACCGAAATGGTCAACGACTTGGCATGGATGGGCCGAAGCTTTCGGGTGACTTTGATTGGATTGGTCTTTCGGAAGCGCGACCGGCCGAACTTGAGCGATTGGCAGAAGACTATTTGCTCAATGTGCTTGCGGTGGAGGACACGCTCTCGGGAAAACAGCGTCCGAAACTGGACGAATACCCAGAGCACACTTTTTTGTTGTTGAAAACGGTTGCCTACGACCCGCGATCCGAGCGGGTCATTCTCGGGGATGTCTCGTTATACATATCGCCTGAATATGTCATCGCTGTTCGACATGGGGAAGCGTTGCCACTCAAGAGTGTGCGGGCGCAGCTTGAGGCGAACCCAAAGAAACTTGCCGACGGTCCAACATCGGTTGTTCACGAAATTGTTGACCGGCTGGTTGATCAATATATGGATGTGTCTGCGCATCTGTTGGAAGACGTTGAGCAGTTGGAGGATTCAGTTTTTGATGACGAAGTACCATCTCCAGCATCACGTTTGTATTTCGTCAAACGCGAGGTCATTGAATTCCGACGTGCGGTATTGCCGTTGGTTGCACCGTTAACAAAATTGGCGGAGGGGAAAGTCGGCAATGTGGATCCGAAATATTCGGCACTTTTTGCAGACGTACGCGACCACCTGTTGAAGGTAATGGACGAGATTGAGTTCATGAACGATCTCATTGATGCAGCACTGCACGCCAACGCAGCGCTGATCCAGGTAAATCAAAATGCAGACATGCGCAAGATCTCCGCATGGGTGGGAATCGGGGCTGTGCCAACGATGGTTGCTGGAATATACGGAATGAATTTCGACCATATGCCAGAACTTGGCTGGAAGTTTGGTTACCCCTTGGTTATGGTTGGGCTCGCGGTAGTTTGCGGGCTGTTATTCAGGACTTTTCGGCGAAATCGCTGGTTATGAAGTCCCTAAATAACTTGTATCATCAATAGTCCGTAATCCGGGCGTTTAGCTCAGTTGGCTAGAGCGCTTCCCTTACAAGGAAGATGTCGGGGGTTCAAGTCCCTCAACGCCCACCATTAGTTGCTAGATCGTTACAGGTGTTGACGCGTCTTTGTTTCGCACTTCGAGTGCCGAGAACAACAACAATCCACCAACAGTGAGGCTTGCCCCAATGATGCGGTTATTGGTCATCACTTCGCCCAAGAATATGACGCCCATGATGATGTGCCATACCGGTTCGAGCGTGGTGATCACTGAATACATGCCAGTTGGAATTCGTTTCAGCGCAGCGAGCGAGCACAAAAACGGCAGTGTTGTTCCAATAACTGCGGCTCCGGTAATGAGTAGCCAAACCTTTCCTGTTGTGGGGAAAACAGGTGCAAACGCGCTGGTAGAGAACAAACCGACCACGATGTAGCCAGTTGCAGTACCCATATTCAGAATTGATGCTCCAGTGAGGAGTCCCATCTTTTGCGTGACCTTGGAGAGCACGGTGATGTAGACCGCAAAAATCATCGATGAGCTCACTACCAAAATGATCGCTGTGGTGTTGCCGCCTTTCACCTGTCCAGCGGAAATAGCAATGCCGGTGAGAGTCAGAATCAGAGGGATCACGATGGTTTTTGATGGGCGCTTCTTCTCGAACACCCACGCGATGAGCAAAACCAGAACGGGGTAGGCGTACCAAAGAACTATTGCCAGGCTGGAGTCAATTTGACCAATGGCGATGAAATAGAGCAGGGACACTGCAGTGACACCCACTGCACCGATGAAAAACATGGCAATCGCTAACTTGATGCTCGGCCATCCTTCCTTTTTGCCGAAAATCAGACGAATTGCTGTAATCAGAAGAGCAGCTATGGCAAACCGAGGGGTCATGACGCCAAGGGCGTTGGCTCCCTCGTCATATGCGGTACGGGTAATCGTTGGTACAACGGCAAAGCCGATACTTGAGGCCATAACGAACAGCGTTCCCGACAATCGCTGGCTAGTTGGCACGGTTACGAGGCTAATCAATACGTTGCGAGACCCAATGGATACAGTGAGCCCATGAACACACAGGCACTTAAACGGGTTTTTGTAACACTGTTTCTCTTCGGTTCGATAGCGCTGGTTTCTCCAGCTCCGGCCAACGCTGTTGGCGCTACGGGCATTGATGTGTATGTCATCAACTCCAACGGTGTCAGCTGCGGACAAGATTGCGTTAGTCAGTCTCAAGCACAAGTTGCACTCTGTGTGCGCAGCGCTCAATCAAGAATTGATTTCACCGATGTCTCGTACGGGTATACGTTGAGAAATGGCGCCAATGTCATCAGCACAGGCACCTATCCCAGCCCAGGAACTCGCTTAATTTCTGCCTCAACGTGTGCAGGTGGCTACATCCACTCCTGGGATTTCCGTGATTTGAGTGCCAGCCAAACCTATGAAGTTGAAGCTTGGATGATTGATGACTCAGTGTCCTATTCAGCAACGTTGGTCATCAATACACCAGCTGCCTACAACCCAAGTTCATCAACCACCATCAATCCGCTCAGTACTTCCACAACGGTTGCAGTTGAAACATTGGTGCCAGGAGTACCACAGGTCGACATGTACGAAGGACCGCGAGTTGGTACTTGGAACTTGGTTGACAATGCAACTGGTCAAGTGATGACCACTTCGGTGTGCACTCCGCTCGTATGTGGGCGCAATGGTGAGTGGCGCACCTGGCCCGCTGATCGCTTACTAAACGGCCGCTATTGGCCAACCGGATATCCGGAAAACGCGACTTATATTTGGAATCCAATTGGAGCAAGCTCGGGTGGTCGGTATTACACCAACGGTTTGTATGTAACGGCGTGGGGTCAGCACATTTTGCCAGGAACGTCTTCATTGGTTGCTGTTGTAAGTGCGCCACAACCAATGCCGCTTGGCGATGGTTCCACCGGTGATGACCCATCAGTTGATGGATAATCAACCACGAGGACTTCTACGACTGTCGCATCTGTTGAAGGAGCTCGTTCCTTGAACGGTGTTCCTTCAATGGTCGGTCTTACCGATGTTGGATTGATCATCCAAAGATCGGGAAGCAAATACTCAATAGTGGCCACATCGCCACTTCCAAATGCGCCAATCGTCATTAAGGCGATAGCAAAGGGAAAGCCAACTATTTCCTGGTCAACAAAAACGAATGTCAATGCACAAAAGCTATTGCTGAGCACTCGTTCGCTAAAGGGCTACACCATTTCAATGTGGGTGAATGGTCGCAAGATCTCATCAATC
>JAPOKO010000060.1 GCA_029977615.1 bacterium
TTTTCTTGTTCGATAGTGACGCCCTCAATGATTTCTTGTTCTAATAGTGCGGCCCCTAATTTGCGTGGCTGATTCGTCGTTATTTGGATGACGTGGGGCTGGTCTTCCATAAGCGTTCGTAAATCCCGGTAATCACCGGATGCTGCTAAACGCCCTTGAGCAATGACGAGTACTTGCGAACCGATTCGGGCAACTTCATCAAGTATGTGGCTTGAAATAAGCACACACTTACCTTGTGATCCAAGATCATGGAAGAGCTGTATCATTCTATTTCGCTGAACAGGGTCCAACCCCGATAACGGTTCATCAAGGATCAGAATCTGAGGATCATTCACCAGCGCTGCGGCAAGTTTGACTCGCTGGCGCATTCCCTTTGAGAACGACCCCACTGCCTTATCCGTGACGGAGTCAAGATCGACAAGGCTGAGTGCATGTGTGGTAGCAATGTCAGGATTTGCAACACCGTGTGTTCTGGCTGCTATTTCAACGAATTCATACGCTGTGAGTCTGTCAAATAACGCGTCTTGTTGTGGGGAGAGCCCGATCTTTCCCCGCACAGGTGTGTCGTCACGTGCATCACGCCCCAGCACTTTCACGGTTCCTACGGTGGGTGTGGTGAGCCCACATAGCATGCGGAACAGTGTTGACTTCCCTGCACCATTAGGGCCAAGCAACGCTGTCACCCCTGCATCTAACGTGAAGCTGACATCAGAAACAGCGACAACATTCCCAAATGTCTTGGATGCACCTGAAACGTCAATCATATGAACTGGTGGCGGAGGTTTTGGAGCCATCAGATTGCTTCCCTATTACGGTATGTAAGTGTGACAATTGAACATGTGGCGATAAGCCAAGCGAAGAATCCAAGCGTAACCAACGATGTGCTTATTTGGCCATACTCGTTGACAATTGACTCGGCATTGCAAAGGCGAGCGCCGAATTCGTATGCGGTTTCAATTGGGTTGATGAGCAAAATATTTTTTCCAATCGTAGTTTCCTCATAAAGGATCCAGCTGGGAATGTTGGTGCCCACATAGGCAAGAAACACGACGATACTTGCGATCGCTCTGCGGTTTGTAAAGCATGAAAATGCCAAGGCGAAGGCACATAGAAAAAGCGAGACAAGGAGGCATGCGAGAAGAAGTCTTCCGAATGTTTCAAACCATGCCCCTATCCCATTTGGGCCTAACCCTTTGATCGTTTTTCCTAAAAGGTAAAGCAGAGCTGGACCGAAGGTAATGAGCACAATTGAGCCAGCTACAGAGAGTGTTTTAGCTGCGAGGTAGGTTGACTTTGTTAATGGTGTGGACATGTAAAGCGAGTACATTCCATCCTTTTGATCTCTCACTATCGCATCGGGTGCGACCAGGGCTGCAAAGAGAATCATTACGATAGCTGGAGCAACCATTCCCCACGAGTCAGTTGTGAGAAAGCTGGCTGTTTCTCCTCCGAAAAAGAAAACGATTGCGAGTTGGATAACAACAATGAGGTACGTGATGCCAAGAACGGCCATCGGGAAAAACTTGTGCCGCGCCTTTCGTCCTAAACCAAAGATGCTTCGCGTGGTATGCCACGCCGTCGACCAAATCGCGCTTCCTATTCCAAGTCGTTGGCCATCAAATTTTCGGTATCCTCTTTCAAGAATCCTGGCGTTGCCTGCATTGCTCATGATGGAACATCCAAAATGATATCTTCTAGGCTTCTACGGCGATGCTCCAGTCGTTTCAGTCTCGCACCGGAATCAGCTACTGCGTCTCGTATGAGATCTGGGAGTGATTCAGAAGAGCCGTCAGGGATTCGTAAAATTGTGCTTTCTGGTTCATGGAGGACTCTGATACCTGCGTTTTGCAGAGTC
>JAPOKO010000061.1 GCA_029977615.1 bacterium
ACGCAAGCAGACCTGGCCGAGGCAACGACAGTTCCATTTCGCACGGTTCCGGATGTGCTTGATGCTGTGGAGTCTGGCGAAGTCGACCTCGGCTTCGTGCCAATTGAGAATTCCATTGAAGGCACAGTGAACTTTACGCAGGACGCATTGGTATTCGATCACGATCTGTTGATTCAACGCGAAGTGGTACTGGATATTGAGCATTGTGTTTTGGCAAAAAAAGGCGCAACGCTTGCAGGAATTGAAACCCTGTTTTCTATTCCAGTGGCTACTGCGCAGTGTCATGAATACGTGCGAACAAATTTGAGTAAAGCCGATGTACGTGCTGCAAACTCGACAGCTGAAGCGGCTCGAATTGTAAGCGAAAGTGGCGGCAACACCACTGCAGCAATTGCTCCACGTAATGCCGCAAAGGTGTATGGACTTGAAGTTATTGCGGACAACATTGCTGACCATGCAGGAAATCAGACGCGATTTATTTTGGTGGGTAAGAACACCATTCCTTCACCAACTGGTCACGATCGTACCGCTCTTGTGGTATTTCAACGAGCTGATGAACCCGGCAGCTTGATTTCTATTCTGCAAGAATTCGCCGCACGCCGTATCAACTTGTCGCAACTACTGTCACGCCCAACAAAACGCGGTGGACTTGGCGATTACTGCTTCGTTATCTATGCAGACGGCCACGTGAAAGACGAGTTAATGGCCGACGTATTACGCGAACTTCGTGCGAAGCAGGGCGCTGTGAAATTCCTCGGCTCGTACCCTGCCAGTGGTGAACATGCTCATTCAGCGCGCGAACATGCAGACGCTAGATGGAAAGAAGCAGATGATTGGGTGGCTGCGCTGAGAGAGCGAATTGCCCGCTAGCGTTTCTGAACGGAACGGTGGCAGAGTGGACAAACGCATCCGCCTTGAAAGCGGACGGCTTAATAGGCCCGGGGGTTCGAATCCCTCCCGTTCCGCCAGTACACTCAACACCTCATTCGTAAGGCTTTTCTAGGAGAGGTGCCAGAGCGGCCGAATGGGGCGCCCTGCTAAGGCGTTGTCCGGGTAAACCGGACCGTGGGTTCAAATCCCACCCTCTCCGCCATGGTTAATCGAAAGAGGCCTGTCCTCGTTTGCGCAGTGATTGCAATTTGCAGTCTCGGAACTGTCGTGCCTTCGGCGCAGGCAGCAAGTTGTGCCGCAACGTACACCGTCAAGAGCGGTGACTCATGGTGGCGCATTGCCGAAAAGAACAACACCAACCTGCGAAAAGTGTTGACATTAAATAAGGCAAAGAAATCAACACGATTGCTTGTTGGTAGCACCGTATGTGTTCCTGTACCTGCGCAAGTCGCACCACCCGCTCAAAAATTCACTCGTGCCGAAGTCGTCCAAATTATTCGCGAAGTTTGGCCAGACGAGTTGGAAGAACGTGCGCTTGCCATTGCCCAACGTGAAAGCAAATTGCGACCAGATGCAATCAGTGGCAGCAAGTGCTGCTACGGACTATTTCAGATTTACTACCGCTGGCATAAAACATGGCTACCAATTGTTAGTGTGAATTCGGCAAGTGACCTGTTGAATCCACGTTTGAACGCCATCGCTGCCTACCGCATGTATCAACGCAATAACGGCTGGGGCCCCTGGGAGTAACCAATTACTGGTGTTGGTCATGCATTTTGGCGGTTACACTGTGCACGCAAGTTGCACTCGTAGCTCAATGGATAGAGCATTTGACTACGGATCAAAAGGTTGTAGGTTCGACTCCTGCCGGGTGCACCAATGTCAGCATTTGTAGCATTGCAATTGTGAGGAAGCTGTTGTGACGCG
>JAPOKO010000062.1 GCA_029977615.1 bacterium
GATACGTACGAATTTGGCCTGAATTTCTGCAGGCTGAAACTCTTGATGCCAAGGCGTTCGCTGATGTAAGTGAGACTCCTGCAATCAAGGCAAAAACCAACAGAGTTCGCTTCATCTCTCAAAATTACTCCTGCCAAGAACGATGTATGCGGCCAATGAAAGTGGTCTAATCTCTATTCAGCACTACTGCTGAAAGGGGAATATATGACAACGGCGTCATATAAGAACTACTCGGCACTCGAAGCGGCAGAACTTCGCGTACGCGAAGCCGGCGAGTGGTTGAAGTTGGAAGATGGCCTGATCGAAACGATCGTCGCACCACGAAGAATCATTGAAGTGGCAATTCCATTTCGACGAGACGACGGCTCCCGCGATCAACTCACCGGTTGGCGCGTGCATCACAACACCACCCGTGGTCCCGCCAAAGGCGGAATCCGATATCACCATGAAGTGAACCGCGAAGAAGTAATTGCGCTCGCTATGGGAATGTCACTCAAAACCGCGATTGCCAACCTGCCACTAGGTGGTGCAAAAGGTGGTGTGTGTTTTAACCCTAAGGACTACTCCATCGGCGAAATTGAACGTATTACTCGTCGATACGTATCCGAAATTTCTTCATTTCTCGGACCAGACAAGGACGTTCCTGCTCCAGACGTTGGAACAAACTCACAAATCATGGCCTGGATCATGGACCAATATTCAACGGGTGTCGGACACGCAACACCTGGCGTTGTAACTGGAAAGCCAATTGAACTTGGTGGCTCACTCGGTCGCGAATCAGCAACCGGTCGCGGAGTGGTTGAAGCGGCAGCACTCATGCTTGGCAAGATGGGCGCTTCTCTACAAGGTAAGAAAATTGCGATTCAGGGATACGGCCAAGTTGGTTCATGGGCTGCACGACTGGCAGCAGCGCGTGGAGCACTCATTGTTGGACTCTCCGATGTTGGTGGAACCATTCATTCAGCAGCGGGACTAGATCTTGTCGCGATTGACAAAGCTTTCCGCGAAGGTGCACGAAGTGTTTGCGATACCGGCGTGGGTGACGTAGTTGCACGAGGGGTCGCAGGTTCAACTGCTGTCTTCGCTCTTGACTGCGACATCGTCATGCCATGTGCACTCGGCGACGCTGTTGGCGAAGAAGAAGCAAACAACATGAAGGCAAAACTGGTGGTGGAAGGCGCAAACGGTCCTCTCACGCCTACCGCCGACCTGATCATGGCCGAGAAGGGCATCATTGTCATTCCCGATGTGTATGCAAACGCTGGCGGTGTCACCTGTTCGTACCTAGAACAGTGCCAAAACTTTGCGCACTTAACTTGGGACGAAGATGAAGTGAACGCTCGAGTAATTGACCTCATGCGTGCAGCATTCGAACGCTTCTATGCATTCGCTCAGGAATCGAAGTTGCCAAACAGACTTGCCGCTTCGGTTCTTGGAGTAAAGACCATTGCAGATGCACACCGCATGCGCGGCCTGCACCCATAACCCTTCCAGCCTTTGTTTGGGCTACTTGACAGCCAAAGTAACACCTGTGTAATAGTTGGGTTTTATTGCCGTTCGCTTGGCCCTCTGCACACCTGTCTGCATGACATCAATTATGGAGAAACATTTGAGCGACGAATTACCTGTCGATGAATACCTGCTTGAGTCCACCGACCCTCGCTGGAATAAACCGGCTTCTTTGCATTCCGTGCGAATCGCCACACAGCGTTTGGACACTCGAATTGATTGGGTGTTTTTTACGCTTGACACCAAGATCGACCGCAAGT
>JAPOKO010000063.1 GCA_029977615.1 bacterium
CTCAATCGTCAACAACTTGCAGAACGTTATGCACAAGCGTCTGGGCGTGACATTTCGCACCTCGACTTTTATGTTTCATTTGCGTATTGGAAACTGGCATGCATTATTGAAGGCGTATACGCAAGGTATATCTCTGGCGCAATGGGCGAACACGACCCGCATACGTTTGACGCGTTCAAAACACAGGTAGAAACTGCAGCAGAAAAAGCCGAGCAGTTGCTTTCGCGTCTACACTGACGCGTGGAATGACCGCCTACAAAATCTCCCCCGATTTCGACGGAAAACTACCCGAGCTGAAGCAGCCAATCTTGGTTGCCATGATGACCGGCTGGATAGATGCAAGCGCTGCGGCAGCTGCTGCGATGGAAACTCTTATTACCGAGACCAACGCAATTCCGCTCATCGAGTTTGACGGCGACACCTTCGTGGATTACCGTGCTCGCCGACCACTCATGCAATTGCGTGATGGCGTGATTACCAAACTTGACTGGTCTGCTCCACGAATCATGGTGGGTCATGACGCAAACAATGAACCAGTGTTGTTGCTCACCGGCCCAGAACCAGACTCGCGTTGGCAACATTTCGCTCAATGCGTTGTTGAGCTGAGCGAGAAACTGAACGTTCGTCGCATGTTGGGAATGGGCGCCTACCCCATTGCCACACCGCACACTCGTGCCGTGAAGATTTCGTGCACGTCGCCAGACGCTCACCTTTCGTCGCTTCTTCCATTTATCAAGAGCTCGGTAGATGTGCCTGCAGGCATGGAAGCCGTGCTTGAGCAAGCAATGTTCAATGCCGGAATTCAATCTGTTGGGCTATGGGCACAGGTACCTCACTATGTGGCTTCGATGAGCTACCCGGCTGCCGCGGTCGCCCTTATTGCAGCGGTGTGTGACACTGGCGGTATTTCCATTGATGGTGATGCACTTCGCGAACAGGCTGGTGCACAACGCGAACGTTTGGACGAATTGGTTCGTGGCAACAGCGAACACCTAGCCATGCTCTCCCAGTTAGAAACCGCCTTCGACAACACGCACAGCGACAGTGGCATTCCGACGTCGGGTTTCGGCGGTGGGCCACTGCCAAGCGGTGACGAACTGGCTGCCGAACTCGAACAGTTCCTCAGTGACA
>JAPOKO010000064.1 GCA_029977615.1 bacterium
AAGTGGCATTTCGCTTGACTAAAATTCGCTCCATGCTTCAATCGTGAGGTCGCGTTGAGCAACTGCGATTACTCGCATTCCTTCATCGGCCAAACGATTGTTGTGAGCAAGCAGTTGAGCATGATTTTCCTGCATTGATAACGCAGAGCCACCCCTGCCAATCACTGTTGTTGATCGGTCAAGAATTACATCTGGTGCACCCTTAACAAACATGCGAACCACTTCGGCACCGCTTGTTGTCGCAATGCGATGGAACGTGACCATGAACTTCAGCGTTGAGTCGAAAGGCACCTCTGCAATACGTCTGTGACTTGCTCGAACCCCTTCTACATTGACGCCACCCTTCATCGCCAACACGACAAGAGCTCCCTCGGTTGGGTCGCCCACAAGACTCCATTCGCCTTCTGACTCATGGACAACAGCATCACTGCACAACGCCATGCCAGTGAGAGCATTTTCAAGCGCAAATGGTGCATCGTCTTGTATGTCAGAGATTTCGCCATCTGGCGAATATCCCTCGCCAGAAATTGAGCGTTCAACACCTTCAGAAATCAAACGTCGCGCTGTCATTTCATTTAACGTCAGAGTTCCTGTCTTATCTGAACAGATCACACTTGTGCAGCCAAGTGTTTCAACACTGGCGAGTCGTTTAACAATTGCATTCTTGCGCGCCATAGTTGACACACCTATTGCAAGAGTTACAGCCGTCACTGCTGGCAAACCTTCTGGAATGGTGGCAACAGCAAGCGCTACTGCCATATTGAGAACAGATGAGAGATCATCGCCTCGCCATAAACCAATTGCCACAACGGCAGCAACAATCAAACCAGACAATTTGGCAAGGCTGTGCGCAAGGCCTTCAA
>JAPOKO010000065.1 GCA_029977615.1 bacterium
TCGGTTGAGCTGAACCACTAAACCAACAAATTCTTTACTGCCGAAGTATTGATTGTCGTAACACGACGTGGACCACATGGTTGCCGCATTCCCATCGAGCAAGTTCGGGAGCAATTCATCGTTTTCCACGCCATCGTCACCCAGTGGATCAAATGTAGAAATAGACGCAATGGCAACCGGTTCCACAACTGCCGCCGGTTCGGGAACAGCAGCAATTTCTGTTGTGTTGTTTCCAGAAACTCGCCACAATGCCACGCCAGCAATCAGGCTGAGTGCAATCAGGCCGACAAACATTCTGCGGAGCGCAAACGGCGGCGCTGACTGCAGTTGTCGTTGCTCGCCACGCGGTGGTGTCACCGGGCGAACTGGTTCGCGAGGAGTAAACACCTCCTCTTCTTCAAGAGTTATTCCCGTAGGTGGCGTGAGCTCAGTGGTTTTATCGTGCGCGCCAGTAAGAGCAGAGTGCAATGCAACCTTTGTTTCATAACCAGTTGCGAAACGATGTTCAGGATTTCGTGATAACAGTTTGTGAATAATTTTGACAAGCTGCGGTGACAGCGAAGGTCGAAGCCGAGCAAGATCTGTCGGTTCGCGCTGCAGTCGAGCAAGGGCAGTATCGGCGTCCGACTCACCAAGAAACGGAACTTTTCCAGCCAAACATTCGTAGAGCACAAGACCCAATGAATACAGGTCGGATCGACCATCCAAAGGTTTTCCACGAACCTGTTCAGGGGCTAAGT
>JAPOKO010000066.1 GCA_029977615.1 bacterium
ACCCCCACCAGACTCTTTTAGGTTTGTTTCTCTCATAGGTTTCAACATAACGAAGACAAGAAAGTTAAATTCCCTTTCTGAAAGTTCAGGTGGTACGATTGCACTTTTAGGACCTTTTCTAACAGTAGGAAGAGCTATTTTTCTTTCCAACTCTTTTATTTCTTTTTTTGTTAGTGAATTCATTTTTGACTCCTTATACCCAAAGCTACAAAAGAATTGCAATATGAGTCAAGGTTTTTTTTGAGTGGTGGGTGAGAATCGAACTCACTTACACGGGTTTGCAATCCGTTGCCTAACCATTTGGCTACCACCACATTTAGTGGAGCTGGGGGGAATCGAACCCCCGTCCAGTATGCTTTATCGAATAAGTCATTCACAGCTTAGTTAGGTTACTACCCTCTGAGAAGTTACCTACAAACCACCAACTACTTGTACACAGAGTAGCCAACTGGCAGTTTCTTTAATCTCTAACTTCATCCTAGCTAAAGAGAGTTCATCTAACTTATTTTATGACCGAGTGTTAGACAACTCAGTAACTTACGCAGAGTATGCGTAAGTTGGTTGGGAATCACCGATTGGTAATTCAACTGAGTAATCATACTCAGCCAAATGCCAATCTATTACCAACCCGTCTAGCGAATCATCGCCAATTAGGTTTAGTTGAGTCTTATTAAAGAGTCTACTCATACTCTGCTGCACTTAACTGTCAAAATACACCTGTCGATACCAATACAGC
>JAPOKO010000067.1 GCA_029977615.1 bacterium
GCATCCGGTGCACGCGTACAGTTCTACCATAGAAGAGCCAAACGAACGCTCTTCTCCGTTCGGGTACCCCATGCCAACGCACTGCATGTTTGCCGGATTCGTTCTGACTGTTTTATTCGTTGTTGTTGTTGTTGTTGTTGTTGTTGTTTTGTCGTTTATTTTCGAGAATGTGCACATCTCGACGCAACACTCTGGTTTATCGCACCAAGAGAAGAACTCTTCCTTGAACCACTTCAAAAGCTCGACGATGAACGCGTCTTTGAACGATAAAGATTTTCCTTCTTCTCCTGTTCCGCCTTCCTCCGTCCTATTCTTTTCGCTGGTTTCATCGTCTTCGTTGTCTTTCTTTTCTGGTTTCTTCCCGAATGCCCCGAAGCCGCCTCCTCCGCTCGTGACTTGGGCTTTCAAACCTCTTTCTCTCGTCCTCTTTTCCAACTCTTCGATAGGGACGACCGATAAAGCCAATCCGCGCGCCATCTCGTCTTCAAATTTCATCATCGTTTCCAAGCCTGAATGCAATCGACCGAGAAAATCTCTCTGTTGTTGCTGCTGCTGCTGCTGCTGCTGATTACTATTACTACGTTGTTGTTGTTGTTGTTGTTGTTGTTGTTGCATCTCTTCCTCTTGGAGTTGACGAGCCAGAAGCTCGTCTGGGTCCATGTTTCCTTTCCTTTTCGCGCGAGAGCGTTTGGAGAAAAAAGAAGTGAAGGG
>JAPOKO010000068.1 GCA_029977615.1 bacterium
CAAACTTGGCTCTATCGCAATGGCAAACTCTGGCCCAAATACCAATGGCAGCCAATTCTTTATTATTACGGGCGACCAAGGAGTTACGTTGCCTCCGAGTTACACCTTGTTTGGTCAGGTAACCAAGGGACTTGACACCACAGTGCCTGCACTGAACGCTGCATCAAACCCAGACCCAGCAGCAAACGGTGTACCACCACTTGAACCGCTCACCATTGTGAGTGTGGTTATTACCGAAAGCTAAACCGTTTCGTTTAGCCAGTTGGCAGTGGGCCATGCAAGACCACTGCACCATGTGTTGACCATGTTCCGTTTTGATGGATCAGCGCTGCACCAGTTGGGATCTCCGCAACAGATGTATTTGCCAAACTCAACGTGCGCTGCAAACGTTCGTCCGGCCATTTTTCAGATTCAGTAACTGCTGCAACACCACTCACGAGACCAAGACCAAGTGCAAAAGCACCTCCGCGAGGATCAACCATTGGATCGCACATTGCTGCTGCGCTACCTGCAGCAGCAACTACACATGGATGTGATGCAAGTGCATCAAACACCACCGTGTCTTTCAACGTTGATCGCAGGTGAATTGGCGAATCACCTACGACATACACCACTGCAGATTGGGTAATCATCGCTGCAAAAGATTCTTCGCGAGCATCTGCGCGGGAATACACAGCACACAATTTTGTTGTAATTCCTAAGCGTTTTGC
>JAPOKO010000069.1 GCA_029977615.1 bacterium
TTGTAGAGTTACCAATAATTTCGTCTTTATCTTTGATGGCACCAATTCTTCTAATATCCATTCTCACAGATGAGTAAAATTTTAGTGCATTACCACCTGATGTTGTCTCTGGACTTCCAAACATAACTCCAATTTTCATTCTGATTTGGTTAATGAAAATCATCATTGTGTTTGTGTTTGAAATTGAACCCGTTAATTTTCTTAAAGCCTGACTCATTAATCTTGATTGAAGACCAACATGATGATCTCCCATTTCACCATCGATTTCAGCTTTTGGCGTTAAAGCTGCAACAGAGTCGATAACGATTACTGAAATAGAGCCTGATTTTACTAGTGTATCAGCAATTTCCAATGCTTGTTCACCAGTGTCTGGCTGTGAAATTAAAAGTTCTTCAGTATTTACACCTAATTTTTTTGCATAAACTGGATCTAATGCGTGTTCTGCGTCAACGAATGCACAAATTCCACCAGATTTTTGAGCTTCAGCAACAACTTGTAATGCTAATGTTGTTTTTCCAGATGACTCTGGTCCGTAAACTTCAATAATTCTTCCTTTTGGTAATCCACCTATACCTAAAGCTAAATCAAGACTTAAAGAACCTGTTGAAACAGACTCGATATCCATCGCTCTCTTTTCACCAAGCTTCATTACAGAGCCTTTTCCAAAATTATCTGTAATTTGAGCTATCGCAGCGTCTAACGCTTTGT
>JAPOKO010000006.1 GCA_029977615.1 bacterium
CGTGCTGTTGGGTCCGCGAATGGAAAGAATCCAATTCCCATCATCATTCCGTGCCATCGCGTGATTGCGAGCAACGGTGGACTTGGTGGCTATTCGTTGGGTCTCAAGATGAAACGCCAGCTCATGAAGCTTGAAGGAATTAATGCGGCTGGGTAAAGCCGAAACACTCGCGTAAGTATTCATCGCGAAGTGCTTCTGCTGGGGCGCCCAACGAAACAACTCGTTGCGCCAACAGCATCACCAAGTTTGCAGATTCCGCATCGGCGAGTTCGTGAGTTGCCAGCACCACGGTTACGCCTCGTGCACGTTCTGTAGCAATTAACTCTGCAACTGCTTTGCGACCGTTGAGGTCAAGACCAGCTGTTGGCTCATCAAGAAGCAACACTTCTGCCCGGCGTGCAAGAACTTGTGCAAGGTGCGTTCGCTGTTGCTGACCGCCAGATAAGTCGCGAATCGGAGCATTGGCTTGACTGTCAATGCCGGTTCGTTTCATGGAATCCAAAACAATTGCTCGGTCGGTATCCGTTGAGCGCTTGAACAAACCAAGGTGGGCGAATCGTCCCATGGCAACAACGTCTTGCACGCACAGCGGAAGCGTGTGTGACGAAACAGGATGCTGAGGTAAGTACGCAACTTGGGTAGGGAGTTGACCTGGCGCAGAGCCAAGCAGGGTTACCTTGCCCTGCATTGGGTCAATAAGCCCTGCCAATGTTTTGAGCAAGGTGGATTTGCCGGAACCATTCGTGCCAATAAGTACGAGAAGTTCTCCAGGTTTTAAGTCGAGCGAAATGTTGTCGACAACAGGACGTTTGCCGTAACCAACTGCAAGTGAGGATGCGTGGATGGAAGTCATCAGACGTGGATCTCACCGTGAACGTGTGGATGTTCGTGATCATGATGGTCGTGGCTACGCGACCTACGAATTTCGTTTGCAATCGCCGAGAGGGCAAAGATCACTACTGCGGTCAGCACGATGCTTGCGCCTGCCGCAAGGTCGTAGTGATAGCTAATGAGCAGACCTATATATGTAGACAGCGAGCCAACGAGAGCGGCAATCAGCATCATGGACTCGATTCGTCGTGCAAACAACGAGCCTGTGGCTGCTGGGGCAATAAGCATTCCCAATACCAGCAAGGTTCCGACCGTCTGGAAACTGGCGATCACCGTGATGGCCACCATGATGAGCATGACGTTGTGAAACATGCGAGCCGAAAAGCCTGAAGTGCGGGCAAGTCCGTCATCTACGGAAAGCAGGAGAAATGGTCTGCGACTGACAAAAGCAATCGCTCCAACAATGAGCAGCGCTGAAAATTGCCAAGCCAAATCGGTTGTGTTGATTCCCAACAATTCACCAAACAGAATTCGCGCTAGGTCTCCAACAAATGAAGTGGATCGCGAAGTAATGACTACTCCAAGTGCCAGCATGCCAACAAAGAGCAGTCCGATCGCGGTGTCTCCCGACAATCTGAATCTACGAGTGACGATGCTGACTCCGCCCATCATGACGGCTGCACCAATTGCTGCTCCCAGAATGCCGGAGAATCCAAGCAACATTGCTGTTGCTATGCCAGGGAGTACTCCGTGTGCAAGTGCATCACCAACAAATGCCAGCCCTCGCAAGACAACAAAAGTTCCAGCTATTGCGCACGTGCAAGCAACAAGAATTCCTCCAAACAATGCAAGTCGCATGAACTCATTGTTGGCGAATGGGTCAACGAGGTAGTTCAACGCAATGCTTCTGCGATCTGGTTGGCAAGATTGAGCATGAATTCACGGTAGTTCGCCGCGCCCTGCAAGTAATGCGTGCTGAGCGTTACCGCCTTGATGTTGAGTTCATTCGCCAATTGGTTGGCAACATTCTGCGGAGTTCCTAGGCCAGTGAAAATTGCTCTCACATTGTTGGATATTGCAAGTTCTTTTAACACCGCCAGCTGTTTTGCTGTTCCTTCAGAAGTGGTGGACAAACCAGGAATGATTGCGCCAATGACTGTGCACCCATAGCGGTCGGCAAAGTATCCCATCTCGTCATGACCGCTCACTAAAACACATGAAGGAATGCTGCCAATGACTTCTTTGATCTCACTATCCAACTGCGTCAACTGATTCGTTGCTGTGATTTCGTCGATTGACAGGCCAGTTGCTTTATTGATGGCTGCAGTTAACGAAGGAAGTGCCTGAATGAAATTTGCTGGCGAAAGCCATACATGCGGGTCGGCAATAGTGTGCTCACCTTCAACCACTCGTTGAGTAATGCTGTTTCCTAGTCGAAATTGGGGAACACCTTTTGTCTCAGCAGTTGCGAGAACTTCAAGTAGACCCTCTTCAAAATCGAGTCCGTTCGACACCACGATGTCAGCGTTGTTGATTGTTTCAATATCGCGAGCTGAAGGCTGGTAGTCGTGAGGATCTTGACCATCAGGAATGAGCGTGGTTACATCTGCTGCATCGCCGACAAGATCAGTAACAACAGACCCAAGAACCGAGTAGGTGACCACAATGTTTGGTCGTGCAGACGCGTCTGGTTGTGAGGACGAACAAGCGGGAAGAAGCCCAACAAGAAAAATAAGGGAAAGAAACTTTTTGGGAATCATTCTCATTACGCCACTCTAGCGATAATGAGAATGATTCTCAACTTGAGAAAATGGCGTTATGCACCAATCATTTCATTGATCATTGCGGTCAGATCGTCCATTGCAACTACGCCACTTGCGCGCTTGAACACTTTTCCTTGAGCGTCAACAAGCACGAAGTATGGGTAGCCCGAAAGTCCAAATGCATTTGCGGCAGCTTTGTCTTTCGAGTCGGCAATAACTGGCCACAGTGCGGGAAACTCTTCACGAGCGAGCCACTCAGATGGCGGGTAGTTCGGGTTTGCTGGGTCGGTGCCAGTTGCAACTGCAATGACGTCAACTCCAGTTGGTGTCTTGCCATCTTTTTCCCACTGCACAAGCAACGGCACTTCACGTTGGCAGTGTGGGCACCAGTGGGCGAGGAAAACAAGCAATGTTGGTGTGCCGGCTCCATCGGTGGTGATTTGCGTTCCGGTGAAACCTTTGCCTGAAACAACTGGTGCTGTCATTCCGATAGCAGCGTCAGTTGCGCTTGAAACTGAATCAAATGCAGGAAGCGCATCGCCAGTAACGGTGATGTCACTGAATTCGGAAACACTTCCTGAGGAAGTGCTTGATTCGGAACCACTAGATGAAATGGCAACAATTGCTGCGCCGCCGATAACTACTGCGATGATCGCACCAACAATAAATTTGCCGCGACCTGATGATGTTTTACTCATGACTGCTCCGTTTGTGTGTTTGGAAGGGTTGTGAATACGAGAACTGCAAGAAATCCAGTGAATGCCATAAACGGCAAGGTAACGAAACCAAAGTTTTCAAACCAAACAAACTCGCACGGCACTTCAATATCGCATACACCGGCGTCAAGGTTTGGGAAACGCTCAAGGAACCAGTGATAGGTGGAAATGGTGATTCCAATAGCTGCAAGTGGTGTTGCATAACGCCAAACCCGTTTGTCTTGTGTGAGTGCAGCCACGATGAGAATGACTGCAAGCGGGTACATCATGGTGCGCTGGTACCAGCACATAAGGCAGGGCTTGTAATTCACAATTTCTGAAAAATACAAACTTCCAAGGGCACACGTTGTGGTGACTGCGGCCGCAAGCGGTAATGCCCATGGGGTGAAAGCGGAAATTATGGTGCGAGCAGGCGCACTGCGTGAGTGCAACATGCGCGCAACGAGAACAACAACCGTTCCAGCCAGCAATGCAACACTCAGCATGGAAAAGAAGAGTTCGAAGGTCTCGTTGTTCATGATGGATAACAGTGTAGAGACGACCACATATTGAAGGCTCGTCATACCCCTCAAAAGCGGGCAGAATAGAGGTGTGACAACACTTAAGGACCGCATCAAAGCAGATATCACGGAGGCAATGAAGGCGCGCGAAGAAGCAAAGCTCTCGACGCTTCGCATGGTGCTATCGGCAATTCAAAATGCTGAAGTTGCTGGCGACGAAGCCATCGTGCTCACGGATGATCAGGCAATCAAGGTGCTGCAAAGCGAAGCTAAGAAGCGCGCCGAGTCCGCACAGATTTATGCCGATGCTGGTCGCACAGAAGCTGCAGCAAAAGAACGTGCAGAACTTGCAGTGATTGAGGCGTATTTACCTGCGGCAATGAGCGATGACGAAGTTGCGGCAATTGTTGCTGATGAAATTGCAAAAGCTGCTGCAGCTGGGCAAACGGGCGGCAAGGCAATGGGTGCTGTGGTGAAAGCAGTTCGCGATCGCGTTGGTGCGGGTGCCGACGGCGGAAAGATTGCTGCGCTCGTAAAATCGGCACTTGGCTGAAGCAATTGTGCCCTCGATAGGAATCGAACCTACGACCTGCGGTTCCGGAAACCGACGCTCTATCCACTGAGCTACGAGGGCCTAATTACCGTCAGGCTATCGCTCGTATGAATAATGGGAATTTGAATTAGGTGCGGTTAATGCGGTGCGGTCGGCAACAATAGAAGGACTATGGCTGACCCCGTCCTCACCGTTGCTGAATTGCTGCGGCCAGTATTTACGCGCATTGCGGGCGGCCTAGACAGTGACCCAGTTGTACGCAGGAGTGATCGAGCAGATGCGCAAGTAAATGGTTCGCTTGCATTGGCGAAAGCACTGGGTAAATCGCCTCGCGAAGTTGCACAGATGGTGCTTGACGCATGCGATTTGTCGAAGGTCTGTAGCGCAACAGAAATTGCTGGACCAGGGTTTATCAACGTCACCTTTTCAAATGAGTTTTTAGCGAGAGAACTAGTTGCTGCGGCCGATGACGTGCGTCTTGGTGTGCGCAATGCTCCGGCAAAGTTGAAAGTTGTCGTCGACTACTCGGCGCCGAACGTTGCAAAGGAAATGCATGTTGGTCACCTGCGAAGCACGGTGATTGGCGATGCGTTGGTTCGGATGCTTGAGTTTGTTGGTCACAGCGTTGTTCGCGAAAATCACATTGGTGACTGGGGCACTCCGTTTGGAATGCTCATTGAACATCTCATTGACTTAGGCGAAACCGAGGCTGCAAACGAGTTATCGGTTGGTGACCTCGATTCGTTTTACCGTCAGGCACGAATCAAATTTGATTCAAACGATGAATTCAAGGAGCGTGCACGTGCACGTGTGGTGCTGTTGCAAGGTGGCGACGACGAAACGCTGCGCATGTGGAAATTGTTGGTAGGCGAGAGCACTCGATACTTCGACAAGGTGTATCAAACCCTTGGTGTGTTGCTCACTTCAGACGACCTCATGGGCGAAAGCGCCTACAACCCTTTGCTTGCACATGTTGTAGACCGACTGCGGGCTTCAGGATTGATTGAAATCAGCGATGGCGCCGAAGTGGTATTTCCCGATGGTTTTTTGAATCGCGAGAATGAACCGTTGCCACTCATCATTCGCAAAACCGATGGCGGTTACAACTATGCAACGAGCGATCTTGCATGCGTAATTGATCGTGTTGAACGCATTGGCGCAAACGTGGTGCTGTATGTAGTTGGATCACCACAATCTCAGCACTTGGAAATGGTTGCAGCGGTTTCGCGTAGGGCCGGATGGGTTCCAGAAAGCACGGAACTCACACACGTCGCGTTTGGCAACGTGCTTGGCGCTGACCGCAAAATTTTGAAGAGTCGCAGCGGCGAAGCAGTGAAGCTTGACGCATTGCTTACTGAGTCAGTTGAGCGTGCAGCGGAAGCGGTGAAAGAAAAAAACGCTGAACTACCCGCAGCGCAACAGGCAGAAGTTGCTCGCCAGATTGGAATTGGTGCGGTGAAATATGCCGACCTGTCAACCGATCGCATAAAGGATTACATGTTTGATTGGGAACGCATGTTGGCGTTTGAAGGCAATACGTCGCCATACCTGCAGTATGCACACGCACGTATTTGCAGCATTTTTCGAAAAGCAGGAATTGATCGTGCTTCAGTGCGCCGAATAACGCCGACTGTAGAACACAGCGCAGAGCGGGCGCTGACCATGCGTTTGTTGCAGTTCGATACCGCAGTGTGGGACACGCTCGACAAGTACAGCCCGCATCGTTTGTGCACCTACTTGTTCGAATTGGCCAGCGAGTTCAGCTCGTTTTATGAACATTGCCCAGTAATGCGCGCCGACTCGGAAGAACAGAAGATGAGTCGTCTGGCGTTGTGCGATTTCACTGCGCGAGTAATGGAACAAGGGCTGGCATTATTGGGTATCGAATCTCCGGAGCAAATGTGAGCGCAATATCCAAACATCTCCTGCCGGACAATGCCGTCATTGATGCACACGGGATCATGAGCATTGGTGGTTGCTCGCTTGTAGACCTGGCGAAGCAATTTGGAACTCCTGTTTTTGTATACGACGAGGATCATTTGCGTGCCCGTTGTCATGAAGCAGTTAAGGCATTTGGCCCAAACCGCGTGATTTATGCAACTAAGGCGTTCTTTTGCACTGCGATGGCAAAGTTGGCTTACGACGAAGGTTTAATGCTCGACGTTGCAACAGGCGGCGAGTTGTTCGTTGCGCTTAATGCCGGCGTGCCAGGCAGCAGTTGCGTGATGCACGGCAACAACAAGAGCATGGACGAATTGCGCATGGCCATTAACGCCGATGTTCATCACATAGTTGTTGACAACTTTGACGAACTAGATCGCTTGGATGCATTGCACGCAGAGGGTTTGCCTGTGCCGCGAGTGCAGTTACGCATCACGCCAGGTGTCTCAGTGCACACGCATGAATACATAGCCACTGGCCAAAATGATTCGAAGTTTGGTTTCAACTTGGGTAATGGCGATGCGCACAAAGCTGCTGAGCGAGCACGCAGTTCGAAGTCGGTGAACTTTGTTGGCGTGCATTGTCATATCGGGTCAAACGTGTTTGCAGTAGAAAACTTTGCTCACGCCGCCAAGATTATGGTGGATTTAGCAAATGAGTTAGAGGTTGAGCAACTCACCTTTGGCGGCGGACTTGGCGTTGCGTATGTGGAATCCGAACATGCTTCAACCATTACAGAATGGTCAACGCATCTCATGTCAGCAGCCGAGCAGTTGCGTAAACCAACACAAGTGTTTGTGGAACCTGGTCGCGCAATTGTTGCTGCTGCTGCAGTAACGGTGTACGAAGTGGGAACAGTGAAGCCAATTCCGGGTGTACGAACGTACGTTGCAGTTGATGGAGGAATGAGCGACAACCCACGGCCGGTGATGTACGGCAGTGGGTACGAATTATTTATGCCTGCGAATGCCAATGCCGATCGCACAGAATCAATTCGACTTGTTGGAAAACACTGTGAAAGTGGTGACATTTTGATTAGCGAAACACTTGCACCTGCAGGATTGCGAGTTGGTGATTTGGTTGCAACTCCAGTAACCGGTGCATATGGGCATTCGATGGGCTCGAACTACAACAAGATCACGCGTCCTCCAGTGGTATTTGCTCGCAATGGCAAAGCACGTTTGGTGGTGCGTCGCGAAACATATGACGACTTAGTTCGATTGGATGTGAGCGAATAGCCAATAGCGTGGAGGGCATGTCGGAACACCGCGTGCGCCTTGGAGTTATTGGACACGGAACTGTTGGCGCAGCATTTGTGCGCCTGGTGAAACAACAGTCCGACGCGATCGCTGCACGAAGTGGTGTACGCCTAGAAGTTGCACGAGTTGCAGTACGCAATCTTGATGCCCACGCGGGGTCAATTGCGGCAGGGGTAATGACCACAGACGCTGAATTTGTTGTTAACGATCCAACGGTAGACCTGGTTGTCGAGCTGATGGGTGGGGTAGACCTTCCGCGCAAATTAATTCTTGCTGCGCTGAAAAACGGCAAACCTGTTGTTACTGCTAACAAAGCGCTACTTGCCCAACATGGTGCAGAACTATTTGCGGCGGCAGACGATGCGGGAATTGACCTGTTGTTTGAAGCTGCTGTGTGTGGTGGAATTCCACTCATTCGTCCGTTACGCGAAAGTTTGCGCGGTGAACCCATAAAGCGAGTGCTCGGCATTGTGAACGGCACCACTAACTACATCCTCACCAAGATGAGTGAAGAAGGACAAAGTTATGCAGATGCACTTGCTGGCGCACAAGCACTTGGTTACGCCGAAGCCGACCCAACTGCAGACGTTGAAGGCTTAGACGCAGCCGCAAAGGTGTCAATCATTGCCAGCATCGCATTTGGATGCAACGTGGTTGCAAGTGATGTCTATAGCGAAGGCATTAGCAAAATTTCTGCTGCGGATATTGCGATTGCAAAACGACTTGGTTATGCGGTGAAGTTGCTTGCGATTGCTGAGTTCGACAAGTCGAACGGTGATATTTCGGTTCGCGTGCATCCTGCGATGGTTCCTATGCATCACCCACTTGCTTCGGTGCGCGACAGCTTCAATGCAGTGGTGGTTGATGGTGAAGCTTCGGGCTCGCTGATGTTTTATGGTCGTGGCGCAGGCGGCGACCCAACAGCAAGCTCGGTGCTTGGCGACGTGATTGATGCATCGATCAATTTGAACAAAGGTGCTCATGCAACGCTTGGTGTATTGAGCACACCGAAGTTGAAGCGCATGGCCGATACCTCGTGCGAGTACTTGATTCCACTCGAAGTGACGGATAAGCCGGGCGTCTTACATGCAGTCACCGGCATTTTCGCCCGCAATAACGTGAGCATTCGCGCAGCTGAACAGGATGGAATTGGAAACGGCGCTCGTCTGGTGTTCCTCACTCACGAGGCGAATGAAGCAGCAGTTCAGGCCTGTATTGCCGAATTGAAGACGCTAAACGTGGTGATGCACGTTGGAGCACTTCTTCGCGTGATTGCCGACTAACTAACCTGTAGGCATTATGCGTTATGTCTCCACGCGCGGTCGCGCAGCAGAACTGGGCTTTTGTGATGCCCTCCTTGCTGGTCTAGCGACCGACGGTGGTTTGTATGTGCCGAAAACCTGGCCAACTAATCCAACGCTTGCGGGCTCGACATATGCATCGAAGGCAGCCTCGCTCATGGCGCCGTACGTAGAAGGTGAAATTCCTCAAGACGTGTTTGCACAACTGTGTTCCACTGCGTATTCAGCATTTCGAGACCCGGCCGTAGTTCCGCTTGTGCAAATAGCACCAGAGCATTATTTGCTGGAGCTGTTCCATGGACCAACGCTTGCATTCAAGGATGTTGCATTGCAGCTCATTGGACAGCTGTTTGACTACGTCTTAACTCAGCGCAATCAACGGGTCATGATCGTTGGCGCAACCAGTGGTGATACCGGCAGTGCAGCAATTGACGGAGTGAAGGGCTGCAAGAACGTCGACATTGTGATTCTGTATCCAAATGGGCGAGTGAGTGAAGTGCAACGTAGACAGATGACCACCATTGCTTCGCCAAATGTGCACACGGTTGCCGTCGATGGAACGTTTGATGACTGCCAAGACTTGGTGAAAGCCATGTTCAACGACGCACCATTCCGTGAAGCCAACAGATTGTCTGCAGTGAACTCAATCAACTGGGCTCGCGTCATGGCGCAAACGGTGTACTACTTCACAGCACTTGAAACGCTCGGTCGTTCGGCATCGTTCAGCGTGCCAACAGGCAACTTCGGCAATGTGCTAGCCGGCTGGATTGCAAAGCAAATGGGTGCAGACATTGAAAAACTGATTGTCGGTTCAAACAGCAACGACATTCTGACGCGTTTCTTCGAAACGCACAGCATGGACATGTTGCCTGTAGTTCCAACGCTTAGCCCAAGTATGGACATTCAGGTTTCATCTAATTTTGAACGGTTGTTGTTTGAAATGAATAACCGTGATGGTGGTGCAACAACAGAACAACTCAATCGATTCCGTCAATCAGGAAAACTTTCAGTAGAGCCTGATCAATATGAGAAGTGGATTGCACCGACGTTTCGTGCACATCGCGCTAACAACGACGAAACACTTGCTGTGATGAAACGCATTTATGGTGAAAGCGGCATGTTGGTAGATCCACACACTGCAGTTGGCATTGCATCTGCGGAAGCGTGTGCCGAACCAGGTGTTCCTACAATCACCCTTGCAACTGCGCACCCCGCGAAGTTTCCCGATGCGGTGAAGAAGGCAACGGGTGTGCACCCTGCTTTGCCAGACCATGTTGCTGACTTGTTTGATCGCGAGGAACGCATTGTGAATTTGCCAAATGATTTGCAAGCAATTGAGGCTTTCGTGGCCTCGTGTCATTAATTGACGATTTCTCCAAGTTGCCACATGCCCAGAGAGGGGCTATGGTGGAAGTCGGCTCGGAATCCCGAGCAAAGCCCCCGCACTCTGCGTCTCGGAATTATGCGTTTCGTTTCACCCAGTTGCGGTTGTTAGGGCAACTCACTTTGTCGTGAACGCCCGTTAACCCTGAAAGTAGGACCTTGTGGCCAGTGGAGCCCTTGAACAATCAGCACTTGAAGCAAAAGACCGCGAACAGCTTGTAGCCATTGCTGGCGCGCTTGGCGTGAAGTCGGCTTCCCGTGCAAAAAAGGCAGAGCTCATCGAGATGATTCTTGAGCAGACCAAGCCAACAGAAGTTGCGCCAAAGCCAGTTAAAAAAGTTGACGTACCAAAGGTGGATAAGCCGGCAGCGCCTGCAGAAGTACCTTCTGGTCCTGTACTCGGCGCCGACGGTGAGCCACTTGCCGATTGGGAAATTGAATTGGCCGAGCACGAGGGCACTCCAGTTGCTCCAGATGCACGTCGTGCGAGCGATCAAAACCAAAACAACAATCGCAATAACAACGATCGTGGCGATCGCAATCACAATCGTCATAACAACAACCGTCACAACAACAACGATCGCGGAGATCGCAACAACGATCGTGGTGAGCGCGACAACAATCGCAATGATGGCGGCGGGTTCGGTAACAACCGCAACCGCAACCGACGTCGTCGTGGCAAAGGCCCACGCGATGAAGGTCCACAGGGAAGCGATCGCTATGAATCGTTTGAACCAGAAAGCACAGAGCCATTGAGCACCGAGCCAGTAAAGGTCTCGGGCTATGTGGACTTGCGTGATGAGGGTTACGGCTTCTTGCGTGTGAATGGTTACTTGCCAAGTCGTGAGGACTCCTACATATCAGTTCGCCTCACGCGTCAGTACGGATTGCGTAAGGGCGACCATGTTTCAGGTATGTCGAAGCCTGCTGGACGCAACGAAAAGAATCCAGCGATGCTTGACGTTGAAACCATCAACAATGTTGCTGCAGACAAGGTGAAGAATCGTCCGCGTTTCGAAGACCTCACGCCATTGTTCCCAGACTCCAAGTTGGGTCTTGAGAATGCTGCAGATCCAAACAACATGACTGCGCGCATTATCGACCTCATCGCTCCAATCGGAAAAGGACAACGCGGAATTATCGTGTCGCCTCCAAAGGCCGGTAAGACCACGGTCATGAAGACGATCGCAACGAGCATCGAAAAGAATCACCCTGAAGTGAAACTGATTGTGTTGCTTATTGACGAGCGTCCTGAAGAAGTAACCGACATGCGTCGCACCGTAAAGGGTGAAGTAATCGCGTCAACGTTTGACCGACCTTCGGAAGAGCACACGCACATCGCTGAACTCACCATTGAAAAAGCAAAGCGCATGGTGGAAATGGGTGAAGACGTTGTCATTATTTTGGACGGCATCACACGTTTGTCACGTGCGTACAACTTGGCCGCACCAGCAACTGGGCGAATCATGTCGGGTGGTATCGATGCCGGTGCGTTGTATCCACCAAAGAAATTCTTCGGTGCTGCTCGCAACGTTGAAGAAGGCGGAAGTTTGACCATTTTGGCCACCGCACTTGTTGAAACGAATAGCCGCATGGACGACGCCATTTTTGAAGAATTCAAGGGAACCGGCAACATGGAACTTCGCCTTGACCGCAAGGTTGCAGAACGTCGTATCTACCCAGCAATCGATGTTGATGCATCGAGCACACGTCACGAAGAGTTGCTCTTCGAGCGCAAGCAATTGCAAATGGTGTGGAAGCTGCGTCGCGTGCTTAGTGGACTTGCTGCAGATGGGAATGCAGCGCCAGGTCTTGAATTGTTGATTGATCGCTTGAAGACTTTCAAGAACAACGACGACTTCTTGAACGAAATCGCCAAGCAGCCAACCGCTTAAGTGTCTGACGCTCGCCTCCGTATGGCAGCGTCGCAATGCGGCGCCGATACCGCTTCATTTGAATCGGTTGAGTTTGCATTTGGCCATGCTGCTCTGAGCGGCAAGCAAGGTTGGGTGTATGTCGCAGAGCAACACTCGCGCGCGCTTAGTCCTGCATTGTTGTGGGCAGGTAAACACGGCGTTGAATCGCTCAATGTCTTGAGCGAAATAGATGCCGAGGTGCTTGCGCGTCGTGCTTCGTTGTTTGATTTCGACATCACGGTTTGGGGTGTGAGCAATGGTCGGGTGACTCGTGCAACTGCAGCGCAACCTCTTGCACATGTGAAAGTTCCCGATTCACATGAGCGACTGGCACTGATGATTGAAGCTTCTGGTGCCGACGTCGTGCGCGAACATGGTTTGCTCACCGGAGAAGTGATGGGTCTTGAGGTATGCCGGGTGTTGAACGGTGACGCTAACGATGAGGCTCGGCTAGAAATCGGCGTTGGTGCTCACGATCGCGAAACGTTTCAGTTGGTGCATGGACGTGAGGCAACGGTCGAGTCACTTGCGCGAGTGGCGGGAATTGTCCGTAATCACCGCACTGAAGGATCTGTTCCTCACCCACTGAACAGGCTCGCACCAGAGCGAATGTTACGTCACCGAATTGTGTTGTCGCCTGAATTGGTGGGTGCACAACAACTGCAACCGGTTGAGCCACCAATCATTCGCATGAATGTGAAAGATGAAATGCCGTGCGTCGCACTTGGTTCACTTCCTGGCGGTGTCCCTGTCGTGGTGGTGTGCACCGCATCAATTGATGTTGATGTGGTGGCCTTTGGGGCAGATGCTCGCTTACGCACATCACCAGATGCGGAACTTCTTATTGCAACTCATGCAAATAATGTGACCCCTTCGTTGCGCAAATTGGCACAGTCATTGCGCAATCCTGCGCGTTTCGTAGAAGTTTCCCCAGTTCGCCGTTGATTAGCCCGTAGCCTAAGCATCGTGTTTGAACGCCTCTCCCAGATTGAAGCCGAATATGTGGCTCTTGAGGAAAGTCTTGGAACTGCCGAAGTCTTGAACGACCAGAACAAACTGCGCGACGCATCGCGTAGGTATAAACAGCAAACGCCATTGGTGCAGTGCATCCGCGAGTACAAAGATGCCGAAGGTAATGCAGAAGCCGCTCGCGAGTTGATGGTCGATGCAAAAGGCGCAGAGCGTGAGCAATTGCAAGCAGAACTCGACGCTGCTGTTGAGCGAATTGCAGAACTTGAAGCCAAATTAAAAGTGTTGTTGCTTCCTCCAGACCCAAATGATGGCAAGAACATCATCGTGGAAATTCGTGGAGCAGAAGGTGGCGAAGAAGCCAACTTGTTTGCCCACGATCTATTTGACATGTACAGCGCGTGGGCTTTGCGCAATGGATGGTCGGTTGAAGTGATGTCGCTTGATAAGTCACCAATGGGTGGTATTAACCAAGTGACCATGTTGTTTAAGGGCGACACCGTATGGTCTCGTATGCGTTTCGAAGGTGGTCCACATCGTGTGCAGCGAGTTCCGGTTACCGAAGCACAAGGTCGAATTCACACTTCGTCGGCAACGGTCATGGTTATGCCAGAAGCTGAAGAAGTAGACGTGACCATTGATGAAAAGGATCTTCAAATAGACGTTTATCGCGCAAGTGGTCCAGGTGGTCAGGGAGTAAACACCACCGACTCCGCAGTGCGCATTACACACAAGCCATCGGGAATTGTTGTTGCTATGCAGGACGAGCGTTCACAGTTGCAGAACCGTTTGCGCGCAATGACCGTGCTGCGTTCGCGCTTGTTGAAGCAGCGCGAAGAGGAGCAAGCAGAAAAGATGTCTGCGGAGCGTAAAGCTCAAGTGGGCAAGGGTGGACGTGGCGAAAAGATTCGCACCTATAACTTCAAAGAAAATCGCATTACCGATCATCGCATTGGTTTCACTTTGTATCAGTTGCAAGATTTCTTGGCGGGCAACGTAGACCCAGTCGTGGATGCGTTAACTACGCAGTTCCAGATTGAGCAGTTGGCTGGCGCCGCAAACGACTAATCACACCATGACACCCGAGGACGCGGTGACATGGAGCGAGATGCTCGCCGAAACGACTGAGCAACTCGGTGACGCCAACGAAGCACGTTGGTTGTGTGAGCACGCAAGCGGACTAGACGGAGAAGAGTTTCGTCAATCGCAGAATGAATTTGTGACTACCGCAATGGCTAAGCAATTGCATGACATGGTTCGTCGCCGCTTAAATGGCGAACCTTTGCAATACGTCATGAAGCGCTGGGCGTTTCGCCACTTAGATGTTCTTGTAGACCAGCGAGTACTTATTCCACGACCAGAAACCGAATTGCTGGTTGATGTGGGGATAGCAATCGCGAAAGACCGACTGCAACACATAGAGCGTCCACTCAACATTGTGGATTTGGGCACGGGTAGTGGAGTGATTGGGCTGTCGATGGCGCACGAATTGCCGCTTGGCAAAACCAATGTGTGGCTTACCGATCAGTCGAGTGATGCGCTGGATGTTGCGCGCGGAAACCTGGTTGGTGTTGGTCAAAAGGGCGGCGGGGTTCGGCTTGCACTTGGCAGCTGGTGGAATGCGCTTGATGGTTCTTTGAAAGGCGCAATAGATATTGCATTGTGTAACCCTCCATACATCGCTCACGACGATGATGAAGTTGCAAGCGATGTTCATGCTTGGGAACCACACTCTGCTCTGTACGCAGACGACAACGGACTCGCAGACATTCGTGAAGTAGTTAGTGGTGCAACAACATGGTTGGCAAACAATGGGTGGCTGGTGCTTGAAATTGGCTATCGACAGGGCGACGACGTTCGTGCGTTGTTAGAAAGTGCGGGTCTCGTGCATGTTGAAATTCGACGCGACCTCGCGGGCAGAGACCGAATCGCCCTAGCGCAACGACAAACTGCGTCGTAGAAAATCGAGTTGATGAAGCAGCAAATTCTCTGCCACAACTTCTTGCGGGGTCATGTGTGTAACGCCAACGAGCGGTAAAAACTCATGAGGCTTACCGGCGTGCAACAACACAGTGCTGAGCTCTAACGAGTGCGCTGCCAATACATTGTCGTCGGCGAGTCCGTGAATGACAAGCAGTGGGCGAGAGAGGTTATGTGCATCGTGCAACAGTGACGAAACGATGTATGGCTGCGAGTCGTGCTTCGGATTACCCAAATATCGCTCGGTGTAGAACGTGTCGTACAACTTCCATTCGGTAACCGGGGCCCCAGCGATGGCGGCGTGAAAGTGTTGAGGCGCACGAAGTACAGCAAGGGCTGCCAAGTAGCCACCAAAACTCCAGCCTCGAATTGCCACTCGAGATGTATCTGCGCATGGAGCGATTTCAGGCAAGTGGCTGAGAACTTCAAGTTGATCGCTCAACACCGTTGTTGCAAGGTCGTGATACACCTCGCGCTCCCATTCACTTCCGCGACCCGGCGTGCCACTTCCATCGGCAATGACTACGCAGAATCCTTGATTGGCAAACCATTGAGCGGCGGTAAACGCCATGCTGCTCGCAACTACTCGTTGTGCGTGCGGACCGCCGTAAGGGTCGAACAGAACCGGAAGCGCAGAGCCGTCGTGATTTTCTGGTAACACAATTGCTGCACTGATGCTTCGTTTGCCAACGCTATGAAATGAAACGTTGACGTTGAGTAATGATTGCTCTGCGTTATTTACTAATTCGTGGTGGTTATTCACCAATGTTCGCGAACGTAGGTTTTTCATGGTTGCGCTACGAATGACGATGGTTTGGCCGCCAATTGCAACACTGTGAATGCCGTCGTCGTGGGTGAGTTGAACCATTTCATGAGTCGAAACGTTCACTCTCCATGCGTGCAAAACATGTGGTTGATCAAGTGGGTTACCGGAAAAGGTCACGTGCTCGGCGTTTGCATTTATGATTCCACGCACCTGGATATGGGGTGGAGTAATTGCCTTGTTGTTCACCAAAACTGCTCGAGCACCATTACGTTCGCCGCACCACAACAACATGTTTTCGGCAATGAGAGACGGGCCGCCTGCAACGAGTTCAACCCATTTGTCGTCGCGTTCCACGTGCAGAGATTCGGTTTCACCAGTGGCAGTGTGCACTTTGCGAATGTCGAGCAACTTTTGGTCGCGCGACATTACTGATATGACGAGCCCCGACTTGTTCCACTGCACAGATGTCAGATACTCGAATGTTTCTGCATCCCAGACGATGTCGGTTAAGCGTGCTTCTAGGTCAATGACATGTAACGACGTACGTGCATTGTTCGTTCCCGCGAATGGGTATCTACGCGTTTGTGGTTCAACAGTTGGTTGCGAAGGGTCGGCAATGGTGATGAGTTCAATTGGAGAGTTATCAACACGTTCCACTACAAGTGCATCGCTATTGGGAGACCACCAGTAGCCGCGCTGTCTATTCATTTCCTCTGCGGCAACAAACTCGGCAATACCCCAAGAGACATCGCTTGCTGTTTCAGGAGTGAGGCAACGCTCGTTGCCTTGCATATCGCACACAAATAATGCGCTTCCGCGAATATAGGCAACAAGCTTTCCGTCAGGACTGATGCGTGCGTCGTAGATGGTGCCTGGCGCCGGCTTGTTGATTACGACTTCGTGTGCGCTGTGCATGTCGCATACAAATAGACGGCCACTTACGGCAAAGGAAACGTGCAGCACTTCGCTGTCGCAGGAAAATGAAACAATTCCTCCAGCACCCTCTCGTGCACGCTCACGACGCGCGCGTTCTTGCACCGATTCATGTTCGGTAATTGCGTTGCTCAGCAGCGCACGAATATCGGCAAGACATGATTCGGTGTTGCGATCCGTATGGCATATCCATAACGAATTAACTGTGTCGTTGCCGGCAGATGACCGAAGAAATAACACACGTTTTCCATCAGGGGAAACAACTATGTTCCGTGGTTCGCCAAGAGTGAGGCGCTGGGTTCGCGCGTACTGTCGTGGGAAGGTGTCGGTCATGCGAGAAGTGTTCCCGAATCGTCAAGTCGAACAGGAACGCCAACCCATTCGCGTTCGCACATTTCGATAGCTAATTGGGGGTCATTTGATGTTGCCCAGGCGCGGCGCGAATCGGGAAGGATTACCGAAGCACAAATGGTTTCGGGGTTTCCGTCGCGCCCGTGCATCACGCTGTATGACTCGAGTTTCGCTGGTCCAACTGCTTCGGCAGTGGTTGCAACTTGGCGTTTTGGCAATGCATCAACTTGGTTCTGCGGTGACGAATGTGCAAATCCATTTTGTGGAGGTGTCGCTGCATATGCGCCAAATGAATGCTTGGTTGCGTATCCACCATTTGCCCACACGAAACCGTGAGCATCTGGCTGTTCGCGAACCTTGTGCATCGTCGTGGCAATGGCGTGCATGACGTAGTTGTTAAACGGTCCACCAGCAAACGAGAGTCCACCAGTTTGAGTGAGTTGTTGATTCAGACTCAGTCCAAGCGACTTGGCGCCAAGCTGCACTGCAGAAGGGAAGCACGAGTACAAGTCAATGAAGTCGTATTCGCTCGTTGGCTTGCCTGTGAGTTTGTGTAGTTGTTCGCCACCAAAACGAATGGCAGGCGTATCGGTAAACGTCCAGCGATGTGAGATGAAGTTGTGTTCGTGGCAGTCGGTGCCAGCTTGCGGAAACACCCATTTGTCGCGCGAAATGCCTAAAGCAGTTGCGCGTTCTACCGAACACAACACCAGCGCTGCCGACATGTCGACATCGTTATTGGAGTTCATCAGTTTTGTGTACGGGTATCCAACTATTCGGTTGGTTGGGGAAGCAGTGCGAATCTGTTCTGGTGTGTATGACCTGCGCAACCATGCATGCGGGTTGTCCTCAGCAATTTTGCTGAATCTCGACCAAAGTTCGCTGATCAATTGTTGATGCTCGCTTACTGAACGTTGAGCCGCGGCACGAAGCGCAGTTTCAAACATCGGATAGATCTGGATTGGAAGTGCAATCTTGAGCGCAAGTTCAACTTCATGGTTCATGACCAGTTCTTCAGCAACAACAGTTGGAACTTCGTCGGCCGAAGACTCTGGAGATGCGTTCATCCACCTGGGTTGAACTTCTGATTGTTTGGCGCGACGACGAGATCGTGACGCTTCGCCACCCGTGAGCACGACCATGTCAATCTCGCCACGTGATATTGCCAATGAGGAATAGTTCACAAGAGATTGCGGAAGGTTTCCACCGTGTGGAGTGAGGCCGGTAACGCGAACATCGAGTCCAAGTTCACGGGCAACGCTGCGTGCGGGGTTTGGCTCGCGAGTAGAGAGCGAACGCAATACGTGCAGTGCGTCGATCGTGCCGAGTGCGGTTACGCCAGCGTCGTGAATGGCCGCGCTTACCGCCTGTGCCATGAGCTGGGTGGGGCTCAATACTTTTGACAGATCGTCTACATGTTGCGAGATTTGGGCTTGCCCAACAAGAACGGGGGTATGTGGGTCGAGCGTCACTTCACAAACTCTACTTTTCAATGATTGCAAGCGATCTATTGGGTAAAGCCCTCGTGACCTATGCTCGCATGCGGTATCTCTGATGAATTCTTCCCCTTTACCTCGCATCATTGCCATCGGATCCGACCACGCTGGATTCGAACTCAAGCAGCATCTTGTGAGTGTGTTGTCTAAGGCTGGGCACACCGTTATAGATCACGGTACGAACTCCATCGAAAGCGTTGACTCCCCGCCGTTTTGTGCAGCAGTTGCGCGCGATGTGCGCGATGGCAAAGCAGAAATCGGCATTGTTATGGGTGGTAGTGGCCAAGGCGAGCAGATTGCAGCAAACAAAGTGCATGGCGTTCGTGCTGCATTGTGCAACGACTTGTACCTGGCAGAAATGGCACGCTCACACAATGATGCAAACGTATTGAGCATGGGTGGACGAGTAGTGAATTTTGATTTAGCAGAACAGATTGTTGAAAAGTTTTTGACAACACCTTTTGAAGGTGGTCGTCATGAGCGCAGAGTTGCGCAACTAGCAGAAATTGAACAACAAGAAGGAGGGCGCTAATGCCTTGGCCGTCGGAGACTCAGAGAGACACAGAAGTTTTTGGATTAATTGATAAAGAGCGTGAGCGTCAATGCACTGGACTGCAACTCATTGCAAGCGAGAACTTCACGTCACCAGATGTGATGGAAGCAACTGGTTCGGTTCTCACGAACAAATACGCAGAGGGCTACCCAGGCAAGCGCTACTACGGAGGCAACGCTGTTGTTGACGATATTGAAGCGATTGCAATTGACCGTGTGAAGAAATTGTTTGGAGCAGATCACGCCAACGTGCAGCCGCACTCGGGTGCAAGCGCAAACATGGCGGTGTATCTCGGACTCATCAAACCAGGTGACACCGTTCTCGGACTTAGCCTCGACCACGGCGGTCACCTCACACATGGTTCGCCAGTAAATGCCTCAGGAATTCTGTACAACTTCCAATCGTTTCGTGTTGGAGCAACTGACGAGCGTTTGGACTTTGATCAAATTCGTGAGCTTGCAATTAAGCACAAACCGAAAATGATTGTTGCCGGAACTACTTCGTATCCGCGCAGACTTGAACCACAGCCATTCCGTGCAATTGCCGATGAAGTTGGCGCGCTCATGATGTTCGACATTGCTCACATTGCTGGCCTTGTTGCAGGTGGAGCTCATCCGAACCCAGTTCCATACGCCGACGTTGTTACGTTCACCACGCACAAAACGCTGCGCGGTCCACGCGGTGGTTGCATTTTGACCACTGCTGCTCATGCTGCAGCAATTGACAAAGCGGTGTTCCCAGGAAGCCAAGGTGGACCACTTGAGCATGCAGTTGCTGCAAAGGCAGTTGCCTTTCATGAAGCGATGCAACCAAGTTTCAAGGACTATGCGCAGCAAATTGTGAAGAATGCTTCGGCACTTGCAGAGGCCATGTCAAGACAGGGTTTTCGACTGGTTTCTGGTGGAACTGACACACACATGATGGTGGTGGACTTGCAGCCATTCGATGCCGAATTAACAGGTAAAGAATCGCAACTCATCCTCGATGAAGCTGGAATTACGTTGAATAAGAACAACATTCCGAACGATCCGCGCAGTCCATTCGTCACCAGTGGCGTACGAATTGGAACTCCTTCAGTAACAACACAGGGAATGAAAGAGCCAGAGATGGCATTGATTGCCGAATACATCGCAACAACGTTGCGCAACCGCGCCAACCCAGCTGCTGTCGCAGAAGTTCGCGCCAAAGTTGCTGCGCTGTGCGCCAAGTTCCCTGTGTACACGAAGCGTGCGTGATTGATCTCACTGGTTATCTGATCGTCGGCCTATGTGCCGCGGTGGTAACAGCAATTCTCACGCCGCTCGTTGAGCGCTATGCGCGTAAGCGTCGATGGGTGGCTGAACCAGATGAAAGGCGAGCGCATCCCGTTGCAACTCCGAACGTTGGAGGTTTGGCATTTATGGGCGGACTTGTTGCCGCACTCATACTTGCGTGGCGAATGGATCGTTTCTCGCCAGTCATTTCCGGCAACTCTGAATTGATTGGTGTCGTGCTCGCAGCAGGATTAATCACCGCTCTTGGTTTTGCAGATGATATTCGTGATCTGTCGGCACCAATGAAGGTGACCGGAGTAGTGGTTGTTGCGTTGGTGTTGGTGTGGTTTGGCGTAACCATGTTTTATTTCCGAGTGCCATTCCTCGACGTGTTTGTATTGTCCAACGATTGGATTCCACTCTTCACGGTGTTGTGGTTGTTAGGAATGACACAAGCGATCAACCTGATTGACGGACTAGATGGACTGGCAACAGGAATTGTGGCGATTGCTGCAGCAACATTTTTTGTCTACAGCAAGCATCTTGCAGATCAAGGTTTGCTTGCACAGCCAAACATCGGTCCGCTCATTGCCATCATCACGCTTGGAATTTGTTTGGGCTTCTTGCCGTACAACTTCAACCCTGCGCGAATCTTCATGGGCGACGTTGGCGCGTTGATGCTTGGTTTGTTGATGGCCGTATCCACGAGTGTTGTTGGTGGTCGTGCAGACCCTCAGCTGCAAGGTGTGAGCGGGCAAACATATTTCTTTATTGCGCCACTGTTCATTCCATTGCTCATTCTTGGTGTGCCGTTCTTCGACGTGTTGTTTGCCATTTTGCGACGCACGGTGAGCAGGCAAGGATTTGCCACTGCCGACCGCGGACACCTGCACCACCGGCTCATTGCCTTGGGTCATGGACCGCGCCGAGCAGTGGTGATTTTGTGGGCATGGACGGCCTTGCTTTCCACCATCGCCTTATACCCAGCACTGATTTCCAGCAAGCCCAATTTCTGGCCACTCATTATTGCGGCCGTGCTGTTAGCGGGATTTACGGTGGTGCACCCCCGTTGGCGACCCCATACAGAGACCAGATAAAGCACAAGCGCACGACTGGTTTGGTGGGTTTGGCGGCGTCCAACTAGTTTGTACTTAGTTTCACAAGCGGTTCGAGCCTGAGGGGCATTTTCTCGTTGAAGTTCTCTCCTAAGAAATTGGTGTCTAAGAAGGCATTGGAATCTGGCATGACTGACACACTCGGTCGAGGCCCAGAGATGGCGCTGAGCGTGCTCGTGTTTACCGTTATTGGCCTTGTCATCGACTCACAGCTAGGAACGCTCCCGATCGTAACTATTGCATTAGTGGTGTTTTCTGTTGTTGGCAACTTCATTCGCATGTTTTACACATATGACGGACGCATGAAAACGCTTGAAGAACAGCGTGCGAGTGCATCGATGGCGCACCAACGCGACAGGAGCCTCAGTGAAAACTGACGATCCTCAATACGTGTCGATTCTTTCAATGAATGACCAGGGCCCAGCGCCAGAGGCCGCCATCGTGCGCGACATTATTAAGCACGGTTCAATTGTCGCGCCAATACTCATTGGCGCCAGCGCAGTGTTTTGGGGAGTGAATGGTGCTTGGTCAAGTGCCTACGGGGTTGCTCTTGTGCTGGGAAATTTTGCGTTTGCAGCTTGGATGGTGTCGTACACTGCCCGTATTTCATACGCCCTCATGATGGGCGCAACTCTGTTTGGTTACATTTTTCGCCTTGCGGTAATCGCCGCAGCCGTATTTTTTGTTCGCAACCAGTCGTGGGTTGAACTCGTGCCATTGTGCATGACTATTGTCATTACGCACGTTGGGTTGCTCTTCTGGGAAATGCGTTATATTTCTTTGTCGCTTGCTTTCCCCGGACTCAAGCCAAAACATGTAGCAAGCCCCACCGTTCAAGATTCAACAAGTAACTAGTCGATAAAGCAGGATCACAGTGTTCTCAAACCAAATTGCAGTAATTCTTGGTGAAGGCTCGGGGCGCGGTTTTAGCTTCCCTCCGATCAACACCATTCTTCGTTGGAAAGATGTTGTTCCAGGCATAAACAAAGTTGTCATTATCGCAATCTTGTCCGCGGTTATTGGAACAGTTTTGTTTCTTGTTGCTTCATTAAAGGATGCGCGAAAGGCGCCAAAGGGCAGCCGCAACTTGGCGGAGATCATCGTTGAGTTCATCGAGAAGAACATCATCATGGAAACCATGGGTAAGTCCGGCATGGGTTGGACGCCGTTCTTGCTCACCATGTTTGTGTTTATTTACTTGTGCAACTTGCCAGGAATTATTCCGTTCATTCAAATGCCAGCAACTGCTCGCATGGGTATTCCTGCATTTATGGCGCTACTCGTGTGGGTGGTGTTCAACGCAACCGGTATTAAGCACCAAGGTTTGTTCGGTTATTTCAAGAATGTGTTGTTCCCGCCAGGAGTTCCAAAAGCGCTCTACATCTTGGTGACACCAATTGAACTCATCTCAACTCTTGTTGTTCGTCCGTTCTCGTTGGCAGTTCGACTTTTCGCCAACATGCTTGCTGGTCACCTTTTATTGGTCATTTTCGCTTTACTCACACAGGCACTAATTCAGGCACAGACTCAAAAATTCTTCCTCGTGCCAATTGGTATTTTGCCATTCGCCCTGCTCATCTTCTTGACGGGCTTTGAGATCTTGGTTGCATTCCTTCAGGCGTACATTTTCACGGTGCTTACCGCGGTGTACATCGGTGGGGCAACGCACCCAGAGCATTAATTCAGATAGATCGAATACCGACAGATACCCACTAAAAACTAAACAACTAAACAGGAGATAAAAA
This sequence comes from bacterium, assembly GCA_029977615.1. Lineage (GTDB taxonomy): Bacteria > Actinomycetota > Acidimicrobiia > Acidimicrobiales > Ilumatobacteraceae > UBA3006. The sequence goes on from JAPOKO010000006.1 coordinate 23,325, forward strand.
ATGGAAGCGTTAACACGAATCGCACACGCGAGCATTCGCGTTGCAGCAGAACTCACACCAGCTGAAGCGAAGGCAAATGCCGCTGCTCAGATGGCGGGTCTTGCATACGGTCTTGCAGCAATTGGACCTGGCATCGGAATCGGAATGATTTTCGGTAAGGCCATTGAAGCAATGGCGCGTCAGCCAGAGTCCGCAGGTATGGTCCGCACCACGATGTTCCTTGGTGTTGCATTTACTGAAGCCCTTGCACTTATCGGCTTCGTTGCCTTCATTCTGTTGAAGTTCGCCTGATCCAATGCGAGTTCACGTAACGACACTGCAAGGTGGCCTGGTTCAGGTACGCATTGCTTCTGATACCGCTGAAGGCGGAACAGAAGCGACTGCTGCTGAAACCACGGGTCCGAACCCGATTGCACCAGAGGGCAAAGAGCTCATCTGGGGTGCTGGTTCGTTCCTCGTGTTCCTGGTCATTATGCGCGTGTTCTTGTTCCCTCGAATCAAAAAGGGAATGGACGCTCGTTACAACGGCATTCGCGAAGACTTTGAGTCGGCCGACTCAACTCGATCGGCCGCAAAGTCGGACGTGTCGAAGTACGAGGCTGAAATTGCATCGGTGCGAGCCGAAGCAGCAGCACGCGTCGACAAGGCACGCCAAACATTGGATCAAGAACGCGGCAGCAAGATCGCAGAAGCCAACGCACGCATCGCTACCAAGCGCGCAGCAGCAGAAGCAGAACTTGAAGCAGCACGCAACGCAGTACGCGACCAGGTGGTCGCAGCCGTTGCATCGGTTACTGAACACACCACGCAGCTTGCAGTGGGCAAGTCTCCTGACGCGAGTGTGGTTCAGAAAGCCGTGCAACAAGTTATGCAGACTGGAGCACGTTCATGATTGCGCACGTCATTTCATTGTTGGCGAGCGAAGACCCAACTCAGACACATAGCTGGATATTGCCAGAAACCGCCGAAATCATTTACGGCGGATTGGCATCAGTGATTGTTGTGGGTGCGTTGGTGAAATTTGCTGGACCAATGATCAAAAAGAGCTTTTCGGCACGTACTGAGAAAATTCAAAAAGAGCTAGATGATGCAGCAGCCGCGAAGGTTACTGCAGAAGGCGATGCTCAGAATATTCGCAAGGCACTTGGCGACGTTGCTGGAGAGCGCGCACGAATTTTGGCAGAAGCAGACGCACAAGCATCTGCGGTTTTGGCCGAAGGACGCACGCGCATCACAGCAGAAATTGCTGAACTCGAAGCCAAAGCAGAAGCGGAAATTTCTGCTGCACGTGGACGCGGATCAGATGAACTGCGCAATGAAATTTTGGTTCTTGCATCGCGTGCAACGCCGATTGTGGTTGCCGCAACTATGAACGAACAGATCCACAAAGATCTCGTAGAAAACTTCATTTCGAAGGTTGGAGCAGGGCGATGAGTAACGCAAAAGTAAAGGCATATGCACAGGCATTGTTTGCCATTGCTCAGGCCGAAGGTGCCGCCGATGCGATTAGTAATGAGCTCTATGCAGTTGCACGCGCATACGAGTCAAGTGATGAATTGCGCAACGTTTTAGGTGATGCAACCATTCCGTCCGAGCGACGTTTGCAGGTAGTTGAGCAGTTGATCGGCTCACGCGCAAACCGCGCAACAGTGCAAATCGTGTCAATGATTGTTGCAAGTGGCCAGGTTCGTGAACTTCCTGCAATATTCAATGAAGTTATTGAACTTGCATCTGCTGGCAATAACGAAGACCTCGCTGAAGTACGGAGTGCAGTTGCTCTTACAGAGGATCAGCAAACTCGTTTGGCTGCAGCGCTGAGCAAAGTAAATGGCAAAACCGTGAACCTGAAAGTTGTCGTAGATGCAAGTGTCATCGGTGGACTTGTTGCCACAATCGGCGACAAAGTGATTGACGACACCGTTCGCACCCGCCTCGACAATTTGAAGACCCGAATCTGATTTCGTTCTGAAAGGACAAAGACATGGCTGAACTAACACTCTCCGCAAGTGACATTGCGGCAGCGATAAATAAGAGTCTCGATGGCTTTCAGTCGTCTACCGAAGCACGCACCGTTGGTCGCGTGACTGAAGTGGGCGACGGTATTGCGCGCGTAAGCGGACTTCCGGACTGCGCTGTAAACGAATTGCTCGAGTTTGAAGGCGGAATCGTTGGTCTCGCACTGAACCTCGACGAAGACTCAATCGGTACCGTAATTCTTGGCGATTCAGATCTCATTGAAGAAGGTCAGCCAGTGAAGTCAACTGGCAACATTTTGTCGGTACCAGTTGGCGACGCAATGTTGGGCCGCGTAGTAAACGCACTTGGCACGCCGATTGATGGCAAGGGCGACATTGTCGGTGCAATTTCGCGCCGCGTAGAAATTCAGGCTCCTGGAATCATGGGTCGCAAGCCTGTGCACGAGCCACTCCAAACCGGCATCAAGTCAATTGACGCAATGACCCCAATCGGCCGCGGACAACGCGAACTCATCATTGGTGACCGTAAGACAGGCAAGACCACCATCGCAATTGACACCATCATCAACCAGCGTGGTCTTGGTGTGAAGTGCATTTACGTAGCTATCGGCCAAAAGGGCTCAACCGTTGCACAAACTGTTGAAGTACTACGCCAATACGGCGCACTTGAATACACCGTTGTTGTTGCTGCTCCTGCATCAGACCCAGCACCGTTTAAGTACTTGGCACCGTATGCAGGTTGTGCAATGGGTCAGCACTGGATGGAAAACGGCGAGCACGCACTTGTTGTGTACGACGACTTGTCAAAGCAGGCCGAGGCATACCGTCAGATGTCGTTGCTCCTTCGTCGTCCTCCGGGCCGCGAAGCGTATCCGGGAGACGTGTTCTACCTACACAGCCGCTTGCTTGAGCGCGCTGCAAAATTGAGCGACGCAAACGGTGCGGGTTCACTAACTGCTTTGCCAGTAATTGAAACCAAAGCAGGCGACGTTTCTGCCTACATTCCAACCAACGTGATTTCCATCACCGACGGTCAGGTGTACTTGCAAGACAACCTCTTCAAGTCGGGTGTTCGTCCGGCAGTAGACGTAGGTATCTCGGTATCGCGTGTAGGTGGTGCTGCACAGATCAAAGCAATGAAGAGCGTTTCAGGAACACTGAAGCTCGACCTTGCTCAGTTCCGTGAACTTGAAGCATTCGCAACATTCGGTTCGGAACTCGACGCCATTTCGAAGGCACAGCTCGAGCGCGGTTACCGCTTGGTGGAATTGCTGAAGCAACCACTGAACAGCCCGATGCCAGTTGAAGAACAGGTAGTTTCAATTTTCACTGGTACCAAGGGTTACTTGGACGACATTGCAGTTGGCGACGTTCGTCGTTTCGAGAACGAACTTCTCGATCACATGCGTACTCGTCATTCATCAGTGTTGGCAGGAATTCGTCAAGACCCTAAGGCCGATGTGCCAAAGGATCTCGCCGACATCGTGAAGTCGTTCAAGGCTTCATTCGTCACTTCATCCGCATCGGCTAGCGCTGATCCAACCGCTACATCTGCTGGCGAAGTTGGTGACGCTGCAAGCGCCAAGACACTCGCAACGGAGTAATTAGATGGCTGGCGGTCAAGAGCGTATTCTGCGCGGACGAATTCGTTCCGTGCAGGCGACGAAGAAAATTACACGTGCAATGGAGTTGATCGCTGCTTCGCGCATCGTCAAAGCCCAGCAACGTGTAATTGCCGCCGTTCCGTATTCCGAGATGATCACCGAAGTGGTGAAGGACCTGGCTGCAAGTGGTGCCGGAAGTGAATCACCATTCCTGAAGACTCGTGAGCAAATTAAGACCACTTGTTACGTGGCCATTACCGCTGATCGTGGTTTGTGTGGCGGTTATAACTCCGGTGTGCTTCGTGCAACTGAGGGCGAAGTTAAGGCTGATGTTCTTGCTGGCAAGGACTACTTGGTGGTTCCAGTTGGTCGCAAGTCTGAGGGTTACTTCCGTTTCCGTGGATACAAAATCGGTACCGGTTTTGCTGGTTTTTCTGATGCACCTGGTTATTCAGATGCAAAGTCAATTGGTGAATATGTAGTGGATTTGTATGTCAAGGGGATCATTGATCGCGTTGAATTGGTGTACACACGTTTCGTTTCGGCTGGTACTCAGGAAGTCGTTCGACGTCCACTCGTCCCGCTTGAACAAGATGTAGTTGCAGGTGGCGATGGCAAGTCGGCATCAAACAGCGACTACGAATTTGAACCAGATCCATCGGTCATTCTTGAAACTTTGTTGCCTCGCTATGTTGAAGCACGCGTATATGCAGCGCTTCTCAATGCGGCAGCAAGTGAGCACGCTGCACGTCAGCGCGCAATGAAGTCGGCAACTGATAACGCAGAAGAGCTCATCAAGACTCTTTCGCGCATTATGAACCGTGCACGTCAAGACTCGATTACAACAGAAATTATGGAAATTGTGGGCGGCGCTGAAGCACTCGGCTCTGGCAAGTCCGCTTAATAGTTTGAGAAATAGGAGCACATTATGAGCACAACATCACCAACTGCTTTGAAAGACGGAAAAGTCGTCGCGATTGCAGGACCAGTAATCGACGTGGAGTTTCCACGTGGATCATTGCCAGAGCTAAACCAAGCGCTGGAGTTCACCATTAAGTCGGACGGCAAAGACGTCACCGTGCTTGCCGAAGTTGCTCAGCAGTTGGGCAACAGCCGCGTGCGCGTTGTGTGCATGAAGCCAACTGACGGTTTGCGCCGCGGTACGCCAGTGCGCAACACCGGACACGGCATTCAGGTTCCAGTGGGCGACAAGACACTCGGTCACGTATGGAACGTATGGGGTGAATGCCTCGACGGAAACAACGACGACTTTAAAGATGTTGAGCGTTGGGACATTCACCGCCCAGCTCCAGACTTCGCAGCACTTGAGCCAAGCCGTCGTATGTTTGAAACCGGAATTAAGGTCATCGACTTGCTCACCCTATCTCGCTGGTGGAAAAATCGGCTTGTTCGGCTGAGCTGGTGTAGGCAAAACCGTTCTCATTACCGAAATGATCAACCGCGTGGCCTCAAACCACGGTGGTGTGTCGGTGTTCGCTGGCGTGGGCGAGCGCACTCGTGAAGGCACTGACTTGCGCATGGAAATGGAAGAGTCGGGAGTGTTCGAAAAGGCAGCACTCGTGTTCGGCCAAATGGACGAGCCACCTGGAGTTCGTCTTCGCGTTGCTCTCTCAGCCCTCACCATGGCTGAATACTTCCGCGACGTACGCAACCAAGACGTGTTGTTGTTCGTAGACAACATTTTCCGTTACGTACAGGCTGGTTCAGAAGTATCAACGCTTCTTGGCCGTATGCCTTCAGCCGTGGGTTACCAGCCAACGCTTGCTGACGAAATGGGTCAGTTGCAGGAACGCATTACCTCAACACGTGGTCGTTCGATCACTTCGTTGCAGGCTGTGTACGTACCTGCTGACGACTACACCGACCCAGCACCGTTCACCACCTTTACGTTCTTGGATGCAACCACCGAGTTGTCTCGCCAAATCGCATCGCTTGGTATCTATCCAGCAGTAGACCCACTTGCTTCAACGTCGACAATTTTGTCGCCAGAAGTTGTTGGAGATCGTCACTATGCAACAGCTCGTAAGGTGCAGGAAATTCTGCAGCGCTACAAGGAATTGCAAGACATCATCGCCATCTTGGGTCTCGACGAACTCTCGGAAGAAGACCGTCTCACAGTTGCGCGTGCTCGCAAAGTACAGCGTTTCTTGTCGCAGCCGTTCTTCGTGGCTGAAGTGTTCACCGGTTTGAAGGGTGAATATGTCAAGACTGAAGACACCGTAGAAAGCTTCGAAGCGATCATCAAGGGTGAATTGGACGAAATTCCAGAGCAGGCCTTCTTGAACGTGGGTGGCGTAGACCAAGTGCTCGCAAAGGCGAAGTCACTGCAGGAGAACGCTTCATAATGGCTTCAACCGGTGCCCTTCGCGTAGAACTGGTTTCGCCAGAGCGCGTGCTGTTTTCAGGTGAGGCCAAACAGGTCATCACCCGCACGCTCGACGGTGGCGAAATTGCGTTCTTGCCTGGGCACATTGCGTTCCTTGGCGCTCTTACCGAGTGTCATACGCGCATCTATCTTTCTGATGGGAAAGTACAAGATGTCGCGGTGCATGGTGGTTTCGTAGAAGTTGCACCCGATCACGTCACGATTCTTTCAGACTCTGCAGAACTTGCAGAGTCGATTGATATCGCTCGTGCTCGTGCTGCAAAAGAGCGTGCCGAGGCTGCAATTCGTGGCGAGCACGATGCAACAGTCGAATCTGCTTTGCGTCGCGCGCATGCGCGACTGTCTGCCGCTGGCGGACTAACTGAGACGCGTGCCACGCACTAGCTATCCATTTACCCAGGCGCTCATTACGGGTGCCTCAAGCGGTATCGGCGAACAGATGGCGCACATGTTGGGTAAAGCAGGAGTGCCAATGGTGCTTGTTGCTCGTCGTGGCGATCGTCTTCAAACCATTGCCGATCAATACAAGAACGTTGAAGTGTTGACCGCAGACTTGTTGACTGCTGAAGGTGTTGCAGCAGTGGAAGCACGCTTGCGTGACACCACGAAGCCACCAGTTGATTTCGTTGTGAACAACGCTGGCTTTGGAACATCTGGCCCAATGCATCGCATCGATCCAAATCGATTGGCAAATGAAGTGCAACTCAACGTGGTGGCGCTGATGCGTATTACGAGCGCTGCAGTGAATCTCATGTTGCCTCGCGGTCGCGGATACATCTTGAATGTGTCAAGCGTTGCTAGTTTCCAAGCTCAGCCAGGTCTTGCTGTGTATTCGGCAACAAAAGCATTTGTTACCAGTTTCACTGAAGCTGTACATCAAGAGCTTGCAAACACTGGCATTCGCATTACTGCATTGTGCCCAGGGCTAACCAAGACTGAATTTCAGTCGGTGTCGAATACCAGTAAATACGAGAGTAAGTTCCCTGCAGTTGCATGGACCTCGGTGAAATTGGTTGCTCGTACTGGAATTAATGGTGTGATTAAAGGCAAACCAATTGTGGTGCCAGGAATTTTGTATAAAACACTGGTCGGAATAACCGACGTATTGCCACGCAGTGCGGGCCGTTGGTTTATCGGTCTGTTTACGCGTCGCTAAACAGCGCTTATTTTCTGTCTGTAGACGAGTACGCCGCGAGGCGATCGTGGCGATGATGGGTGTCAATGTAACGAATAGTTCCACTGCGACTGCGCATGACCAAGCTGTGGCTGCGTGCTCCGTATGCGTCGTACCGTACACCGCGCAAGAGTTCTCCGTCGGTAACGCCGGTCGCAGCAAAGAAGATGTCTTCGCCGCTAATGAGGTCATCTGTAGTGAGCACCTTGTTGAGGTCGTAGCCAGCATCTTCGGCAGCTTTACGTTCTGCATCGTTCCGAGCATGAAGACGACCGATGATTTCACCGCCCATTGCTTTCAGCGCTGCTGCAGCCACAACACCTTCTGGTGTTCCACCAATGCCAAACAAAATGTCGACGCCAACTTCTGGAGAAGCGGCGGCGATTGCGGCAAAAATGTCTCCGTCTGAAATAAGACGAATTCGCGCACCAGTTGAACGAACTTCGGCAATGAGGTCATTGTGTCGGTCACGCTCAAGAATCATGACGGTGAGTTCACTGACGAGTTTTTTCGTAGCTCGAGCAACTTCCTGCAAGTTTTTGGTTGGTGTCCAGTCGAGGTCTACTGCGTGTGCAGCCTCTGGGCCCACTGCGATTTTGTCCATGTACACACAAGGCCCAGGGTTAAACATTGAACCACGCTCAGAAACTGCGATGACCGAAAGTGCGTTTCCGCGGCCAAGCGAGGTGAGGGTTGTGCCGTCAATTGGGTCTACGGCAACGTCGGTGTTTGGCGTACTGCCATTGCCTACGCGCTCACCGTTATAGAGCATTGGTGCTTCGTCTTTTTCGCCCTCGCCAATCACCACAATGCCGTCCATGCTCACGGTGTCGAGCACGTTGCGCATGGCATCTACTGCGGCTCCGTCGGCAGCGTTTTTGTCGCCTCGGCCAACCCACCTGGCGGCTGCGAGTGCTGCGGACTCGGTGACACGCACCAGTTCCATTGCGAGGTTACGGTCTGGTCTTTCGCGTGCTGGCATGGCTCAAAATCTAGTCGCAATTCGCATTTGGACAGAAACGATGTAGCGTTCGGGATATGAGCGATTGGAACCCAAAAGACCCAGAGGCGCTCACCACGCGTTACGACCTTTCCGATTGGTCGGTGGACGACAGAGCCGATGTTGCCGCAGCACTTGCGGATGCAGAAATCGCCCATTCATGGGAAGGATCGGAGTTATTGGTTGCTCAAGACACTGAACAGGTAGTTGACGCAATTTTGGATGAAATTGAAGACGAACTGGACAATCTTGAAGATGACGACGACGAATCGGGCGACGACAACATCACTGAATATGAGTTAGATGAATGGTCGGAAGGCGAGCGTAAGCAGCTGTGCGACATGCTCGACAATTTGGACATTGGTTATCGCTGGGATGGCACCATGTTGCTGGTCCCTATCGGAGTTGAAGCAGTTGTTGACTCTTGCTTGGACTCAATCGATAGTCGTGGCGTAACTTTTGTAGATGACAACAACTGAGACTTCGGGTCCGTCTGAAGTTCTAGCCGAAGTGGAGTTTTGGCACTCCAGGCCGATTACTCCAACAAGGCGGTTGTCGCTTGGCGGACTTAACCTGCCGATAGACCCCACTCCTGGGCTTGGTGGAATATTGCTCGGAGCAATTGTTGCTGCGCATGCTGGAGAAGTACATGAAGACTTGATTCCCGATGTGCATCGTTTGATTTCGCAAATTGAACAGGGTGAACGCATTGTGCAACCACGTTTACGTCATCGCTTTCAGGCGGATCGCCATGGCCTTGCTCGAAGCGTTCATCGCATGATTGGCGAAAACGATTCCATTCGATTTGAGTTTGCTGAAGGTGGAACACCGCTGCAGCATGTGCTTGGAGCCGTGTATGTTCTGGAACGATTAGACCCAAGCATTCGCAGAAAACTTGCGCCGATGATGTTGAAAGCAATGAAGTGGCGCGGGCCACTCAACCAAACATTTGTTGCGTATTTGGCGGGAAGCAATGCTTCAACAATTGCGGCGATGGCAGACCCGCGAGCATGGGCACTTGAATTGCTCGGGTTCCCTCCAGGAACGGTGAAGCCTTCTAAGCGTGAAATTCAGGTTCGCTTCCGCGAAAGTTTGCGCGATGTGCATCCAGACCACGGTGGCGATTCGCGCACGGCAAGCGCAAACATCAATGACTTAAGCGAAGCTCGACGCGTCTTACTGAGCTCATAACGCCATGGTGAGTGGGGTAGTGCTATTTCCGGGTGCAGGAAGTAGTCGCGATCATGCTGGGCTTGTTGCGATAGAGAATCACCTCAGCCCGCTGCCCGTATTGCGAGTTGACTTTCCGTATCGCAAGGCGGGAAAAAAGTTTCCAGACAAGGCACCGGTTTTGGTGCAGTGTGTGAAAGACGAAGTGCGCGAGTTTGCAAAAGCAATTGGGTGTGAGACAGCAGAGTTGGTGATCGGTGGTCGGTCAATGGGCGGTCGCATGTGCACTATGGCTGCGTCAGACACTCATGATGCATTACATGTTGCGGGTGTGGTGTGCATTGGGTATCCGTTGCATCCGCCCAAAAAACCTGAACAGCTGCGCACCGAGCACCTGCCGCGATTGACCACAAAAGCCCTATTTATCAGCGGAACACGCGACGAATTCGGCACCCCTAAAGAGTTGGCTAGTGCGTTTTCCTTGCTTCCTTCACTACCTGTTGTACACCTCATTGAGGGTGGACGCCACGAGCTTAAGGGCCACGACGAGCACGTGGCCGCGCTATTGCAGGACTGGCTACTCACTTTGTAGGTGAGCGTCTTCGGGGTTAATTTCTTCAAGTTCGCGGTGTGCGGTTTCGGGGTATTTTGCAGCAACAAGAGCCGCAACGACGACTGGGCCCAATGCAAAGGTGAGCATGACGCGACCGTAAGACATGCCGTTGTCAAGCAGATAGCCGGCAACGATGAGTCCAACACTGCCGCCGATCAGCGAAGCAACCATGATGAGAATGGAAGCCATGTTGCGATGAGCCGTGGGAAAGAGCTCGCTGCGAAATACTGCCATGGCTGGATACGAAATTCCCAGCAACACTCCACCAACTATGGCAATGAACCACATGGCAAATCCATGCACTGCAAATGACGAAGCAAACAACAACGTTCCCGTTGGCACTGTTGCTATTGCTACTGCTTTGCGTCCGATTTTGTCGGCAAGGCGACCACCAGCAACTAATCCAAATGTTGCGGGAATGGTGGTGAGGGTAATGAACATTGAAATTTCAAATGCCGAATATCCACGAACATCTTTGAGATATCGCGATTGAAAAATGGATGCAGTTGCAACAAACACGTTGGTAAGCACAGCGACGGCAATTTGCAGCCACAATCGGTCCCGGTGAATATGTGTCTCTACGTCAGTGTGGTGAATCTGCTCCTCGTGAAGTGCGAGGAAGCGTTCTGTTTCAGGAAGCGAGCGAGTAAGCACGTACGCCACGGCCAGCCATGCAATGCCGATCAAGTAAACAAGTCGCCACGATGATTCGGAAATTCCCGCAAGTGGAATTGCTCCAACCGCTGACCCTGCACCAACACCACTACCTACTGCCAAAATGCTGAGCGCCCATGCACGTGTGTTCGTTCCCATTTCCTCCGTCGCAAATACCAACACAAACACGGTGAGTGCAATGCCGAGTGGTCGCCCAATGGTTTGTGTTGCAACGAGGAATGTAAACGACGGAGAAAGTGCACCAAGAGAAACGATGAGTGGCGCTATCCAAGCGAGACCAATGATGACGCGACGACGCCCAACTTTGTCGGCGTAGGAAGCTATAGGAATCGCAATGATTACGCCCCAACGCACAATTGCTGCGGCAAAACCTTGACCTTGTTCTGAAATATTGAATTCAGTAGATGCATACGCAACAGTTTGCGTAAACACGGTGTTTACATAGGCGGCGGGAAGGCATGCAAGCCAAAGCAATTTGAGCACGCTTTTTTGACGAGTAGTGAGTGGCTCGGGCGCCGAAAAACCCCATATTCGGCTGTTTTTACGAGGGTAAGCGCTACTTATTGCCACTGCGCGAGCATACTGATTGCGTCATGCAGATTGTCGTTGAGCATTCCGAATCGCTTCAGGGCGAGGTTCAGGTTCCGGGAGCCAAGAATTCGGTTCTCAAACTGATGGCTGTCACCCTGTTGGCCGAAGGTGAATACCGCCTCACCAATGTTCCCGATATTGCCGACGTTGACACCATGTGTGATTTGCTTCGAGCACTTGGGGTGCAGTCGAAAAAGATTGGCACTCACGAATTGGTGCTCACCAACTCGGGAAACATCACACCAATTGCTCCGTTCGAATACGTAGACCGAATTCGTGCATCAATCAACGTGCTTGGACCACTTGTTGGCAGGTACGGAAGTGCAGATATCGCAATGCCTGGCGGCGATGACTTCGGTTCGCGGCCAATCGATTTGCATGTGATGGGTCTGGAAGCAATGGGCACTCAGTTTGAACTGAGTAAAGAAGGCATTCGTGCAACAGCAAAAGAATTGCACGGTGCGTCAATCGAATTGAAGTTTCCAAGTGTTGGTGCTACGGAAAACATTTTGACAGCAGCAGTATTGGCTCATGGTGTAACTGTTATTGACAACGCTGCACGAGAGCCAGAAATTGTTGACTTGTGCAACATGCTCGTTGACATGGGTGCGCTCATATCAGGAATTGGCACCGATCGACTCTCCATCACTGGCGTAAAGCCAAATCAATTGCACTCAACAGATCACGAAGTAGTGAACGACCGCGTTCAGGCTGCTACCTATATTTCCGCCGTTGCTGTAACCCGCGGCGACGTTTTCGTGCGTGGCGCACGTGCTGAGCACATGGAAATGTTGATCAATCGCTTTTCTGAAATGGGTGTTGGCATAACCCCGCAGCAAGACGGTTTGCATGTCAATTGCCACAGCCGTTTACGTGCAATCGATTTCGCAACTCTTCCGTACCCAGGAATTGCCACGGACTACAAACCATTGCTCGTAGGCATGCTCGCGGTTTCGGATGGAACTGGAATTGCTACCGAGAATTTGTACCCGGGTCGTTTTCGCTATGTGGATGAATTGATGAAACTTGGTGCCGACGTGCGTATTGATGGACATCACGCCGTAGTTCGCGGAGTGGAACAGTTAGTTGGCGCCCCTGTCAATGCGCCAGATATTCGCGCCGGCGCGGCATTGGTAGTTGCAGGACTTGTTGCAACAGGACAGACGATTGTGAGCGACATTCATCACATCGATCGTGGATATGACGACCTAGTTGGTCGTTTGACAGCTCTCGGGGCTCGAATTACCCGACGTTCGTAGCCGAGGATTCAGCCGAATCGGCAATCCGTTCAGAGGCAATGCGCTCAGCGCGCTGAGTTGCCCTCCAAAGCACGAGCACGATAACGAGAATTGGTCCTGCAACGAGCAGGATTTCATCCCAACCACCTTGGTGAGCAAGCACCCCCGTATCGTAGAGGACTGAAGATGAATTGGAGTATTCAGTGAGCATGCAGCAACAGGTTGAAGAAACTATCGAAGTAATCCGCCCAGCGTTACAAGCCGACGGTGGCGACATTGTTTTGAAGGAAGTTGATGAAGCCACAGGGATCGTGAAAGTCACTCTCGTTGGTGCATGTGGAACATGTCCTGCATCTGATCAAACATTGAAAGCCGGAATTGAGCGCATTATGCGCGATCGTGTTGACGGTGTAACCGAGGTTGTGGCGGTTTAAGGCGTGAAGCAACGCATCACAGATCCTTCACAGCTATTTGAAATGGCTGTTGCAGGGGATCGCGGTGCGCTTGCTCGGTTGCTGTCGCTCATTGAACGCGGTGGAGAGGATGCGCGAACCATCGCTCGACTCACGTACCCAAAAAGCGGAAGTGGGTACACGGTAGGAATCACCGGCGCGCCTGGCGCTGGAAAGAGCACGCTCACGAGTGCAACGATTGGTCATTTGCGTTCAAGCGATACCAAAGTTGCAGTACTCGCAATTGATCCGTCGTCACCATTTACTGGCGGCGCAATTCTTGGAGATCGCGTTCGCATGCAAGACCACGCAACCGATGCTGGAGTATTTATTCGCAGCATGGCTACGCGTGGTCACTTGGGCGGATTGTCGTTAGCAACAAGCGAGGCAATTCACCTGTTGGATGCTGTTGGTTGCCCGTGGATTTTGGTGGAGACCGTTGGCGTGGGTCAGGTGGAAGTTGAAATTGCAGGCAAAGCTGACACCACTGTTGTTGTGGTGAACCCAGGTTGGGGTGACTCGGTGCAGGCAAACAAAGCCGGTCTCATGGAAATTGCAGACATTTTCGTGATCAACAAAGCAGACCGCAAAGGCGCAGACGAAACACGTCGCGACTTAGAACAAATGCTCGACCTGTCCGACATTGGTCACGAAGATTGGCGTCCACCAATCTTGCAAACCTCTGCAGTGTCGGGTGAAGGTGTTTCCGAGTTGTGGAATACCGTGCTCGCACATCGCGAATTCATCATGGCAAGTGGAAAGCTCGCACAGCGCAGGTCGTTTCGATTGCGCGAAGAATTGCGTGCAATTGTTGAACGTCGACTTGAACTGCGCGCTCGCGAAATATGTACAGGCGAGAAGTGGGATGGCCTTGAACAACAAGTGCTTAATCACACGATTGACCCATGGGCTGCTGCTGACGACATGCTGAAAGGCATTGGCGCGTAAGCAACAATGAAATTACGCATTGAGTCAGACGTTCGCCCGGTAGTCACTTCTGCACTCGCACTTAGCGGTGCGGTTGGCGTGTTTGCACTTGCGTTTGGTGTGCTTGCTGTGGGAGCTGGTGCGAGCGTGTGGCAAACATGCGCATTGAGTTTCTTTGCATTTACCGGCGCGTCACAGATGTCGGCCATGTCCATCATTTCGACTGGTGGAACGGTGTCAGCGGCGTTGGGAAGTGGTCTGTTGTTGGCAGCTCGCAATGGTGTGTATGGCCTTGCGTTGTCACCATATTTTGGTGAGTCTTTGGGGAAGCGGCTACTTGCAGCGCACTTTGTTATCGACGAAACCACCGCAATGATGACTGCGCAAACGAATCCGCGATTACAAAAAATTGCTTTTTGGACAACAGCCATTGCGTTGTTTTCCTTGTGGAACTTAGGAACGCTGATTGGCGCAGTACTTGGCGGTTCAATTGACCCTCATACCTACGGTCTAGATGTTGGGTTTACGGCTGCCTATATAACGATGCTGGTGCCGCATTTACGGACTAAAAACGGTCGCGCAGCGGCAGCAGGTGGGGGATTGCTCAGTGTGGTGCTTGCACCGTTTCTGCCGGTTGGACTTCCGATCTTGGCCTCGGGACTTGCGATTTTCATTGGTGTCAAGCCACAGCGAGTACAGGTTCCAGTGTGAATATGTCGTGGACGCTCGTGATCTGGTTGTCAGCTGGTGCTTACGCGTTCAAGATGCTCGGATTTGTTGTGGTGGGATCGCGCACATTGCCCGATGTGCTGTCGCGATGTCTCATGCTCATTCCAGCCGCACTGCTGGGAGCAATGGTGCTCAATGGCACCTTCACTGATGCTCAATCAGTTGTCATTGACGAGCGAGCGGTTGGTTTGCTGGTTGCCGTAGTTGCTGCCTGGCGAAAACTGCCACTCATCGTTGTCGTAGTGCTTGCTGCTGCAACAACGGCGTTACTGCGCATGGCGTAAATGCCCAACTGTCGCACAACTGGGTGTGACTGTTATCCCTCAATCTTGGGTTAATTCTTGGAGATTGGTTACGCAAGTAGACCGAAACTGCGCAAAGGTGTGGTCGTGGGAAAGTCCCACACGTTAAATCAAGGAGACCCCCTTAATGAAAAAAGTACTTGCACTCGCACTTGTGGCGAGCATTTCACTTGTCGCGTGCGGCAGTGATTCATCAACTGAAGTTGTAGACACAACGGTGATGGAAGAAGTTGCAACAAATGACATCGTTGCAGTTGCAAGCAGCACCGAAGGATTCAGCACCCTTGTAGCAGCACTCAGCGCCGCAGGCTTGGTAGAGACACTTCAGGGTGAAGGTCCATTTACAGTTTTCGCACCAAATGACGAAGCATTCGCAGCATTGCCAGCAGGCTTGCTCGAGAAGTTGCTCTTGCCAGAAAACATTGCTGTTCTTACTTCAATCCTCACCTACCACGTAGTGGCTGGAAAAGTAATGTCAACCGACGTAACAACCGGTGATGCAGCAACAGTCGAAGGTTCGACGTTGGCGTTGGACACAATGAGCGGCGTAATGGTGAACGATGCAACGGTGATCGCTGCAGACGTTGAGGCAAGCAATGGCGTGATCCACGTGATCAACAAGGTGCTTGTTCCACCAACAGTTGATCTTGCATCACTCTAGATACAAGTAACAGTGAGGTGGTTGGGCTACGGCTCAACCACCTCATTTTTTATATACGGTGAGAAATTAAGCGTTTGCTTCAACAATCTTTTTAAGTTCGCGCAAATTGCGTTTCCAAATCATTCCCATCACCAATTTTGCGCCAACAAGTTCGCCAAGTTTTCCGCCTAGCCACCAGGGAAAGTTGAGTTCTTCTGCCCAAGTAAAAGTGGTTCCACCGAGGTGAGGGGTGAGTGTGAATTTGCCAGTTCCGGTGACGACACCAACATGTCGAACTCCCATGACCTGCTGCGGAATCCACTCGGTAATTTCCATCTTGTCGACAAGTTTGATTGGCCCAACTTTTGTGTCACAAAAGAACTCGGTTCCAACACCACGACGTTGATCATTGACAAAGCGGATCGCAACCGCATCGGCCATCCAGTCCACGTGGTTTTCCACGGGTTCAACAACGCTCCACACGTGTTCTGGAGTTGCGTTGAGTTGAATACTTACTTCAATGTGAGCCATATGCGAACCGTACTACGAGTTATTGATAGGCGCTTTGCCGTACACGGAGATTTGTCGGCGTGAATGTTCATTAAATGGGTCCTTTGCGTACGATTCCCAGCGTTGTTCAAGTTGAAGTCCTGCACGAGAGGCCATTTCATCAATCTCTAGCGGAAAAGCGAAGCGGACTTTCCACTCGCGACGTACTGCCTTCTCGCCAACAACCTCGATAAACACGCCATCAATCAATTGCTGCGCCTTGTTTACATGTACTTCGCTTGTGATGTAACCGCGTGATGAACTGCGGTGCGGGGTTGGTCCGCTGTGCTCTGGCATGTCGGCACTGGGCACGAAGCAATCAACAATGATGTGTCCGCCAGTGGCTAGCGACTCGCCGCAACGAACGAGGCACTCTTGCTGCTCTTGTGCGCTGAGCAAGTTGAACAAGGTGTTGTAGGCGAGAAGTACCACGCTGAATGGTCCGGTAGCCATGTCGCGAACCATGTGCCCGAGTTGAGCATCGATTAATTCAGCCCGTGGTTTGGATGCGAGTTGATCGAGCATGGCTTGCGATGAATCAATCCCGCTCATTCGTACCCCTCTGCTTTCACCCGCTAATGCAATGGGGAGTGCGAGCCTGCCAGTACCAATTCCAAGTTCGTAGACGCTTCCGTTTTCTGCAAGCGACAGAACGAGAGCAACCACCTGATCGATGTTGTCTAAATCCCGATACCACTCGTCATAAATGTCGGCGAAGTTGTCGCCATAGGGGTTATCGGAATACTCCACATCATCATTCTCGCCGAGAACACCAATAATCAGTCAGCCATTAGTCTGAAGGAATGGGTACGTATCTCGATCACGCTGCGAGCACGCCAATGCGCGCCGAGGCCATTGAGGCAATGACCCCGTTTCTCGACCACATGTATGCCAACCCATCTGGGTCACATCGCTTTGCCCGCGAGGCGCGCAAAGCACTAGACGAAGCTCGCGATCTAGTTGCCGCAACACTTGGTTGTAAACCCGGCGAAGTGGTGTTCACCAGTGGCGGAACCGAAGGCGATAACCACGCAATTCTTGGCGCCGTGCGCCGTCTTGGTGGGGTTGCTGTGTGCCCAGCGGCCGAGCATCATGCAGTGTTGCATTGTGTTGAACATGTGCACGGTGTTGTTGTTCGCGTGAACAGTGTAGGAACAGTAGACCTCGACGATTTACAGCGAGTGCTTGAAGAAGCAACGGAAGAACAACCGATCACCGTTGTTTCAGTCATGGCAGTGAATAACGAGGTCGGTTCAATCACCCCAATGCGCGATGTTGCGCGAATTGTTCGCAAATATGCGCCGAACGCAATTTTGCATACTGATGCTGTGCAAGCAGCATGTTGGGTGGACTTACGCGAGATCACTCCGCTTGTTGATGCGCTTTCACTTTCGGCACACAAGTTTGGTGGGCCAAAGGGTGTGGGTGTGATGGTCATCAAAACTGGCAAGAATCTTGAGCCACTCATTTTTGGTGGTGGGCAAGAACGAGATCGTCGAAGTGGCACGCATAATGTTTCAGGAATTATTGCCACCGCGAAGGCACTTGAAGTTACGGATAAAACTCGCGCAGAAGAAACCGAGCGTGTCACAAAATTGCGTGATCGATTGGTTGATGAAATTCGTGCACAAGTAGATGGCGTGTTGGAAACGGTTCCGCGCGAACATCGGGTTCCCGGAGTTGCGCACCTCTGCTTTTCTGGTCTTGAAAACGAAGCGTTGCTTTTCCTATTGGACCAAGCTGACGTATACGCATCTGCAGCATCGGCATGTGCCAGTGGAGCCATGGAACCTTCGCATGTGTTAGAGGCAATGGGCATTGAGCGGTCGTGGAGCAATGGAGCATTGCGCTTAAGCCTTGGCCACACCACAACCGAAGCCGAAATTGACCATGCGGTTTCGGCCATTGTGTCTGCCGTAAATCAATTACGTCGTTAGCCTTTAGTCCATGAAAGTGCTTGTTGCTATGTCGGGTGGCGTGGATTCGTCTGTCGCCGCGGCCGAATTGAAAGCAGCAGGGCATGAAGTTGTTGGTGTCACTATGCGTCTTTGGGGTGGCGAGAGCGACACAGGTTGTTGCTCGGTTTCCGACGTTGACGATGCGCGCCGCGTTGCGCAGCAATTAAACATTGACCACTTGGTTTTCAATTTCTCCGATGACTTTGACAAGCATGTAGTCGCCCCTTATGTGCAGGCACATGTGGATGGAATTACTCCAAACCCATGCATTGAGTGCAACCGCCATTTGAAGTTTGATCGCCTGAGCGAACGTGCACGTCTGCTGGGGTTTGATGCAGTTGCAACCGGTCATCATGCGCGAATTGAACGTGATGATGAAGGGACATTGCGTCTAACTCGTGGTGCAGACGATGCGAAAGACCAGAGTTACGTCGTGCACATGTTGGATCAAGCAGAGCTTGCCTACACGATGTTTCCTGTTGGACATTTAACAAAGGCGCAAGTGCGTGAGCGTGCAATTGAGCTTGGGTTGCGCACAGCAACAAAGCCTGACAGCCAGGACGTGTGTTTCATTAGTAAAACTGGCGGTCGCGAAACCTTTCTTGGCAATCGCATTCCATTTCGCAAAGCTGAAGTAGTGAACGAGGACGGAACTCCTGCTGGAAAAGTTGAAGCACTTGAACTTGTCACTATTGGCCAGCGTAAAGGTCTTGGAATACCTGGCGGTGGGCCAAAGCAGTATGTGGTAGAAGTTGATACTCCAAATGCACGCGTAGTCATCGGTGAGGAAGCAAGCCTCTACCGCAAGTCGCTTGTAGTAAACCAAATCATTTGGTCAGATGTACAAGATGTTCAGCGACTTCGGACCACAAATGATGTACTAGTGCAGTCGAGTGCACACGGCGCGGCAATCCCGGCCACTATAGAAATACTCTCCGGAGATTCAATTCGAATTACATGGAGCGAACCACAGCGACGTATTGCACCAGGTCAGTCGGTCGTGTTGTACAACATGACGAATGCGCATGTTCTTGGTGGCGGAATCGCCACAGCAGAATAAATGCGAGCAGTTCAAAAAACCATTGCCTTGTTGTTGGCATGTATCGCACTTGTAGCTACTGGGTCTCTCAGCAATGCTTCTGCTCAGGGAAACGTTCTTGAGCGACGTGTAATTGGAACGTCGGTTCAAGGTCGCCCTCTTGAAGCAATTCGTATGGGGGATCCGAAAGGAGTAACTGTTGCTGTAATTGGTGTCATTCACGGTAATGAGGAAGCAGGCTTACTTATTACCGATGAGTTGCTGAACATGCAGATTCCAAAAGGTGTGAACCTGTGGGTGATTCCAACTATCAATCCAGATGGAACTGCATTGGATCGTCGTGGAAACGCAAATCGAGTAGACCTCAATAGAAACTTTCCATATGGTTGGGCAAAAATTGGTCAACCCGGTTACTGGCAATATGCAGGACCAAATCGAGCATCGGAACCAGAGACGAAAGCACTCGTCAGTTTTTTCCGCGAAATCAAACCTGCGTTAGGTCTGTGGTACCACCAGGACTTGAACATCATTTCACCAGGGGTGGGCTTTGAAGGCGAAATTCGAGCTCGCTACGGGGCAATTACGGGCTTACCGATGAAGCGAATAACGGGTGGCACCTACACAGGAGTTGCTGCTACCTGGCAAAAGCGTGGGTTAAAAAACTCCATGGCCTTTGTTGTGGAACTGGGCAAAACGCTCAGTGTGGAAGAAGCAAAGGTGCACGCCAGTGCTGTGCTCGACATTTCAATGATGTTGCGTGACGCTCCATCTAGCAAACTAGGCAAGTGAAAATTCCAAAACAACGTGCGCTGATTTTGATGGCGTTTGGCATCGGCGCTGGATTGCTCTCGGGAATGTTTGGTCTTGGCGGCGGCATCATCATTGTTCCTGGCTTGATGTTTGCTCTCGGCATGGATCAACGGCGAGCACACGGAACTTCACTTGCCGGTGTTTTCCTCATTTCTTGTTCAAGTTTTTTTACGTATTGGACACATGACCATATTGATTGGCCAGTTGTGCTTTGGCTATCAATTGGATCCGTTGCTGGCTCGCTCGTGGGTGCGGAGCTACTGAAACGACTGTCAAAACGAACACTGACAATTGCTTTTGTCTGTATTTTGGTGATTGCTGGTGTTCGAATGTTTTTCAAAATTGACGCGACAGGTGAAATGATTTTGAACGCACCAACAGCTGCATGGCTCGTTGTCATTGGAATTGTTGTCGGTGCGCTTGCAGGAATGCTGGGAATTGGTGGCGGACTTATGAGCGTGCCAATTTTGGTGATCTTCTTTCATGTGTCACCAGCAGTTGCTAAAGGAACTTCATTGGCAGTGGTTATTCCCACAGCATTCTCGGGAACTCTTCAAAACCTTCGCAATAAGAACACCGACCTCACGGCAGCAGCAATTGTGAGTTCAACTGGAATAATTACTGCTATCGCAGGTGGCTGGATAGCTGCTCGTATGAACGACACCATGTCAAATTTCTTGTTTGCAGTTCTACTGATCTTCATTGCAGGTCGAATGTTGCTGCAATTGCGTAAGCAGCGCGAGATTACGCCAATAGGCGAGTAAGCCCAATCAAGTACTCGTACTGTTCGATTTCGTTGTACATGTGTGCGGATAGCCGAACGTACGATTTATTTCGCACGGTCATGCACATGCATTCAACATTGAGTTCTAATCCGGCTCGTTCGACTAGTGAATCAATCTGCGGCTTTGTAAGAGGCTGATCAAGCGGCAATTGCACCATGCGCAACCACGGTGCCTCAACTGTGCTTCCTAAATGATTCGGAGTTCCCCATGCATTGCGAAGCAGTGCAGCCGCGCCATCGGCTACTGCGCGATTGTGTGAATCTCGCTGTGAATACGGCCATTGTTCCTGAAACGCAATTGCGGCAGGGACCGAAAGGTAGGCCGAATAGTCACTGGTACCTTGCCATTCAAACGATGCAGGGAAACCATCTTCAAAACCCCACGATGGCGCAAGTGGCTTCATGATTGCGCGAATTTCTGGAGTTCCACAAACAAGCGCAGCAGCGGGCCGAGGTGCACAGATCCATTTATGCAAATTGCCAACCCACACGTCATATGTATTGGGAAGAGGGTGCTCAAGCATTCCAGCCGAATGCGCTGCATCAATTACAAATTTGGCATGCGGGTGTGTCGCTCGTATTGCGGCGATGATGTCGTCAACTGGGAAGAGAACTCCGGTTTCCGATGTGATGTGGTCAAGAACGACCACGATCGGTTCACCATTATTTGGTAGTAGTGCGCGAATTCGCGAACTGATGATTTCAGTATTTACATCGTGCGGGTACACCACTTCAGCGACTGCATAAGTGGCATTACTGCGAAAGGCAATGTGTTGCATGCCGAATAACACACCGCCATATCCAAGTGAAGTAGCAACAAGGTGTGTTCGTTGATTTCGCGAGGTCGCGTCGTCGACTAGCGCTTGCACAGCGGTGACTACGCCTTGAGAGGCGTTTGGCACGAATGCGAAATGTTCTGGAGCAACACCAAACCAAAAGGCCACAATGTGTCGCGCCTCGACCATCAATTGCGGAAGCTCGAATCGAAACCAGTGGTTGGGGTTGCTATTCGCACGATCAATGAACGTGTTCTGTACGTCTTGCACAGAAATGGGAACGGCTCCGTACGAACCATGGTTGAGATACGCAATGGATTTGTCTAGTTGCCATAGGGCGGCAAATTCGTTTTGTGCAACGGTCACGTTATGAAGGTAACCGATTAATCACAGTGCTGTGGAGTAGCCCGTTACTGCTGACCATCGAGTTAGCACGCCAATCGGGCTTACCGTGTCGATCGGTAATCGTGCCACCGGCTTCTTGCACAATTGGATAAATGGCAGCATTGTCGTATGGCGCAAGACAGATGGCGTCAATTGCAATATCGATTGCACCTTGAGCCACCAGCATGTGTTGCCAAAAATCACCAAAGCCACGTGAGCGCAGAGCATCAACTTGTAATTGCTGCAACGCGGTGAGGCCGCCAACATTTTCCCAACCCTTGTTTGGCGTGGTGCTTACGTGCGCATCAGAGAGTTCACTCATTGTGGATACATGTATACGTGTTCCGTTGAAATAGGCGCCGTCGCCTACTGAGGCCCACCAGCGCATGCCTAATGCAGGGGCAGACACCACACCAATAATTGGAACATCGTTTTGAACGAGTGCAATGAGTGATCCCCACACGGGCACTCCGCGTACAAAATTGGTAGTGCCGTCAATTGGGTCAATGACCCATACGTACTCGGCATCGGTTGGACCGCTGATTCCGTGCTCTTCGCCGTAGATCCCAAAACCAGGGGTGGCAACTCGTAAGACCGATGTAATGGCGGTCTCGGTATCGCGGTCAATTTCGGTTACTTCGCTGTTGTCGTTTTTGCGCGAAACGGTGAATTGTCGGTTTGTAAACCCCACAAGCGAAACTGCATCGGCTGCATCGGCAGACCGAAGGGCAGTTTCCAGGTATTGCTTACTTGTTGACAAGTCGTTGCACCGTTGTGGCGATGCCTTCAGCATCAAGTCCAATCCGCGAAAGAATGGCATCTGGCTTTGCTTGTGGAATGAACTGTTTTGGAATTCCGAGCACCTCAACAACTGGGTGATTGGATCCCGAAGCATGTGTCACCACATCTTCGATAGTCATGCCAATTCCGCCTTCGCGGATTCCGTCCTCAACTGTGACGACAACTTTGTGTGCTGAAGCGTTTTCGATCATTGACTGATCAAGTGGTGCACAGGAGCGCACATCCCACACCGTCGCTGCAATTCCCTTCGAAGCAAGCAGGGCAGCAGCATCCAGTGATGCTCCAACCATCTTGCCAATCGCCAAAATACAAACGGTGTTTGACTCGTCGGTTAACAACTTGCGCGCAGCAAGCCCTGAACCGATATCTGATGCATCAACACTGCGCGCTTTGCCCTTTGGGTATCGGATAACAACAGGGCCTTCATTGGCCAGTGTGATTGAATCCTTCAGCATCTGTTCAACTTCTTGCGTGCTTGACGGTGCGAGTACACGCATGCCCGGAACTTTTGATAACAGCGCCATGTCATAAATGCCGTGGTGACTTGGACCATCGTCACCAGTGATGCCAGCGCGATCAAGACAGAAAATGACCGGCAGTCGGTGTAGCGCAACGTCGTACACGACTTGGTCCCATGCGCGATTCAAAAATGTTGAATACAACGCAACGACTGGACGCATTCCGCCCATTGCCATGCCTGCAGCAGCAGTAACTGCGTGTTGTTCCGCAATACCTACGTCAAAGAAACGATCAGGGAATTGTTCCTGAAATTGAATGAGTCCTGTTGGCCCGGGCATGGCTGCAGTGATGGCAACAATTCGCGGGTCGGTCTTTGCTAAATCAACGATGGTGTCTGCAAATGCTTCTGTGTATCCGGTTGGCACAGACTTTGAAGGACCAGTTGCCGGGTTGAAAACGGGAGCATCATGCAGGTGCTTTTCGTCGTCATCTTCGGCTGGTGAGTAGCCGCGGCCTTTTTGTGTGATTACGTGAATCACAATTGGTCCTTCTTCAACACGCTGCTGTGCCGCTTTCAACGCATGCTCAAGCGCTTCTAAGTCATGGCCATCAATTGGGCCAACGTAACGAACGCCGAGCGCTTCAAAAAAAGCAGGTGGTTGCAAAAACTCTCTTACGCCAGCCTTGAACGCTTCCATACCTCGTTCGGCTTGTGTTCCGATGACGGGCAAGTTTTTCAAAAACTTTTCGATTTTGCGTTGACGGCGAACGTACACCGGGTTCAAACGAATATCGGTCAATTTGTTGGACAAGGCACCTTGACTCAAGTTTGAAACTGTTGGCGCATAACTGCGGCCGTTGTCGTTCAACACGACAATCACACGCTTGCCACTATGACCAAGATTGTTCAGCGCCTCGTATGCCATACCGCCAGTCATCGAGCCATCGCCAATGACGGCAACAATGTGTCGGCGATCGGTGGATTGACCGGCGTCGCGAGCGACGGCGAGTCCGTACGCGTAGCTGAGCACCGTGCTTGCATGGCTATTTTCAATGAAGTCGTGAATGCTTTCTTCTCGACTTGGGTAACCCGAAATGCCATCGGCCTGACGCAGTTTGTTGAAACCAGCGCGCCTGCCAGTAACAATTTTGTGAATGTAGGCCTGATGTCCTGTGTCCCACAAAATTGCGTCCCGTGGAGAATCAAACACGCGGTGCAGTGCAAGAGTGAGTTCTACGGCTCCAAGGTTTGAACCTAAGTGGCCGCCAGTTTCAGAGACGGCACTAACCACAAACTCGCGAATCTCTTCAGCAAGAGCCTCAAGTTGAGGGAGTGTGAGTGGCCGCAGATCACTGGGTTGGCGAATATCTGCGAGGGCCATGGACTTCAACGCTATCCCCGCTAGAGCGCAGGGTGAGAAGCCATGCGGGCATCTAAACGGCGGTGATTCCAATTGTGGAGCCAAGTGCCAATTAGATAACCAACACCAAAAACAAGCAAGCCACCAAGTCCGTCCAACCAAAAGTGATTACCGGTGACCACAATGCATAACAAGGTGGTTGCGGGGTAGAGGAACAAGGCGATACGTGCCCAACGTCTCTTCGCGATTGGCCACAGCGCAAAAACACACCATGTGGACCAACCAATGTGCAGAGAAGGCATTGCTGCGTATTGATTGGACAGCGATGCTGCTGGTCCTTCATTGAACGCCCATGGGCCACCAAACTCGGCAACGGTGTCTACGAAACCAAAGTTCTCGGCACCGTTGTAATTACGCAATTCATGTTCGATGCAGGCTCCGCCATAGCCACCATTTTTTGTCGGGCACGGTTCGTCAAGCAACCGCGGCGGCATAAGTGGAAAAAGCACGAAGCCGATAATGGCGAGCCCAGTCATTGCTGCAAGCGTGTTTCTCCATTGCGCAAAAACATCTGGGCGGCGTTTAAATAGCAAAATAAAAACACCCATCGTGACAAAAAAATGAGCCGTGCCGTAATAAGTATTCATTAACTTGATAAACCACACATGCGGCAAGAAAAAATCTTGAATTGATTCCTCGTGATATAGCCCAAGTGCGCGCTCAATTCGAATTACGCGAACAGCATTGGTGAAAGAATGCAACGGGACATCCACACCGTTGACGAGTGCAGAACCGAATTGATTGCGAATCATGGTGTAGATCGCATAGAAAACCGAGACGATTAACGCTTCTTTCCACCACAGTGTGCGGTGGTGGCGAGGTAATGCGACGCTCGTCATAGGTTCAGAGGCGGCGTTCACGTCATAAATCGTACGCCTTGTGGTGGCACGCCAAGCCCCAGCATGACCACCTTCGGTAGGATTGGGACATGTCTTTACGCACCGATTCGCCACTCGTAGATCCAGATGTCATTGCCCGGGTGCTTGCCAAAGGCAGAAGCACGGGAGCCGAGTTCTCGGAGATCTATGTAGAGGACAAGCGTTCAACTTCAGCGGGGTTGGACGACGGAAAAGTTGAGCAAGTAACTAGCGGTCGCGATCGCGGCGCTGGTATTCGTGTTATCGCTGGCGACACCACGGGTTTCGCTCACACGTCAGATCTGTCGGAGCGGGGCTTGTTGGCAGCTGCCGAAGCTGCTGCTGCCGCAGCCAAACAGGGAGATGGAGGTGTGCACACCATCGCATTACAGCCCGTATTTCGTCACCCTGTGAACACCATTGTTCAATTTCCTGACACAGTTGCAAAAGCTCGCAAAGTTGAACTCTTGCAACGTGCGGATGCTGCTGCACGAGGAGTTCATGGAGCAATTGTGCAAGTGTCTGCCGGCTACGGCGATTCCATCAAGCAAATTCTCATTGCAAACTCCGATGGCATTTTTAGTGCAGACGAACAAGTTCGCACCCTTATGCGCGTGAGCGTTATTGCAAACGGCGATGCAGGTATGCAAACGGGTTACAACTCACTTGGTCACACCATTGGGTTTGAAGTCTTCGATGAAATCGATGTTGAAGAACTCGCAATTCGTGCAGCACAACAAGCAATCACTAAGTTGCAGGCGCGACCAGCACCATCGGGTGCAATGCAAGTAGTCATCAAGCAGGGTTCTGGTGGAGTGTTATTCCATGAAGCATGTGGACACGGACTTGAAGCCGACCTCGTTGGCAAAGGCTCCAGTGTGTATCGCGGCAAAATGGGTGAACTTGTTGCCTCGCCGCTTGTCACGGTGATTGACGACGGAACGATGGCGGGTGAATGGGGTGCAATCGGTGTTGACGACGAAGGACATGCATCACAGAAAAACACACTGATTGAAAACGGGATTTTGACCGACTACATGTGGGACTACATTCGTGCTCGCAAGGAAGGTCGTAAGCAAAGTGGCAACGGTCGTCGTCAGAGTTATGCAGACTTGCCAATGGTCCGCATGACCAACACGTTCGTCACCAATGGTTCAGAGAACCCGGACGACATCATTCGTGCAACGGACCACGGTGTGTACGTTGCAAAACTTGGTGGCGGTCAAGTAGATACCGCAAGTGGTGACTTTGTGTTCGGAATGGTTGAGGCATACCTCATTGAAAATGGTGAAATCACCGAACCTTTGCGCGAAGGAAACCTCATTGGCAATGGACCGCAAGTGCTGAAGGATATTGACTTAATGGGCAATGACTTCGCAATGGGCGGCCCTGGAACATGCGGCAAAGACGGCCAAGGCGTGCCAGTAGGTGATGGTTGCCCAACATTGCGAGTGAAGTCCATGACCATTGGCGGAACCGCAGCATGAGCGCAACAGTTGATGATCTGCAGGCAATTGCAGATCGGGTAGTTGCGCAAGCAGGCGCTGGTGAGCAGATTGAGGCTTATGTCAGTCGCGGTGGAGAAACCGCCATTCGTATATATGAAGGTGAGCTTGAGCATTTCGTCTCTGCACAAAGCGAAGGCGTTGGCATACGTGTCATCAAAAATGGTCGAACCGGTTTTGCCTATGCAGGAACGCTCGACCCTGCAGCAATTGCGGAAGTACTTGCAGATGCTCGAGACAATGTCAGTTTTGGAACCCCAGATGAGTTTGCGGGTCTTGCAATTCCCGATGGTGTTGCACAAATTCCGCAGAAATTTTGGGATGAGGAACTTGCTCATTACCCAACCGACAAAAAAATTGCACTGACGAAAGAACTTGAGAAGCTGACGTTAGGCATTGATGATCGAGTTCGAGTTGACGAAGCAAACTACGACGATGGTTGGGGAGAAGTTGCGGTTGCAACAACAACGGGTATTCGTGAAAGTGGCCGCGGCAACTCGTGCTACGTATCAGTGAGCACGCTCGCAGATGATGAAGAAGAAACACAAACTGGTTTCGGATTTTCGGTCGGTGATTCACCTAAAGATTTCAATTTGCGAAAGGCTGCTCGCGAAGCATCAGAACGCGCAACACGTTTGCTAGGAGCAATTAAGCCGCCGAGCAAACGAACAACCGTGGTGCTCGACCCGTACGTCACGTCACAATTCATCAGCATTTTATCCAGCACCTTGAATGGCGAAAATGCTGCAAAGGGCAGAAGCTTCTTTGCTGAACGTATGGGCGACCAAGTTGCTGACCCTCGGTTCACATTGGTTGACGACCCAACAAACCCACTTGCGTACACTGCGACCGATATCGATGGCGAAGGTCTTGCTGCACGTCGCAATGTACTGATTGAAAATGGCGTATTGAAAAAGTTCGTTCATTCTTCGTACAGTGCCCGCAGATTGGGAACTGTCAGCACCGGTAACGCAACTCGTGGCGGATTCGCGGGTTCACCTGGCGTTGGTTGCCTGGCAATGCAATTGGTGCCAGGTACTCACACCCAAGAAGAGCTGATTGCCAGCATTGATGATGGCGTGCTCATTCAAATGGTGTCAGGACTGCACAGTGGAGTTAACCCGATTTCCGGAGATTTCTCAACGGGGGCATCGGGGATGCTCATTAGTAATGGGACTGTTGGAGCGCCGGTGAGAGAATTCACTATTGCCAGCACATTGCAGCGTATGTTGCTCGACATTGTGGCTATAGGTGGCGATGTCGATTGGCTGCCGTCGCGGGCGCACGGAATGTCGTTAGTCATTCGGGACGTAACAATGAGTGGTACATAACCACGCTCTACCTGTTTGCTATTTTATTTTCGTGCCAAAAAGTACCAAAGTCGTCGGCCTTGACTGGCTGTATCGAAAAATGGATGAACACGAGTATCCAAGCCTTCAGGCAGTCGCCGAAGCTTGCGAACTCAATCGTGGCAATTTGTATCGCTATTTTGCCTTCGAAACGCGGCCGTCAATAGATCTTTTGCCGAAGTTGTGCAATGGTCTTAAGGCTTCTCCGTTAGAGGTGCTCACGGCACTCGGTATTCAGTTCGACTAGTCAATTTGCTTAGAACGAATCAGCACTGTCGTCTCGTTTAATTTCTCAAAACTGCGCGCCGATTCATCGCATGACCACAATTCAATAAATCCGTCCAGAACCTCGTTGCGTAATGGGTGGCTGACGTGTTCGAGGACTCGTCGTATTTCATCTCGCCAGTGGAAACTGAGCCTAAGACGTCCATTGGGCTGAGTTGTGAGGCTTGGCGCAATCAGGTTCTCGGTGAGTTCAATTTCAAGTTCCATGGCGAGTGGCTCAATTTCTCAGTGATTAGGTGTTGCGGATATGCAACGATAACCCCAAGTGCTCTTAAATCTGGTGTAAGCATGAGGGGTGTCAATATTTCACGCAATCATTCTTGGGCTAGTTCAGGGGCTCACTGAGTTTTTGCCAATTTCCTCGAGCGGACACCTCATCCTTGCTCCGTGGCTGTTTGGGTGGAATGACCTCAGCAATGTAGAAACTCAGCGGGCATTTGATGCTGCGTTGCACTTAGGAACGTTGGTTGCGGTGTTGTTCTACCTTCGAGCAGATTTAGTTCCGTATGTGCGTGAGGGAGTAAGAGTTGTAGTCACGCCGAAAAAGGCGAATACCACCATTGGGCGACGTGCATGGATGTTCGTTCTGTCTGCGGTGCCAGCAGGAATAGTTGGCGCTCTTGCCGAGGACTGGATTACGAAGAAACTTGGCACGCCAGCGTTGATCGCAATTTCGCTGATGGTGTTTGGTGCGGTGTTGGTGTGGGCAGACAGACAATCGGGTACTCGCGATCTAGAAAGTTTTTCAACACGCGATGCACTGCTGATTGGTGCAGCTCAAGTACTTGCGCTAAACCCTGGTACATCACGTTCGGGAATCACCATTACCGCTGCACGAAAGTTTGGCTTCTCACGTGATGCGGCAGCGCGTGTGAGTTTCCTTATGAGTGTGCCGGTTATTGGTGGTGCAGTGCTGCTCAAACTTACAAAATTGGCAAGCGACGGAATTCCAGACGGTCTGATGACACCAATGATTGTTGGAATTATTTCGGCAGGGGTTTCGGGCTGGATTGCCATGTGGGGAATGATTCGCTTGCTTCGCTCGAGAAGCTTTACTCCATTTGTGGTGTATCGCTTTATTGCGGGAATTGCAGTGCTTACTCTGCTTTCAACTTCGTTTCGTTAATTTGAAATTACAAGCGTTGCTTCACCAAGTGATGCAGCACTAGCAACTGCGGGTGCCAGCATTTCGGGTACCGCAACAACAACTCCGACGTTGTTTTCCAAAGATGACAGAACAATTCCACGTGGCGCTATAACTTGCCCGTTGGCAATGATGTCCACAAATGTGCCGGGTGAAAGAGCCGGCATTGCAACGCGAGGGACAATGGAAACGGCTCTCATTCCCAAAGGAACAGAGGCTCCTTCGCCTTCAGCCAACGAGTTTTGCAAATTGATGATGTCGCCTTCTCCGATATCGCTTGTAGAGGTAAGCGATGGCGGAAGAACTGTACGTGTTGATGGCAGTACAAACTGCGTGGGCATGGTGAACGTTTTGGTGTTCTGTGGCGAGATCGGTTCACCAGCAGAAATCTCTGTAATCGCAACGTAGACAACAACGTATTTGCCTAAGGCGTTGCGCTGCTGTTGGAGCTGAAAAGCCGACAGGGCATAGATAGCTGCTGCTAGAACGGCTAGTCCAGAAATGACAGCAACTTGCCGTTGCCGATTACGGCATAACTCTCGGTGCACGCGTTCGGCGAAACGGAACACAGGTTGCAGTCGTTGTACGAGTTCTCTCATGCACCGATGTGTTCTCCACATTCAGCGCAGGGAAACCCCCATCTGCAGAGGCGGTGAACTAGACGTGAACTAGTCGGCTGAAGGTGTTGAAGGAGCTGCCGGTGCTGCGGGAGCAGCTGGCGTTGCAGCACTGCTGGATGACTTCGAGGAAGAACCCGAATCGGTCTTGTAGAAACCGCCACCTTTAAATGACACTCCGACAGGGGTGAACACCTTTTTCACCGGTTTCACCACACCGTCTACTGGGTGGGCCATTTCAGTGAGTGGATCGTCAGAGAATGCCTGCTGCACTTCAATGGTCTCGCCAGAGTCAATGAATTTGTAGACATACGTTGGCATAAGACCAGTAATTCTAGGATGCAGGTATGGCTATGCGCACTGCTGTGATTCCTGCTGCCGGATTGGGCACCAGGTTCCTTCCCGCAACAAAAGCAGTGCCTAAGGAGCTGATGCCCATTTTTGACACGCCTGCGTTGCAGTTGGTGATGGACGAGGCAATTGGCGCTGGCGTTGAACACATTGTTGTGGTCTCAAACGTGGCAAAGCCAGGCATTGAGGAATATCTCAAACCCTCGCAAGACACCGTTGACCGCGTTCGCAAAAGTGGACGTACCGAACTTGCCGACAGGTTGGCGCGTATTGGAAACGATGTTCGAGTCAGCATTGCCTATCAAGACAAGCCGCGAGGCCTTGGCCATGCGGTGTCGTGCGCGCGTGCGGCAGTTGGCGATGAAGCGTTTGCACTGTTGTTGCCGGACGAGATTATGGGTGACTCGTCGCTGCTGTTGCAGATGGCGCAGATGCACAACGCAACTGGCAAAACCGTTGTTGGCCTAAAGCGTGTTCCAAAAGATGAAGTCAGTGCATATGGCGTAATCACAACCACGGGAACCACTGGTGCCCATGGTGAAGTGACGATTACCGGTGTTGTCGAAAAGCCAAAAGTTGAAGATGCACCTAGTGACATCATCATTATTGGTCGTTATGTACTTGCGCCAGACATGTTTGACATTCTTGAAACTCTTGCACCAGCACCAAGTGGAGAAATTCAGTTGACTGACGCTCTGCTCATTGGTGCGAATGCGAGAACGGTGGATGGAGTGGTGAGCGATATCGAGCGACACGACACGGGAACGCCAATGGGTTGGTTGCAGACAGTGATTGAACTCACGCTGAAGCGTTCGGATGTAGGAACAGAATTACGGAATTGGTTGAAAGGCACATTGTCATGAGCGAACTTAAAGTCACCATTGATCCAAAAGAAGTGGGCATGAACGCAGAGCGTCTTGCTCGGATTGATTCGCACTTCAAGGACTATGTAGATGATGGTCGTTTGCCGGGGCATCACGTTGCAGTTGCTCGCTATGGGCAAATTGTGCACAGCAGCACATATGGCATGCGTGATTCGGAAGCGAAATTGCCGATTGAGCAGGACACGATGTATCGCATTTATTCCATGACAAAACCAATTACATCCATTGCGCTGATGATGTTGGTTGAAGAAGGAAAAATTCAACTCACCGATGAAGTGAGCAAGTACATACCTTCATTTGGAAACATTCGCGTGTTCGCTGGCGGTTCTTCAATGAAGCCAATTACGGCGCCATCACGTGCTCCAATGCGCGTTTGGCATCTACTTACACATACGGCAGGTCTGACATACGGATTCAACTATTACGACGCAACCGATGCGATTTATCGGGCGCAAGAAGCCGAGTTTGCCAAAGCGTTTCCTCACCCCACGCTCGAACAGGTATGCGACAATTTTGCATCAATGCCTCTGGTGTTTGAACCAGGAACTTCGTGGAACTACAGCGTGGCAACCGATGTTGTGGGTCGCTTGGTTGAAGTGGTTTCTGGTATGCGCCTAGGTGATTTTTTTCAAAAGCGAATTCTTGGACCACTTGGCATGAACGACACGTCGTTTTATGTTGCACCCGAAAAACAATCGCGCTTGGCTGCGCTGTACGCCTTCGATCCGTCACCTGCCAAAAAGGTTCGGTACGGTGCGATTGAAAACCAAGTAGTCACTGAGCGTTCTTGGGACTCGGGTGGCGGCGGTTTGGTGTCTACCGCAGCTGACTACTGGAAGTTTTTGCAGATGCTGGAAAATGGTGGCGAGTTGAACGGTGTGCGCATAGTTTCACCAACAACGATTGACCTGATGACGATGAATCACATTCCGGGAAACAAAGACATTTCCGATTGGGGTAGGCCAATGGGTGAAGAAGTGTTCTATGACGGACTTGGGTTCGGGCTCGGTTTTGCAGTGGTCATTGATCAGGCAAAAACCAAAGTTGCGTGTTCAAACGGCACGTACAGCTGGGGTGGCATGGCGAGCACCGCGTTTTGGATTGACCCTGTTGAAGAAATCACCGCAATGTTCTTTACGCAATTAATGCCATCAACAACGCATCCGATTCGCCCGTTCCTGCGTAGTTTGGTGTATCAGTCAATTACTGAATAACGCGTACAAACGAATTCGGTTCGTCGGTGACGAATCCGTGATCATCAACTGTCACTTCAACTTCGCTATTTGAGGCAAAACTGAAATAGCGCCACGTGTGCTCGTTGACACGCGTATACATTTGCGGTTTCACCACTACGGCAAGAGTTTCGATGTCAACGGTGATCACATTTTGTTGCGCGCTGTGACCAACGAGTAGCGGCAAGCGACGAATCGGAATCACATTGGTAAATGGCGTTCCGCGTAAATCAATGTCTACGCAGCCATCTAATTCGGTGCGATGAGCGCCGTTCATTTCGCCCCAACGACCATGGCCGTCGGTAGCCAACCACAGGTCGGGTTCTTCCATGTCGCGAAACAGAAGAAACTGTTGCACCATCCATGAAGCAGACATGCGGAGAACGAACTGAGCGTTGTCCGCACCAAGGGTTCCGTTGGCTGTCCATCCTTCGTTTTCCCATTGCACCGTCACGGTGCTTTCGTGAACTCCATCGACAGACTTCCAGGTGGCGCTATGTCCAGAAGGTCCGAGCGCGGGGTAGTTCACCATGGTTACAGCCTGTCACGCGGCGATACCGTTCAGACAGATGATTCCACTGCATGAGGCTCAAGAAACGGTGTTGGCAGGCTGCGCACCGTTGACGCCTCAGCAAGTTACCTACACAGAGATGGCTGGCAGGGTCTTGGATCAAGACGTTGTTGCATTTGAGGATGTTCCACCTTTTAGAAATACTGCAGTCGACGGTTATGCCGTTCGGGCCATAGATGCTGAACAAGTTCCAGTAGAGCTTGTCGTTGTGGACACATTGGCTGCTGGAGCAGAACCAAAAATTGCGATGAATGCTGGCGAAGCGATTCGCATTATGACGGGTGCGCCTTTGCCTAATGGAGCAGATGCGGTGGTGATGGTGGAAGACACCGAGCGAGTTGGTGAATCGCACGTGCGCATTTTGCGAAGTGCAAAAATTCACGATGGTGTGCGCGATGCGGGCAGCGATGTTCGCGCCGGCGAAACTGTGTTTGTTCGCGGCACGGTGTTAAATGCGGCAGGAATTGGCGTGCTTGCCAGTGTGAATGCGCGAACCGTGCGCGCATTTCCTCGTGCGCGCGTTGCGCTGTTGTCAACAGGCGACGAACTTGTTGTAGATGGTTCACCATTGCGTATTGGTCAAATTCGCGAGAGCAACCTCACCATGTTGCACTCCATGATTGCTGCAACAGGTTGCGAGGTGATCAATCTTGGAGTGATTCGCGATGACGAAGAAGAGCTTGAGCACGTGCTTCGCGAAGTTACCGAGCGTTGCGACGCCATTGTGACAAGCGGTGGCGTAAGCATGGGCGACTTCGATGTGGTGAAGGCTGTGTTGTCAAAAATTGCCACTATGCAATGGATGCAGATGGCAATTAAGCCAGCAAAGCCATTTGCGTTTGGTCAATTGCAATCAAGCGATGATCGCACCATTCCTATTTTTGGTTTGCCGGGTAACCCAGTGAGTTCGCTCATCAGTTATGAATTGCTTGCGCGTCCTGCACTGCGAAAAATGATGGGGCACACCGAAAACTTGATGCGACCAGCAATTCGCGCCGTGCTTAACTCACCGTTGAAGCGCAAACAAGACGGCAAAATTCACTTCATGCGCGTGTTCGGAGAGTTCGCAGAAGACGGTCGCCTGCACGTGCGTGATTCTGGGCCACAGGGGAGCCATCAATTGGCAAGTACAGCAATGGCAAATGGACTTGCATACGTGCCCGATGGCAACGGCTTGCTGGCTGGCGATGAAGTATCTGTGTACTTGCTCGGCTGACTGTATGTAGGGCTCAAACCCTAGGCTGATCCCGTGGAATTGATTGACCCGTTCGGCCGAACTGTGCGCGATTTGCGCATTTCCATTACCGATCGATGCAACTTCCGCTGCACCTACTGCATGCCCGCAGAAGGAATGAAATGGCTGCCTCGCGAAGAGGTGTTGACCTACGAAGAACTCCATCGTGTTGCCAGCATTTGCGTTTCACATTTTGACGTGGACGGAATTCGCCTCACCGGCGGTGAGCCAACCATGCGTGCGCACTTTCCAGTGCTGATCAACAAACTTTCCGCATTGCAGGTTCCCGCAGCGGCAAATTCGCCGCGCGCTGGAAAGCCAATTGATTTAGCAGTGACAACAAATGGTGCAACATTGCGCTTGATTGCCCAGGAACTTCATGAATCTGGTTTGCGTCGTATCAACATCAGTCTTGACACATTGAAGAAACAGCGTTTCCTCGAAATGACGCGCCGTGACGAACTTGAACATGTGCTAGATGGCATTGATGCCGCAATCGCAACTGGTTTCTCGCCAGTGAAAATTAATGTTGTGGTACAACGTGGTGTTAACGACGACGAGATCGTTGATCTTGCAACGTTTGGTCGCAATAAAGGTGTTGAAGTTCGCTTCATTGAATACATGCCACTTGATGCTGATGGAACATGGCAGAACAACCAAGTGGTTGGTCAAGACGAAATTGTGGAAACCATTTCAAAGGTGTACCCACTTGAACTTGTTCCAGCTCGTGGTGCAGCCCCGGCAGACCGCTGGCGCTACCTAGATGGAATGGGGACTGTTGGTGTTATTCCATCGGTAACAAAACCATTCTGTGGAGACTGCGATCGCGTGCGTCTTACCGCCGATGGCCAATTCCGAACCTGCTTGTTCTCGACTACCGAGTTTGATTTGCGAAAACTATTGCGCAACGGTGCAAGCGATGACGACATTGCAGAAGAAATTAAGCGCGCAGTCGGCACAAAGTGGGCAGGACACAACATTGGCAATGTCACTTTCGTGCGCCCTCGTCGTTCAATGAGTCAGATTGGCGGATGACCGTGGGCGATACTCCAGAATTCACACATCTTGATGATTCGGGCAATGCACACATGGTGGATGTGACTGCAAAGAACGCAACGGCGCGACGTGCAGTTGCGCGATGCACAGTGACGATGAAACCAGAAACTGCATCAGCAATTTCTAGTAAAGACATTCCGAAAGGCGACGTCATCGCTGCCGCGCGAATTGCCGGCATCATGGCTGCCAAGCGCACGAGCGACATGATTCCGTTATGTCACCCGCTACAAATTGGTGCGGTGCGCATCGACTTCGAAGTGGGCGACACCTTCGTGGTCATCGAGGCCCAGGTGGACACTGTGGACCGCACGGGGGTGGAAATGGAGGCTCTCCATGCCTGCTCGGTAGCGGCCCTCACCATCTACGACATGTGTAAGAGTGCCGACAAGGGCATGTCCATAGAGGGCTTAGCCCTGTGGGAAAAGACAGGTGGCAAAAGCGGCCCGTATAAGCGGGCTAACGGCAAATAATCGGGCTTAAATCGGGGTCATTCACCCCGTGTTGTCCGTTTTGTAGCAATTCTGTAATACAATTAGGACCCTCATGAGCAAATTGATTCTTCTCATCGTGGGCGCAGCTTGGCTTGCGGTCTTGCTCCCTCCGTTGGTCCGTGCCCGCCTCAATGGTTCGCCAGCCAACTCAGTCACCAACTTTCGCCGTCAGTTAAATCACCTCGAAAGTGCAGGTGGTCGTTATCCGCAGCAGCAACTTCGCGGTATGGCCCGTCCGCTTGCTCCAACACAACAGCGTCCAGTCGGCCGTGCTCAGCGCCCAGCCGCTTACGGTTCAATGACCGGGGCACTCGTTCGTCAGTCCAGCTCACGTCCGCAATACCGCCCACAACATGTTTCACCTGCAGCCCTGCAACGCCAGAAGCGCCAGAACTTGGTTTTTGGTCTTGCCGGAACCAGCATCGCATCATTGATGCTTGGCGTGGCGACTGGTTCAAGCGCATTTGTCTACACCTTCATTCTTAGCCTGTTGGCCCTTGTTGGCTATTGCTACGTATTGGTGCAAATGCGTGTGAAGCGCGACAACGAGCGTTACCTCTCGCAGTTCCGACGCAACTTCTAATTCAGGTCGCGTTACACACAGTGGCTTAGAGCCGCGAACCCCTTGCCCGCTAATGTTTTTCGCGGGGGTACACCAACATGTCAATGACATTTCTAGAAGCCAATGCTGCGGTAACTGGCCCAGGTCAAATATTTGAGCTGATTGACGCTGAAGTTCGTGGCGTAAAGATGAAGGTATTCAAGAACGCACCAGCACACCTTGGTCAATTGTTTGCCGGTGCTCGTGGACATGGTGACAAGCCTTTCCTTGTCTATGAAAACGAAACGTATACGTTTGCCCAGGCATCTGACCGCATCGACGCGCTTGCTTCATTGCTTGTCAATACCTACGGTGTAAAAAAAGGTGATCGCGTTGCGGTTGCCATGCGCAACTTCCCTGAATGGGTCATGTCATTCGCGGCAATTATTTCAGTTGGCGCCATCAATGTGTCCATGAACTCGTGGTGGACAGAAGACGAAATGGATTTCGCACTTGAAGACTCCGGTGCAACCGTGCTCATTTGCGATCAGCAACGGTTTGATATTGGTGCTGCAAGTTGCGTGAAGAAGAACGTCAAGGTGTTGGTCGTTCGTGCAGAGAAGCCGTTGCCAGCAGGCGTCGATAAGTGGGAAGAAGTATTGCCTCTAGGCGACAAGCACCCAGGCGCTGATATTTCTCCAGATGATGATGCAACCATTTTGTACACGTCGGGCACAACAGGTCGCCCAAAGGGAGCTGTGTCAACGCATCGCGCAATTATTTCGTCAATCATGGCGTTCTCGGCGCGCAACAACGTGTTTCTCATGTCGGGAACGAAATTGAAAGAAGTTGATGGACCAGAAGTTCCAACATCGTTTATTCTCATCGTTCCGTTGTTCCATGTAACGGGATGCGTTCCAGTAATGATGAGTTGTTTTGTTGCAGGATTGAAATTAGCAATCATGTATAAGTGGGACCCAGAGAAGGCGCTTGAAATGATTGAGCGCGAGAAGATCACCAACTTCGTTGGTGTGCCAACACAGAGTTGGGACTTGGTGAATTCACCTGCGTTTGAAAAGTACGACACCTCCAGCCTGCGCGCAGTTGGTGGCGGCGGTGCACCATCGCCAACGTCACTTGTTGGCAAAGTGAACGACAAAGTAAAGAACGGCAACCCGCAACTTGGTTACGGCATGACCGAAACCAACGCGTTCGGGCCTGCAATTACCGGTTCTGACTATTTGTCGCATCCAACCAGCACGGGTCGCGCAACGTGGCCAATGATTGTTGAAGTTCGCGACGAAAACCTGAAGCCAGTGCCAACGGGGCAGTCGGGCGAAATTTGGTTCTTTGGTCCAATGCTCATTCGTGGCTATTGGAATCGTCCAGATGCAACTGCTGAAACCATCGTTGATGGTTGGTTGCGCTCTGGCGACTTGGGTCGCCTCGATGCCGACGGTTATGTCTACGTTGAAGACCGCGTAAAGGACATGATTCTTCGCGCTGGCGAAAAC
Organism: bacterium; assembly: GCA_029977615.1. Classification (GTDB taxonomy): domain Bacteria; phylum Actinomycetota; class Acidimicrobiia; order Acidimicrobiales; family Ilumatobacteraceae; genus UBA3006. Next base: position 61,435 of record JAPOKO010000006.1, read on the forward strand.
GTGTATGGCGCAGAGGTAGAAAGCGCAATTTACGAACACCCAGCAGTGCACGAGGCTGCTGTGTTCGGCGTTCCACACGAGCGCTTGGGCGAAGAAGTTGGCGTTGCCATTTTGCCTAACGATGGCATGACCCTGACGCCAGAAGAGCTGTGGGCATTTCTCGATGCAAAGATCGCCAAGTTCAAGATTCCGACCCAGGTGGTCATCATGACTGAACCGCTGCCACGCAATGCAGCAGGCAAGTTCCTGAAGCGTGAGTTACAACAAAAGGTTGTGAAGGGCGAACTGAAGGCCTCAAGCCGCTAGGCCCACATGCACTAGGGTTTCCCCACGTGCCACCAATCGACATCACCCGTGGCGACGGGGTTCGCTACGACGTCGTAGCCATAGGCAATGCCTTGGTCGATGTGATTGCTGCCGTTCCCGATGAATTTCTGGTGAACGAAGATGTGGTTAAGGGGTCGATGACGCTTGTTGATGCAGAGCGTTCTGCGCATTTGTATTCACGCATTAGTAACCCAACGCAAACCAGTGGTGGTTCTGCATCGAACACTGCATATGGTCTTGCAAGTTTGGGCGGGCGAGCAGGTTTCATTGGCAAAATCGCCGATGACGAATTGGGCCGTGTGTTCGGTGCCGACATGGACAAAGTTGGCGTAGGTTTTCATCCAGGCGCAACAAGTGCAACTGAGCCAACTGGTCGCTGCATTATTGCGGTGACGCCAGATGGTCAGCGCAGCATGAGCACATTTCTTGGTGCGGCATCGTTGCTTGAGCCCGCTGACATTTCGCGCGAGGCAGTGCAGTCAGGTGCAGTGCTGTTCCTTGAGGGTTATTTATTTGACCGCGACGAAGCAAAGGCTGCATTCAAAGTTGCATCGAAATATGCGCACGAGGCTGGCCGCAAGGTTTCACTCACCCTGTCCGACTCGTTCTGCGTGGATCGCCATCGTGAAGACTTCCTCGATCTCATTTTGAACGACATTGATGTGTTGTTCTGCAATGAATTTGAGTTGCAATCTCTGTATCAAACCTCGTACGAAGAAGCGTTAGAGCAATTGCGTAATGATTGCGAATTTGGTGCTGTCACACGAGACAAGCGCGGCTCGGTAGTGATCAACGGTCATGACTTGGTGCACATTGAGCCAGAACCAGTTGATTGGGTAGTCGACGCCACTGGTGCAGGAGATCAATACGCAGCCGGCTTCTTGTACGGTTTCACGCGCGGCATGGCTATTGAGCATTGCGGTCGACTTGGTTCCATGTCAGCTTCAGAAGTGATTACGCACGTTGGACCACGTCCACTCGTGCAACTCAGCACGCTCATTCCAGAACATCTACGCTCGTAGTTATGGCTAGCAATGATCACGACAACCTCACCGTTTTGGGCTCAACGGTCCGTAGTCCCATTGACCACGTTGAAGTTTTCCCAGCCCCTGCAGATGTCACGCTCGTTCGCTTCACCAGCGACGAATTGTCGTCTATTTGCCCGGTAACTGCTCAACCAGACGTAGCAACGGTGGTTATTGAATACAGCCCCGACAAGTTCTGTATCGAGTCAAAGTCGCTGAAGCTGTACCTCTGGCGCTTCCGCAATATGGCCGTGTTTGCAGAAGCATTAGCTGCAGAAATTGCCAACGAAGTCATGGTCACCGTGAAGCCTCACTGGGTGAAAGTGCAACTTACTCAGCACCCACGCGGTGGCATCGAAGTGCACGCAGTTGCTGAACGCAACCGCTAGTTAATTGACTTAAAAGGCTTTCACATGGACTTTCAGCATTTAATAGCCCATTAGTGGTAATCGGACATTAGTCCGAAATTGAATGGAATCAAAAGACCAAAACCTCGCAACCTTTGTTGGAGCAGAATACCCGAATCAAGCATATTTCAAGGCAGAGCCTTGTTGCATCCCTGATGTAGGGTATCCCTGTATTCCTAATTAGTACCGCAATTGGTACTTTTGCATGGATGTTAAGGAGGCATTGTAAATGGTAGCTAAGAATCTTTTTGTAGTTCATGATTCAAATCCTGGGTATTTAGCGGTTATTGCACATTTATTGGATGTTGCAATTCGCACACCAGCAATCAACAACCACCTTGACTTACCTGTCGGGGTTGTGCAACTAGGGGATGCAGATTTTTCTGCTCCGATAGCAAGCCTGGTGGTCAGTGAAGTGAGTCAAATTCCAAAGTTTGATCCACGAGTACATTTGGAAAAGTCACGGTGCGTGCTGACACTGTCCGGATGTGATTCAAATTTGCTGAGTTGGTCAGGGTTGAGTGGAAGTTCAATACCAATAGTTTCTCTCCAAAAGATCTCCTCTTATGAGAGAACATTATTGAAATCACCCGACAAAACCTTTGATGAAATAGTACAAGTGTGTTCTGTTGCGCCAATAGAAGGGACAAATTGTTGTGATTCACGGTTTCGCGAGTGTTGCCTTGAGATTTCTGATACAGCAATTTTGATCGCTAATTGCGTTTCAATTTTCGTTCAAGCACTAATGAAAAGTTCAGACCTAGCCAAAACCTCACGAACCGACTAGATCGCTTACAGAAACCTGAAGCGCTAACGCCAACCGAGTCAGTGTGTCAATAGAAGGTGAGTAGTGACCATTCTCTATTCGATTAATTGTCTTACGGTCAATACCAGCTAATTCTGATAATTGAAGTTGGGTTAAGCCGTGTGTTTCGCGCAGCTCAACGATTTTTTCAGCGACTTGGCGCTTCGTCGACTCAACTATCCGCTCAATCTTTCTAGATGCCACCTTCTCAATAATACCTGCAGCCAGGGGGGGGGGGGTGGATTCGGGACAGTTGTGGTTCGCTAATGCCAGTAAGGGATTTTTAGAACGGTTAAATTTCTTCAGTCGCAACAAACGAAAGTTTCAGGTCGCCAAGCTTCACCAATGTTGAAGCAACCCATGCGCCGAGTACGCCGAAGTGTTCGTCCAGCACTTTGCTCGCACCATCTATGAGAGTTTCTTCAGCCAATTCATATTGGCCTTCGTAAGTAATTTCAAGTGCGTAGTCGGCAGTTCGTTCCCCATGTGTTGGGTGGCTGATCTCGATGGTGATGTTGTCGCGCTCTAACTGCTCGGCGCCAATCGAGGGGCTATTTGGGGCGGCGATGCTGTCGACAATTGATGGCACTGGCTGTTCGGCCAGGCGCTGAATGCGAAACACCACTTCAATTTCAATTGCCGGTTGTTGATCAATTTCTTCTTCGATGTACCACTGTCTGTAAGTGGCCTGACTCCAACTTGGCCAATTGAGGGTGATGTGTGCAACAACTCGGGGCGGCAAGCCTTCGCCTGGCAGACCATACGTGGTTTCCCATACCAAGTCGCCAAGCAAAATGTCAGACTGAAAGTGTTCTTCAAACGCCTGGCGTTCGAGGTAGGCGTTACTAAATGCATCACGCAGTGCGCCAATTGCATCGGTAAACACGTGGTCAAGCATGCATATTTAGGGTACTCGCTAACCTTGTGCCATGCCTTTGGTCCTCCTTGAAATTGCAGACGGTGTTGCCACAATTACGTTGAACAACCCAGATGAGCGCAACACCATGACTGCACCAATGGTGGCGGAAATTGTTGCAGCGATGGACCGCATTGAAAACGACCCGGCAATTGGTGCACTTGTGGTTACCGGCGCTGCTCCAGCTTTTTGTGCTGGTGCCAACTTGGGCAACTTGGCCGAAGCCGACGGCGAATCACTCGGAGTGATTTACGAAGGCTTTTTGCGCATTGCGCGTAGTCCGTTACCAACAATTGCCGCTGTGAATGGTGCTGCTGTTGGCGCAGGAATGAACCTTGCACTTGGTTGTGATGTGCGCATTGCGGCGCGACGCGCGAAGTTTGATACTCGCTTTTTGCAACTGGGTATTCACCCCGGTGGAGGACACACGTGGATGTTGCGTCGCATTGTTGGACCACAAGTTGCTTCGGCTGCGGTGTTATTTGGTGAGATTTACGATGGGGCAGAAGCAGAACGCGTTGGCCTTGCATACAAGTGTGTAGACGACGACAAGTTGCTTGCCACTGCGCACGAATTAGCGAAGCGTGCCGCCAGTGCGCCACGCGAGTTGGTCATTGAAACGAAGAAGACCATCGCCGCAATGGCCGACGTGGACACGCATCCAGAAGCAGTGGCTCGCGAACTGACCCCACAGTTGTGGAGCACTCGCCAGCCATGGTTCGCCGAGCGCCTCGCTGCGTTGCAGGCCAAAATCAGCAAGAAGTAAGGCTTCCGGCCGTCAACCGGCCTGTGACTTGCCATCCTCGCTAAGAGGTGTATGTTGGCATCAGTAAGACCTAGCTAGTGGATTTCGTCAGTGTTAAGAGCACAGAAGGCGGGGGAAGCAATGAGCAAGCGTCACGATCACCGGTCAACGGTGTTTCCACCCAAGGTGGAACTTCGGGCACACGCCCACAATGAGCGTCATCGAGTGAATGCAGAATTGCACTCGGTGGCAAACATGGTGAGCCATGGTGTTGAACCCGAAGATGTGGATGAACCAGGAATCGCTTGGAAGGGAATGCATCACCACGATGCAGAAATTGGTCGTGAACAATCGCGTCGCCAACAGTTCAAGCACTGGAAAACAAAACAATGGAAGAGACGCAAAGTTGTTCGCAAGCAACGTGCGTTGGAGTTAGAGCACCTACGCGAAATTGCGTAGCAATTTATAGCCAGGCCGCACTGAGTTCTTCACGACGGGTTTGCCATTCTTCAATGGTGAATCCGTAGCGAACATGGTCTTCCCAGATTCCATTTATTTCAAGGAACCGCTCGGCGATGCCTTCATGCCGTAGTGCAAGTTTCTCGACCACACGATGGCTGGCTGAGTTGCGCGGAATGATGCACACTTCAACGCGATGCAACCGAAGTTCCTCGAAGGCAAACTTGGAAAGCACCAACACGGCTTCCGACATATAACTGTTACCAGCTTTTGCTTTGTCTATCCAATAACCAATGGTGCCGCTTTGCATTGCGCCACGCACAACTCCGTTTAGGTTCACTTCACCTGCAAACTCGTTATTGACGAATAGGCCAAGGCAATATGCATTTCCCGCAAGTCGTTCTCTGTCGCGCGCAGCGCATCGGTTGGTGAATGCATCGCGACTTTTTGCTGGGTCTGGCGAAGTGATGAGCGGCATGGGTTCCCACTTGGTGAGCCATTCGCCGTTGCGTAAACGAACTTCACTCCATGCTTCAAAATCGGTTGCAACAAGTGGGCGCAACATGATGCGGCGACCAAATAGCCGAAGTGGGCCGTTGGATGAAATGATTCCTGCAGGGTGGCCAATTGGTCGCGAGTAGCCGCTCATGAAAACTTCAATTCGTCTCGTACTAATCCGTCTAACAAGTTATTCACTGACACCATAATTTCAGGAATTCGTAACTTGCGCATAACTCCTACCAACACGCAGCATCCGCCAACAATTACATCGGCGCGGTCGGCTGGAAGGCCAGGGTTGAACATGCGATCGGCGAGCGTTTCGGTGGCGAGCGTACGAAATACTTCTTCCACATTTTCGCGTGTCATGCGTGTGCCGTGCAATGCGACTGCATCAAATTCTTGTAGCCCAATTTCTACTGCAGCAATGGTGACAATGCTGCCGGCAACACCAACAACGCGTGTGGCATTCAACACTTCAGGATGATCGCGGATGAGGTCGTCCATGAAGTCAGTGACAAAACCAATTGCATTAGTGAGTTCTTCTGGGCGAGGTGGGTCGTGGTGCAAATGGCTTTCAGTGAGCACAACGGTGCCGACAGGAAAGCTGACCGCATGGTGCAAAGTCTTTTCGCCGATCATGATTTCGGTGCTGCCACCGCCAATATCGACAACCAGTGTGATGCCCTCGTGCGCAGGTAAGTGAGAGAGAGCGCCAGAGTATGCAAGTCGACCTTCTTCGGTGCCTGCAATGATGAGCGGGCGCGTTCCGAGTACTGCTTCGGCTTGATCCAGGAACACTGCTGCATTTGTTGCGCGACGACATGCTTCAGTTGCGGTTACGCGTACTACTCCCACTTCGTGTTGTTTAATGAGCGTTGCATAGTGCTGAAGGCGTGCAATAGTTCGCGCAATTGCGTCGTCATTCAGCAAGTTATTTTGCACAACGCCACGACCGAGCCCAGTTACATGTACTTCACGAATGATGTCGTTGCCGTGCGCATCGGCAATGAGCAAGTTGGTGGAGTTGGTGCCGATGTCGATTGCGGCAACAGGTTTTGCTGCGGCTCGCATGTATGAACTGCGATTGATGCTTAGTTTTTCGGCAACCCATTCACCAACAGGGTCGTCTCCGCCTGCAAGCCACCACCCAAAATGTGCATGCAAACACTTCACACCAATGCGCGTGCCGGCAACTCCGCCAAACGGACGTGGACCAGTATGGTCTGCAGGAATGAGTGCATCGCGTTCGGCGGCATAACGGTCGTGCGCCGCCGCAATGAGCGCTGCATCGAGTTCGGCTTCAGCTTGGTTGACAGCACCAGTTGCTTCGAGGCGACCGACTAATACATTTTCGCGCGCGCCACACAGCCAATACAGCGTTGGCATTGGTGTTCCATCAGGGAGCAAAGGCTGATTGCGCAACACCACTGGGTCGCCATCTAACGCACGAACGACAACTTCATACTTGCCTTGCGGAACTCGACCGAGCAACTCGGTAATTCGCGCGATGTCTTCTGCGCTTGGTGCGTTAGAAGAGTTTGACAAGTACAACTACCAACACGGCAATACCGATAAGGGCAGGAATCGCGCGCTTTGCAATGGTGGATCCTGCGGTGTCAAGCAAGTTCAGAGGTGCAACCTCTGGACCATCAATCTTGCGAATGGTTGGTTGTTCGCTGGAAACCGATGCAGTTTCGGTAATGACCGAAGCACTTGGTGCAGGCGCTGCAGAAATAAGTTGGTTCAAGTTCTCTGAAAACTGTGCGAGCAACTTGTCGCTCACATCGGCAAGTGCACCACGACCAAACTGTGCAACTTTTCCTGAAATAGAAAGATCGGTATGCACAGTGCACTTTGTTGAAGTTGGCGTAACCGAAGTGAGTTCGGCAGTAATGATTGCCGATGCATTGCCTTTGCCAGTGGTGTCACGTCCTTCGCCCTTCAGCGATGCTTTATGGGCTACATCATCACGTGACACAAAACTTGCTTGTCCCTTGAACTGCGCGAGGATCGGGCCAACCTTGATCTTCACTTGTCCGCGGTAGGTGTCGCCTTCAACTTCGGTGAGTTGGGCGCCAGGTAGGCACGGAGCAATTCGCTCTAAGTCAGTGAGGATGGCCCATGCTTCAGCAACGGGAACATTGACAGTGAACTCGTGGTTGAGATCCATGGCTATTTGCCTCGACTTTCGTGAATGATGTGTGCAACGCGCTCGATGTCTTCAACACGGTCAACATCGATTCCCGAGCCAATACAGGGTACTTCAGCAACCAGTTCAGGATGACTGCGCAGCAATGATCGTGCACCTTCATCTCCTGTTTGTGGAACGAGTGCAAAAAACTCTGCATGTAACTTCACAGGATTTGCGCGCACTCCTTGATACGTCGCGACGGCAAGCGGGGAAGTGGAGTTTGCTACGGCTGTCCAGGCGGACGGCGGAATACATGGTTGATCGCCAAGTCCGATGACAACCGATTGCAACCCACGTTCGCTTGCCCAACGCAATGCGCACTGCACAGAGCTGGCCATGCCCTCTGCCCAGGCATAGTTGTGCAGGTAGGTAACCGCTTCAGAGCCTTCATAACGAGACAATTCCACTGACCCCCATACGACAGCGACTGGGCCGATGTTGGCCGTCAGAGCGCTCTGGAGGGCCCATTCAAAGACTGTTTTCCCAGCAACCGAAGTGAGCAGTTTGTGGTGTGAACCACCGAACCGAGAACCCCCACCAGCAGCCAAAAGAATCACGCCAATTGGCGGGTTTTTGTTGGCTGAGGTGTTCACAACCCCATATTTACAGGCTGTGGCGGGTCTGGCCCCTTCGAAACCGCGTATGACCCAATTATTACAGTTTCATGACATAGACTGTTACACAGTTGACATAAATGCAATACGGCGAGTTCCCTCGCAAGCACTGCCCCCATATCCGAACCAACCGCCCCCCGGTTGGTTCGCCTACCAAGGAGCCACAATGTCACGCACCACCAAACTCATAGCTGGTCTGTTCGTATCTCTCAG
>JAPOKO010000070.1 GCA_029977615.1 bacterium
GAAAGGTGGCAGCTAAAAAACTTTCAGAAGCTACATTTGGGTTGTTAATTAACACTCCAAATAATGATCACTCTTATTTATATACCTCACCACTTAAATATTTTGAGTACTTGTATTCTGGACTATCTGTAGTTGCTGTAGACTTTCCATCGCATCGAACATTGCCAATTAATGAAAAAATTAGTTTTTTTGAAAATGGAAATAAAGAAAGTTTTATTAATAGTTTAAAAAATTCTAAAAATAACAAACCTTTGTCTGAAGATGAAAAACATCTTATCACGCTGGACCGACGAGCTGAACAGTTAATAAAATATATTTTTTAGCACGCCTGGAGGGACTCGAACCCCCAACCCTCTGATCCGAAGTCAGATGCTCTATCCAGTTGAGCCACAGGCGCAAGAATTTCTTCTAAACTAAATTTTATACTTATATAATAGTTGCAACAATGAAAACAACTAAGGTACTTGAAACGAACATTACAGAAACAAATATAAATGAAGTTTCAAAAATATTAAATTTTTCATCAAATAATCGTGTTGCAATTTGCAATGCAAATACATTGGTTAGAAGTGTTAAAGACAAATATTAGAAATTTAATAAACAACTTTACTATAAAAACACCTGATGGTTTTCCAGTAGCAAAAGCTCTTACGTTTCTTACAAAAGAGAAGTTTTCAAGAGTAGACGG
>JAPOKO010000071.1 GCA_029977615.1 bacterium
AAGCGGCCAGAGCCGCGCAGGGGTAACGTGTTTTGAAACACACACACACAGAGAGAGCGAGTGAGATGTAGTCCTTTTTAATTATACATTAATACGAATGTTTGTTCATACATACGGTAACTTGACATAAAATCGAAGTATCGAAGAATCGAACATATCTCACCACAAGGTTGTAAATTTCGAAACGTCGTCGTCATACTCGAGAGTGAAAACAAACGCAGATCAAACGCTTCGAAACGATTCGAAAAACGCGAACGATCGTTTCCAAAATGTCCTTTTTCGGCGGAGGGTCATCTTCGTCGTCTGAGTCTTTCTTCTCCCGCGGCGTAGGAGCGAACATCTTCGCGAACAACAACGGCAACACCTTCAACCGAAGATCTTTTTTCCCCAACAAAAATGGAAGCCACAACAACAACAACAACAACAACAACAACAACGCAGCGCTGGCGGGACGACGAGGAGGAAGCGTGAACGCTTCGTCTTCAAAATTCAACGCGTTTTCGAGTTTCTCGTCGTCCTCGTCTTCCTATTCATCGAGCGGCGGTAGCGGTAAAATACCAACCTTTATCGCCGGGGTGACTTTAGGCGCCTTTGTCGGTGGCTTCGCCTCCTTGTTCGTCTCCGAGTTGCACCAGGTGGACGACTATTTAGAGTATTCGAACGATTCCGATTTT
>JAPOKO010000072.1 GCA_029977615.1 bacterium
ACTCCATAAGAAAAAGTATCAAAACTTTGAGTTTCATGGTTACCTGTTAGCCTGTCTTCAATATTTGCACCATAATTTTTTACATGCAAATCAGCATTTTTACCAAGAGCTTCACACCCTGCAACAATTGCATCGTATCCACCATCTTCTCTCATTTGTTTAGTCGAGAAGTTAGTGTGCATACCAGCACCATTCCAATCACCTTTTACAGGTTTTGGATCTAGTGTTGCAGAAATGTTCCAATCTTCAGCTATTCTATAAAGCAACCATCTTGCTACCCAAATTTGGTCACCAATGTCTGGTGCACCTACAGGTCCAATTTGAAACTCCCACTGACCAGGCATAACTTCAGCGTTTGTGCCTGAAATACCTAATCCAGCTTCAATGCAAGCAGTTGCATGAGCTTCAGAAATTTCTCTTCCATAAACTTCGTCGGCACCAACACCACAGTAATAACCACCTTGAGGTGCTGGATAACCTGATGGAGGAAATCCTAAAGGTTGGCCGTATTTAAGTGAGTCATAAGACTGTTCGTAAAATGTATACTCTTGTTCCATTCCAAACCAAGGCTCGAACTCTCCAAAATTTTCAGCTGACTCTACTAATGCAGCTCTAGTATTTGATGCATGTGGTGTCATATCTACATT
>JAPOKO010000073.1 GCA_029977615.1 bacterium
GCGGAGGGTGGAGAAGCGATCGCAAATGGCTCTAGCGTTGCAGACAAAGAGGGCGTTTCAAAAATGATTGCTGAAACCATGGAAAAATGGGGCCGCATAGACATTTTGGTTAACAATGCTGGAATCTTGAGAGATAAAAGTTTTCATAAAATTACAACTGAAGAATTTGATCAGGTCATGGACGTTCACTTTCAAGGTAGTTTCTATGCTTCTCATGCTGTTTATCCAATCATGCGAGAACAAAATTTTGGTAGAATAATTTTTACCACTTCCTCAGGCGGTCTTTGCGGTAACTTTGGTCAAGCAAATTATGGCGCTGCAAAAATGGGCATGATCGGCTTGATGAATTGCCTGAAGATAGAAGGTCAAAAATATAATGTCTTCTCAAGCGCTGTTGCTCCAGTTGCTTTATCAAGAATGACAGATTCTCTATTTCCAGAAGGTATTGGTGAGAGGTTTATGCCAGAGTATGTTACGCCAGCCGTTATCTACTTAGCCAGTGAAGAAAGTCAAAATGGAGCCATTATAGGAGCTGGAGCAGGAGTATTTACAAGATTTAGGATCTTGGAAACAATGGGTCTTGCGCTTGGCACAGGTGATGAGATGACTCCTGAGAACATAGCAACTGGCTGGGATTCTGTTTCTG
>JAPOKO010000074.1 GCA_029977615.1 bacterium
CAAGGTCACCCGTTCCTTGGTGATGTATTTCATATCGATATAGTCACCCCTTCTCTCCTGGCAGAGTCCCATCAAGGCCCCGTTGAACTCATTCGGCGCATAGATCTCCATGCGCACATAGGGCTCCTCAATCGATTCACGCTGCTGCGGATCCGGGAGTGTGGCCGGATTATCAACCAAGATTTGCTCGCCATTGGTGAGATTAACGGTGTAAATCACCGATGGAGCGGTAACAATCAGGTCTAGATTGTATTCGCGTTCCAGGCGCTCCTGCACAATTTCCATGTGCAATAAACCAAGGAATCCACAACGAAATCCAAAGCCCATTGCACTGCTGGTTTCAGGTTCAAATTTCAGCGCTGCATCAGATAGCTGCAATTTGTGAAGGGCTTCTCGTAAATCAGGGTATTGATCCGCCTCCGTAGGAAACAAACCACAAAACACCATCGGCTTAGCTTCCGCATAGCCAGGGAGCGGTGCATCGGCCGGCTCATTCAGCAACGTAATCGTGTCGCCCACACGAGCATCAGCCACGGCCTTGATCGATGCTGCGAGATAACCCACCTCTCCAGCATGGAGCTCATCCACCTTTTTCTCATCGGGAGCCATGATCCCGACTTCGTCAAGTTCATAGGTTTTGTTGCT
>JAPOKO010000075.1 GCA_029977615.1 bacterium
AGCGGTGTTATTCATCGCGTCCTCGTAATCTCTCTTTCTGTTCTTGTTGTTCTTGGCATCGTCGTCACCACCACCGCCACCAGATTGCTTCTTCTCCGCGGTGGCCACCAACTCCTCGAAAAATTCATCTTCCCACTCGTCGTCGGCGATATTCATTGTGTCGCGAAAACTTGACCAACGACTTCTTCTTCTTCTTCGTGGAATAACAACAACAACAACAACAACAACAACAACAACAACAACAACAAAAAAGGAAGAGTCACCCCAAAACAGTACCTGAAGAGAAAAGAAAAGAGAAGAGAGAATGCGCGTGCGTGCGTGTGTGTAGACGCGTGCGCGCTTAAAAAGAAGAGAGAGAGAGCGTGTGAATGAATGAACTATTGGTGTGACGAAGAAGAGAGAGAGAGAAAGAGAGATTTTTGAAAAAAATTTTGATTTAAATAATAAAAATAAGATTTTTTTCAAATCCTTAGGAATTGCTTTATGGGATATTGCGATTGCAAAAGGAATTTATGATTTGGCCACATAATTTAATTTTTAAAATCTACCTCAAATAATTTATAGTATGTTTCATCCATTCCTAGTTTTTTATAAACAGATTGTGCTATCTCGTTTTCTTTTTCGACATAAAGTCT
>JAPOKO010000076.1 GCA_029977615.1 bacterium
GATGATGTATAACTGCTCTGGTCGTCGTCGAGAGCATCATCATCGATCGATCGATCGATCGATCGATCGTGCTCGCTTTATCCTTTTTTTACTTTGACGAAATTGGAAAAAAGTTTCCCCACACACAAAAAGTTTTAACGAACACGCGCAAATGTCTTCTTCTTCTTCATCGTCCGACGATGACGACGACGACGATTGCTATGAAGACGAGCACGAGGAGGAAAACAGTCAGTCTTCGAATGCAGAAGAAGATAACGATGATGAAGAACAAGAACTTTCGACGGAGAGACTCCTTCGAAGAAGTAAAAGAAGTAAAAGAAGCAAAAGAACAAAAGATATTCAACAACAACAACAACAACAACAACAACCATCCTTCGCGCGCCTTCTCCGCCTGGCGAAACCAGACCGGCGATGGATATTGATTGGCATCGCGTCGTTACTCGTTCGTCTTCCGTTTAGCGTCGCCATGCCGCATTTTATAGCCGGGTCGATCGGCGGCGTCGTGGATTTGAACGAGGAGAAGTTTCGGAACAACGTTCGTTACTTCTTCTTCGCCGGAGTGATTAACGGCGCGTTGGACTTTTGGAACGTGTTTCTGTTCTCGTTCGCGCAGACGAGAATC
>JAPOKO010000077.1 GCA_029977615.1 bacterium
ATCAGCACGCTCGTCTTCAAAGACGAGGCGGACAAGGACGTGGCGCCGTACGTGCACAACAAGCGGTCCGAGACGGTGGTCGTGAACCCCGAGTGCTCCGACAACGCGGCCCGGGGCATGCTCATGGCGACGCTCCAGCGCATCGTCGGCGACCTGTCGTCCAAGGGGCATTACTACGGACCTGCCGACGCAGAGCGCGTCACCCGCTATGGCATGCAGCAGGCCAAGCGCACCTGCAAGAGCACCTCGTGGGAGGTGAGCGGGCGCTTTGTCCAGGCCTCGGTCTTGGCCGACGTCAGGTGGGTTGTTGTTGTTGTTGTTGTTGTTGTTGTTGTTGTTGTTGTTGTTGTTGTTGTTGCTTATTGGTGGAGGGTGGGGTGGACGGGGAGCTGAGCAGCGACCGGGTGTGGCGGACGGAGCGCAGCGACCCGTCCACCCCACGAGAGTAGCTCCGTCCATCCGCTCCACCTACGACTACGACTGCGACTGCTGCACTCACTCTCGGCGTTTTGCCCGTTCGCTCGACGACCCCCTCTCACGCACACACACACGACCAGGGACCAGCTGGATGGCTACGGCCCGAAGACGGCGCTGTCGTTCCTCCAGGGCAAGATG
>JAPOKO010000078.1 GCA_029977615.1 bacterium
GTTTGCCGAGTCATGGCAAATTCATTGCGACCCGAGCCGAAATCGAGCAGTTTGCGCGACGACCAGAACATTTCACGGGCTATCTGATTGAGGTTTGCCGTAGTTGTTCGTGGCACCATTTGTTGAAAACTCGCGACATTTAGGCGCCTTTTAACCCTGCAACAGCCCCGTGGCACAGTGCTGTTGTGCCGTTACACTTTCAAATCCACATACCTGCCCCTTCGGGGGCCCCAATCAAAAGTTGGGTCCGAAGGGAGTTATCACGTTCATGCGTGCATATGAATTAATGGTCATCATTAGCGGCAACCTCGAAGAGTCGGCTGCCCACAACTGGTTGAGCGTCATCACCAAGTCAGTTACAAATGCCGGCGGCGCTGTTCACGGCACACCTGATTGGTGGGGCAAGCGTCGCTTGGCTTACCCGATCAAAAAGCAAGACGATGGTTATTACGCCGTTTTCAACATCACAGCACCAGGTGGTGCACTTGATGAAGCCGAACGCGCGTTGCGCATCGCCGACGACGTGTTGCGACACAAACTCCTCCGCCTTCCTGATGACGAAGCCGCACGTCGCGGTCTTTCAGTCGCAGCAAATTCATAAGCAATCCACAAA
>JAPOKO010000079.1 GCA_029977615.1 bacterium
AGCGAAATAAACGGAGGGGCTGGTTCTGTTTCTTCACGCAACCATCGAACGTTGAATAACGCCAACGTTTCTTCCGCTTCTCGATGTTTGAGTGGGTTTTTTAACGCTTCTTCGATCGAACAACGACGAAGCGATGGAAGGAATGCTGCGCCGTACAGCGAACTTCAGCAAAAGCGATCGATGTCGTCCTTCTTCGCATCAACATCATCGCAAAAAGTATCGCTTTTTCGAAGTATCAGCACGTCGTCTTCGTCGTTTGATGAAGATGATATCAGTAGCAGTAACGGCAACAACAACAACAACAACAACAACAACAACAGAATAGAACAGCGAAGGAAAACAAAACTTTCCGAGAGAGGCATCGTCGTCGAGCCGGGTTCGAGCATCGCCGCCGAAGGTGTTTTAGGTTTGAACAACCTGCGAGACGTTCCGGGGTCGCGAAAGTATCAGAAACGAAAAGGTAGAGGTATTGGATCCGGTAAAGGGAAGACTGCTGGTCGAGGACACAACGGACAAAAATCGCGTTCAGGAGGAGGGCCGAGACTAGGTTTTGAAGGCGGGCAAACGCCGTTACGATTGACGTTACCTAAACGCGGGTTTAC
>JAPOKO010000007.1 GCA_029977615.1 bacterium
GCCGACGAGTAATCCAGTTAGACCGTGGAGTAATCGTGCGCGACCAAGAGCGAGGTGTGTACGAATGATCGCTCGAATTGCATATGCGTTTCGTGAAATGTGGGCAAGTTTCCGTCGCAATCTCACGCTCACAGCTGCAGCCATCCTTACTTCAGCAATTGCACTACTCCTCGTAGGTACAACGCTGCTCATCCAGCGTGCGTTTGAAAACTTGCTCGTGCAATGGAAGGGCGATGTAGCGATGATCGTGTTCGTGCGTAGCGACGCCACGCCAGAACAAATAGCGCTCATCGATGAATCCATCAGGTCGGCACCAACCATTATCAACGTCGACAAACTTCAGTATTTGGACAAGACGCAAACGTACGAAGAAGCAAAACGAATTTTTGCTGGCGACCCTGTCACGCTCAGCCTGTTGACTCCCGAAAATATTCCTTCGGAATTCAAGGTTGTTCCCATTACACAAGACCCAGCGTTGGTTCGCTCTCTCAGTGAGCAGTACCGCTCGCTGCCGGGTGTTGAAGACGTTGCCTTGGCCGAAGACGAGTTCCAAGTCATTTCAACGCTCTCAAAATTCGTGCGCACTGTCACGCTGGTGATGTCGTTAGTGCTGCTGGTGGTAGCAGTCGGTCTTATTTGGAACACCATTCGAACAGCAATGTTTGCGCGGCGACGCGAAATTGAAGTGATGAAACTCGTTGGTGCAACCAACTGGTTCATTCGAGTTCCATTCATGCTCGAAGGGCTCTTGCAGGGTCTTATCGGCGCAGTGGTGTCATGTGGCGGACTATGGGCATTGAATTCGGCTTGGACCAATGGCGTTGCTGGATTCAAGCCAGGCACGGGTATTTCGTCGTTGGTTGTCCCGTCGGGTTATCTTTCGGGAGTGATGGTCGTCATTTTGATCATTGGCGCGTTAGCCGGAGCGATTGGTTCTGCCATCGCAGCTTCACGCTTCTTAGACGTATAGCCCACACATCTAGATTGGGCTAATGGCTTACACCGAACTTTTGTATTCAGTCGTAGAAGGCGTCGCCACCGTGACGCTTCATCGACCCGAAAAGCTCAATGCATTCACCAACACCATGATGCGCGAATTGCATCAGGTGTTCGATGAAATTGATGCTGACGACAATGTTCGCGCTGTTGTCATGACTGGTTCTGGGCGCGGTTTCTGTGCAGGAGCAGACCTGTCAGGCGGAGGCGACACGTTCAACGACGGTTCGTTAAGCACCGATTCGCAATCCAAGTTTCGTCGTGATGGTGGCGGAACCGTAACCCTGCGAATGTTCAAGTGCAATAAGCCAATCATCGGCGCAATTAATGGTCCTGCGGTGGGAATCGGTGCAACCATGACGTTGGCAATGGATATGCGGCTCATTTCGAGTGCAGCGAAAATGGGTTTCGTGTTCACGCGACGGGGAATTGTTCCTGAGGCATGTTCATCATGGTTCTTGCCGCGCATTGTTGGTATTGCGCAAGCACAAGAGTGGGTCATGACAGGTCGTGTGTTTGACTCACAGGAAGCGCTTCGTGGTGGCTTGGTGCGCAGCATTCACGAACCGGAAGATTTGCTGCCTGCTGCTTATGCACTGGCAAAAGAAATTGTCGAAAATGCTGCACCAGTCTCTGTTGCACTTGCACGCCAGATGATGTGGAGAATGCTTGGCGCTCCGCATCCTATGAATGCACATCGCGTAGACAGCCGGGGCATTCAAATTCGTGGGCGTTCAAAAGACGTGCAAGAAGGAGTGATGAGTTTCTTGGAAAAGCGTCCGGCTGTGTTCACCGAGCGGGTGACAACCGACTTACCCGACATTTTCCCTGAATGGGAAGAACCAGAGTTCTTTTAAATAACATGGCAACGCTGTATGACGAAGTTGGTGGAAGCGAATTCTTTGTTCGACTAGTAGATCGCTTTTATGAAGGCGTGGTGCAAGACGACGTGTTGTGGCCGTTGTATCCCGACCACGCTGACTTGGCGGGAGCGCGCGAAAGACTCACGTTGTTTCTTATTCAGTACTGGGGCGGGCCAACGACCTACAGCGACGAGCGCGGTCATCCGCGCTTGCGTCAGCGACATTTTCCGTTTGCAATTGGAGAGTTAGAGCGCGACCGATGGATGCTGCATATGCAGGCTGCAGTGGATGAGTGTGCGACTGATCCCAATATTCACGCGCAACTCACTGAGTACATGACCAATGCTGCTCAGCACATGATCAATCGCTAATCAGAGCAACGCAAAGCAGGCAATTGCAGAAGCAGACGCCACGTTCAGCGAATCAACGCCTTCGGCCATGGTGATATTTGCGAGTTGAGTGCACAGTTCAAGGCTTGCGTCGCTCAAACCTTGTCGCTCTGAGCCAAGTACGAGTGCTCGTTTGCCTTCAATGTGAATTGACCGAAGGTTGGTCACTTCGCGCGATTCATGGTGCGGCGTAAGGCCAATTGTGGTGAAACCAAATTGGTGTAATTGAGCAAGAATTTTGTTGGTGCTAGCAAAGCGAGCGAAGCCAAGTTTGAACGTGGTTCCCATGCTGACGCGCAGTGCTCTGCGGGAAAGCGGGTCTGAACTTGTTGAATCGAGCAGCAGTCCGTCCCAACCAAGGGCTGCAGCAGTGCGCGCAATTGAACCAACATTGCTTGGGTTGTCTACGCAGTCAAGAACAATCAGCCTGGTTGACTGTGTAATGAGGTCGTCACTTGAAACAACGGGTGGGCGCTTAAACACGCCAATCGCATCAAGCGGCACGCCAAGTCCAGTTACTTCACGCCGGATATCTGCACTCGCTACAAGTGTTGTTCCGCCAGCATTATTTACGGCATCAGAAAATTCTGTCGCACATTTTGGATCGCATAACACCACATCGGGAACACATCCGGCCTCCAGCGCACGGTGTACAACTAAATCACCTTCTGCGATGAAGAGTCCTTCGTTCTGCGCCGACTTACGTTGCGCAATGGTGGTGAGTTGACGCTCGCGCCAACGAAAAGCATGTAGCCGAGGGTCGAGCGCATCGTCAATCGTGACGATCATGAAGAACTAGTACAACCAGGGGAACGCGTCCCAATTTGGTTCGCGCTTTTCGAGGAACGAGTTTCGACCTTCCTCTGCTTCATCGGTCATGTAGGCAAGTCGAGTTGCTTCGCCTGCAAACACCTGTTGTCCAACGAGACCGTCATCAATCAAGTTGAAAGAGAACTTCAGCATGCGCTGTGCGGTTGGGCTTTTGCCATTGATTTCTTTAGCCCATTGCAATGCGGTGGCTTCCAGCTCGGCATGGGGGACAACTGCATTGACCATCCCCATTTGGCGTGCATCTTCTGCTGAGTATTCGCGACCGAGAAAGAAAATTTCGCGCGCAAACTTTTGGCCAACCTGGCGAGCAAGATATGCAGAGCCGAATCCACCATCAAAACTTGCAACATCGGCATCGGTTTGCTTGAAGCGCGCATGTTCTTTGCTGGCCAGCGTGAGGTCTGAAACAACATGCAAGCTGTGTCCGCCGCCTGCAGCCCAACCTGGAACAACGCAGATCACAATTTTTGGCATGAAGCGAATGAGACGCTGAACTTCCAAAATATGAAGTCGACCGGTGCGGCCCGGCTCGATGGTGTTTGCTGTTTCGCCTTCTGCGTACTTGTATCCGTCTTTGCCGCGAATGCGCTGATCGCCTCCGCTACAAAAAGCCCAGCCGCCATCTTTTGGAGATGGTCCGTTACCAGTTAGCAGTACACATCCGACGTCACTTGTTTGACGTGCGTGATCGAGCGCGGTGAAAAGTTCATCGACTGTTGCAGGACGAAATGCGTTGCGAATTTCGGGACGATTGAACGCAATACGCACGGTGCCATGCGCTTTAGCCCGGTGATAGGTGATGTCGTTAAACGAAAAACCCTTGACTTCGTTCCACTGTGTTGGGTCAAAAATGTCAGATACGTGCCGTGTGCTCACGTATTCAGTGTAAGCCCTGCCACATGCGTGTTCGCTCGGCGTGCTCTGGATATTGCGAAAGAAAGCGCTCAGCCCACTCCTTGTTTATTGAGTCACCTTGTTTCTTGGTTTGTGGTTCAGGAACCACATCAATAGGCGTTTCGATGAAGGACATGACGCGCCTAATAGTGGCGTCCATGTCACGAGTGAGTTGCTCGTATGTAATGTGAAGAGGAGTGATGTTGTTCTGTGCAAAGTACACATCCCAGTCCGAGTTTTCGTCAGAGATGCGATCAAGTGCGGCTGCAATTGCCTCGGCGTCGTACACAGGGTCGGCTTTAGTTGCCATGTTGCTGTTCCACGATTCGGTTTGTGCGGCGCGCACAAACGAGATTGCCTGACGGAGTTCGTCCTCGCGTGTGATGCGCACCCACTTCACAGGCACATTCCAAAAACTTGCGTCTACGCCCATGTCGAGCATGTGGCGCTTGTATTGATTCCAATGCATCTTCACACCGAATACCCCGTTAGTGGTGGTGTACTGCTGTGCAATCGCGCGGAGGTAGCTGCGCCACGATGAAGGGCTGAAATACGAGATATCGCGCCACGGGTAGCGACCTGTGAGCTTGCGCACTCGTGCGATTGGTCGGCGGGTGACCCTGATTTTTGGTTGGCCACACTCATTGCGAATTCGTTCAAAGTTCTTCGTTTGAATATTGAGGTATTCAATGGGTGTGCCTGCCAAGTGGGTGCCACGCAGAATGGAGCAAAGCAGCGTGGAGCCGGTGCGCTCAACCGAGGCAATTGCTAAAAACGAGCGCGTTTCCACTCTGAAAGCCTAGAAGCACGACTCTTGCTGGTACGGTTTTTACGCTTTACGAACAGACTCAAGGAGAAAATCCCCATGGCAAATGCACTCACCACCGCAGACTGGACCAAGCGAGCAGGCCAAAAAGTTGCACGCACCCAGTTGTTTATTGATGGAAAGTTTGTCGATGCGGCAAGTGGTAAGACCTTCGAGTCAATCAACCCGCGCGATGGGTCAGTTATTGCGCAAGTTGCCGAAGGCGATGTCGAAGACGTCAATCGTGCAGTTGCTGTTGCCAAGCGCACGTTTGAAGCAGGTGTATGGAGTGAAATGGCTCCGCTTGATCGCAAGAACGTGATGTTGAAGTGGGCGCAACTCATTCGCGAAAACGCTGAAGAGTTGGCATTGCTTGAAACTATGAACTGTGGAAAGCCAATTAGTGACTCACTCAATGTGGACGTTGCCTCATGTGCAAACAACATTCAGTGGTACGCAGAAACCATCGACAAGTTGTACGGAGAAATTGCACCAATTCCACGAGACAGCATTGCGCTTATTGAACGCGAACCAATGGGCGTTGTTGGTGCGGTGGTTCCTTGGAACTATCCACTCATCATTAGTTCGTGGAAAGTTGGCGCAGCACTTGCTGGCGGTAACTCCATCATCTTGAAGCCGGCAGAACAGTCGCCACTGTCGGCATTGCTATTCGCCGAACTTGCAGTGCGAGCAGGTGTGCCAGAGGGCGTGTTCAACGTAGTGAACGGTTTTGGGCCAAGCTGCGGTGGAACACTCGGCAAGCACATGGACGTGAATAAGTTGGCATTCACTGGTTCAACGGAAGTTGGCAAGTACTTCTTGAAGTACGCAGCAGAGAGCAATGCGAAGGCTGTGTCGCTCGAACTTGGTGGCAAGACTCCTCACGTGGTGTTAAGTGACTGCCCAGATTTGGATTCAGCAGCATCGGCAATTGCATGGGGCGTGTTTTACAACGCGGGTCAAACTTGTCACGCTGGTACGCGCATGGTTGTTGACCAAAAGATCGAAGATGAGTTGCTCGAAAAGGTTCGCAAGGTTTCAGAAACCATCATGCCTGGCGATACATATGACCCGAGCACGGCAATGGGAACCATTGTTGACCGCGCGCAGTTTGATCGCGTCAATGAATACATCGGCATCGGACAGGCTGAAGGCGCAACAATTCACACTGGAGGAAAGCCAGTAGAGCCGACAAAGGGTGGCATCTACATTCCACCAACAATTTTCCAGAATGTGAAGCCTGGAATGCGCATTGAGAAGGAAGAAATTTTTGGACCAGTGCTTGGATCCATTCGCGTGTCAAGCGAGGAAGAAGCAGTTCGCATTGCCAACGATTCGCAATACGGCCTTGGCGCTGCATTGTGGACTCGCGATGTAAGCAAGGCGCACAAAATTGCTCGTCAGTTGCGTGCAGGCACGGTGTGGGTCAACACGTTTGACCGCTCGTCGATCACTACGCCATTCGGCGGTTTCAAGCAGTCAGGTACGGGTCGCGATCGTTCGTTGCACTCCATTGAGGGTTACACGAACTTGAAGACCACCTGGATTCAGTTGTAAACATAAGTATTCATACGTATTCAAAGGGGAATATATGCGTTGCGGATTTATCGGACTAGGTCATATTGGCAAGTTTCTTGCGGGCAGTCTTGTTCGTAACGGCTTTGAAGTCACCGTCTTCGACCTCAATGCGGAGGCTGGCAAGCCGCTCGTAGCCAAAGGTGCAAAGTGGGCTAGTTCGATCAAGGAACTCTGTGATGCGTCAGACACAGTATTCACTTGCTTGCCTTCACCGCGAGCCATTGATGCAGTTGTTGCTGGACCCGGCGGAGTACTTGAGTCACTTGCTGGCCGCGCAACTCCTGCCACATGGGTCGACATGAGCACGAATGACCAAAGTGAAACCATGCGCTTGGGTGAAATTGCGAAGTCAAAGGGCGTGCAAATTCTTGAGTCACCAGTCACTGGTGGTGTGCACAAAGCAGCACACGGCGACATCACCGTGCTCGTTGGCGGCGAAGACAAAGTGTTCCAGGCTCACAAGGCAGCACTTGCTGCAATGGGCAACCCGGTGTTGTACATCGGACCACTTGGTAGCGCAGCGGTAATCAAAGTCATTACGAACATGCTTGCATTCATTCATTTGGTTGCAGCTGGTGAAGCACTCATGCTTGCAAAGCGTGCAGGACTCGACCTTGGCGTTGCGTTCGAAGCAATTAAAGAAAGCTCGGGAAACAGTTTCGTTCATGAAACCGAAAGCCAAGTTATTTTGAATGGTTCGTACAACATCAACTTCACGATGGATCTCGCATTGAAAGACTTGGGATTCGCAATGGGTTTCGGTCGTGAGTTTGGTGTGCCACTTGATCTTGCTGGCCACACATATCAAACCTTTATTCGCGCGAAAGAGGCTTATGGCGGAGATGCATGGTCGTCGCAAGTGGTGAAGTTGCTTGAAGACGCAACTGGCACCGACTTGCGTGCACCTGGCTTTCCAGCTGAACTCGAATAAGGCTGAGTTCAGTCAGCGCTAGGGGGAAGCGATGTCACGAGAACAACTAGTACGCAAAGAGTTGGCTGCTGCATTTCGTTGGGCTGCGCGTCTCAACTTTCACGAAGCAGTTGCTAATCACTTCAGCATGGCAGTTTCCGATGACGGTCAACAGTTTGTTGTTAACCGAGCAGGCACGCATTTTTCGCAGGTAACTGCCAGTGGCCTTGTCATGGTTGATACGGCGATGAAGGGCGATCCCCTTCAGTATGGAGTAGATCCAACTGCTTGGGTGTTGCATTCGTATTTGCATCGCAATGTTCCACATGCAAAATGCGTACTGCACACGCACATGCCGTACACCACAGCGCTTGCATGTCTGAAAGATTTTGAATTTCTGATGCTCGACCAAAACGCGAGTGCGTTTTATGGGCGCATTGCGTATGACCGTCACTATGCCGGTATGGCGCTTGACCCATCGGAAGGTGAGCGAATTGCCTCGCTACTTGTTGACGGCAAGGACGTATTGTTCATGGGTAATCATGGAGTCATGGTGGTGGGCGAGAGTGTGGCGCAGGCTTTCGATTCGCTGTACTACCTAGAAAAAGCGGCGCAACTTCAGGTGCTTGCGCTGTCTACTGGACGACCGCTGCAGTTGGTCGACGATGAAACCGCCGCGCTTGTTGCCAAGCAAACTCGCGAATACCCAGGGGTAGCAGTGTTGCATTTTGAAGCACTAATGCACATCCTCGATAACGAGTGCCCCGACTACGCCAAGTAGTAGTTTTTACGAAAACCCCAAGAGAAGAAGGAATCAACTGTCATGAAAGCAGCCGTTTGTCGCGAATTTGGAAAGCCACTTGTCATTGAAGAAGTGACGCTTGCAGATGCTGGCCCAGGCGAAGTGAAGGTCAAACTGTCAGCGGTTGCAATTTGTCATAGCGACATCACCTATGCAGACGGACACTGGGGTGGAACATTGCCGGCGGTCTACGGCCACGAATGCGCAGGAGTAGTTGAAACCGTTGGAGAAGGCGTCACCACGGTAAAAGTAGGAGACCATGTCGTTGTCACACTGATTCGTTCATGCGGACATTGCCATGGATGCAGCATGGGTAACCCAGTTACGTGTTCAACTCAGTTCCCACTCGATGCTGCATCGCCGATCAAGGACAAAGATGGCAAGCCAGTTGTGCAGAGTATGCGCACCGGTGGGTTTGCAGAGAAAGTTTTGGTGCATGAATCACAATGCGTAACAGTGCCCAAGAACATCAAGATGGCAAGCGCGTCATTGTTGGCTTGTGGCGTTATCACGGGTTTTGGTGCGGTAACCAACACGGCGAAAGTTCCTGCTGGAAGCCACGTTGTGGTTATTGGAACAGGCGGCGTTGGACTGAACTCCATTCAAGGAGCACATGTCAGTGGTGCACGCACGGTTATTGCCATCGACGTTGTAGACAGCAAGATTGAAGCAGCGAAGGGCTTTGGAGCAACGCACGGCATCAACTCGAAAACAGAAGATGTTGCAGCTCGTGTACTTGAAATTACCGATGGACGTGGCGCAGATTACGTGTTCGTCACCGTCGGTGTGAAGTCGGCATTCGACTCTTCGTATGGAATGCTTGCGAAGAGTGGTTCGGTTGTTTTGGTTGGAATGCCAGCAAGTGGCGTGATGTCAGAAATTGATCCAGGAACTATGGCTGCATACAGCCAAAACATCCTCGGATCAAAGATGGGAAGCGCTCGTATCCAGGTAGACATTCCAAACTTGGTTGACTTGTACGGCCAAGGTCGTGTGAAGCTTGACGAACTTGTTACCAAGACATACCCAATTGAACAAATCAACGAAGCAATCGACGCAGTAAAGCGCGGCGAAGCACTTCGAAACGTCATCGTTTTCTAATATGAAAATCGTCGACATCAAGACATTCGTGGTGGGTAATCCACCGCCACGATTCGGTGGTCGTTATTTCATCTTCGTAAAGCTCACCACCGACACTGGCATTTCCGGAATTGGCGAAATTTACACAGCAACGTATTCGCCACACTTGGTAGCGAAAATGGCAGAGGAAATTGCAGCGCGACACGTCATTGGTGCCGATCCGTTTCATATTGAACACATGTGGCGCAATGTGTATGGCCGTGGATATGCACATCGCCCAGACCTCACCACGGGTGGAATCGTTTCTGGTTTGGAAATGGCCATGTGGGATATTTGCGGGAAAGAAACTGGCAAACCTGTCTACGAACTACTTGGTGGTCGCGTACACGAAAAACTTCGTGCCTATACGTACCTGTATCCACCGGTTGGTGTCGACGTGTATGCAGACGATCCTGTGTATAGCGACCCCGATGCTGCTGCTGAGTGTGCAGTGCGCGAAGTGGAGCGTGGTTTCACGGGAGTGAAATTCGACCCAGCTGGTCGCTACTCGGTGTACGACGGTCGTCAGCCAGCATTGCACGCAATGGACTTATCCGAAAAGATGGTGCGTGCGGTTCGTGAAGCAATAGGCGATCGTGCCGACATTTTGTTTGGCACGCACGGTCAATTCACCGCATCGGGTGCAATCCGTTTAGCAAAGAAACTCGAAAAGTACGACCCGCTGTGGTTTGAAGAACCGTGCCCACCAGACAGCCCAGACGAAATTGCCAAAGTTGCTCGCGCAACCAGCATTCCAATTTCTGCAGGTGAGCGTTTAACGACGAAGTACGAGTTCCATCAATTGCTGAAGACTGGTGCGGCCTCAATCTTGCAACCAAACCTGGGTCGCTGTGGCGGATTGCTGGAAGGCAAGAAGATTGCAAGCATGGCCGAGGTGTATCACGCGCAAATTGCGCCTCACCTGTACTGCGGTCCGGTGGTTGCTGCAGCAAATATTCAACTGGCAACCTGTACACCGAACTTCTTAATTCTTGAAACCATTCAGGGTTGGCAGGGTTTCCATTCCGAATTAGTGAAAACCTCAATCAAATTCGAAAATGGGTTCATCATTCCACCGTCCGAACCTGGTCTTGGTATCGAACTGAACGAAACCGTTGCGCTTGCAAACCCATACATGGGTAGCGAATTGCATCTGGAGATGAGTTCGGTTCCAGCAACTTTGCTATAAGACGTGATGCATACTTCGTCCACACCTGTGTGGCGGGACGGAATGTCGCCATTACCGCGGCAGCAATTGCTGAACGACATAGATGTTGATGTAGCCATTATTGGAGCTGGCTATACAGGCCTATGGACTGCGTATTACTTAACGCAAATGAATTCCAAGTTGTCAATTGCAATTATTGAGTCAGAGTTTGTTGGCTTTGGTGGTAGTGGACGAAATGGTGGCTGGTGTAGCGCATTCCTGCCGATGTCTCCAACTGAAATGGCTGATCGACATGGAAAAGACGCCATGCAATTCATTCAACGCGAAATGTTTGCAACGATTGCAGAGATTGCCAAGATTACGGAGTTAGAGGGAATTGACTGCGATTTCCAGCAAGGTGGAACCATTACGTCCGCATCAAGTACTGCGCATATCCAACGAGTGAAAGATTATGTAGCCGAATGGCGCGCATCAGGATTTGATGAATCAGATATCCGCTGGGAAGGTGCTGATGAAATTGAAAAACGATTGCGAACAGCAAAAACTTATGGAGGAATGTATAGCCCTCATTGTGCCGTTATTCATCCGTGGAAACTTGTGCAAGGTATCGCTCGGGTATTAGAGGCTCGTGGCGTCACAATTTATGAACGGTCGCGTGTACTGAATGTAGAACAACGCAGAGTGCATACAATTCGTGCAACGGTTAATGCGCGATGGGTCGTGCAGGCAGTTGAATCTTTCGCGTCACAGATGAAGCAAAGAAAACGAAGCATTATTCCTTTGTATTCGCTAATGGTGGCAACGGAGCCGATTCCTGCCCATGTATGGAAAGAGATTGGTTGGAGTAATCGAGAGACTTTTGCTGATGGACGCAACATGGTTACTTATGCGCAACGTACTGCCGATAATCGAATTGCATTTGGCGGACGTGGAGCTCCGTACCACTTAGGTTCGCGAATTTCTCCGAAATTTGATGTGAATGAAAAGATTCATGACCAACTTCGCGAAACTGTTCGAGAAACGTTTCCTGCACTTGGCGATGTGAAATTCACCCATCAATGGGGTGGGCCGATTGGCGCGTCACGTGACTGGCATGCATTCGCCAATGTTGACCACAAAAATGGCCTGTGTTCAGGCGGCGGATACGTGGGCGATGGTGTTGCCCTGTCAAATTTGATAGCACGAACTTTGGTGTATCAAATGCTCAATTATGAAAGTCCTCTTACACGATCTCTATTGGTCAACCACCATGCGCGCGAGTGGGAGTTGGAACCGATCCGGTGGATAGGGATAAATGGCTTACTGAAGTTGACTGAAATTGCCGATGCGCGAGAGCTTCGGTCCGGAGTGCCATCATCTCGGATTATTGCGCTTCGTGACAGTTTTTTGAGTTGAAGTTGCCATAATGCAGGCATGACTATTTCATTTCGCGCACTAGAAATTCCTGCATCCCAACTTGCTGAAAAGCCATTAGGTCAGCCTTCTGCTGAGCCATTAACAGGCGAAATCATGACTCGTGCTCAAGTGTTTCTTGACAACGAAACCGTTACATCGGGAACATGGGAATGTGAGCCAGGTGCATCGCGTTGGGAGTTCACTACAAGAGGTGAAGTGATTTATGTAATTAAGGGAAGCATGACCGTGCATGAAGACGGCGGCGAGCCAGTATTGCTTACAGTTGGTTCAAGTTGCATCTTCCCAATTGGCTGGAAGGGTGTGTGGACCGTTCACGAAACACTTCGCAAAGTGTTCGTGGTCTACCGCACCGCGTAATTCTTCGAGCTAACGACTCGCGGATACAGCTTCTGCAGCCGCACGAATTCGAGAACCAGCTTCACGCAGCACGGCTGCATCATTGGTCAGTGCAAGACGAATATGTCCTGCACCGCCTTTACCGAAGCTCTCACCTGGCATCACCACGATGTCGTGTTCGTTGATGAGCTTCCACGCAAACTCTTCGCCAGACATCCCCGTTTCGCGAATGTCCACCATGATGAACATGCCGCCTTCAGGCATGCGAGCCTTTGCCGCCGATGAACCTTCAAATGCGCTGACGAGATGATGTGCGCGATCTCTAAATGCTGAACTGAGTCGCTCAACTTCTGGATGGCGCTGCGACAGTGCAACTGCAAGTGCATCTTCAATGAATGGCTGTGAACCAAACAACATTGCTTCAGCAACAAGCACAAGTCGCGGCGTAACCTCTAGTTGGGAAGCAATCCAACCTGCGCGAAAGCCTGGTAGTGCATGCGACTTCGAAATAGACGACACGGCAAGTGTGCGATGACGCAGGTGTGGACGATCAAACGGAGAACAGAACGGCGCGCCGTAGGTGAGGTCGGCATACACCTCGTCAACAACTATCCAAAGGTCGTGACGCTCGCATACTTCGCCAATTTCATCAATTTCATTTTGTGACAACACTGCACCCGTTGGATTACTTGGCGTGTTCAACAACAGAACACGTGATCGCGGTGTAATCGCTGCTTCAATTTGCTTCGCGGTCACATGAAAGCCGTCTTCTGGAAGCGTTGGAACAGGAACAAATGTTGCACCCGATGCTGCAACGAGGCCTTCGTAGGTGGCGTAGTACGGATCTGGAACTAATACTTCGTCGCCGCTTTGCACCAATGTCATCAACACGGTGCACAATCCGTTTTGTGTTCCTGCGGTGTACACAATTTGATCGGGCGAAACTTCTTGTCCCGACCGACGCGAGAGGTGAGCGGCTATTGCGTCGAGTGCAACTTGTTCGCCTTGGCCCGCTGCGTACTTCAGTCGGCCTCCACGCATTGATGCAACTGCTTGATCAAGCACGCTTGCAGGCGGTGGTAAGTCGGGTTCGCCAATGGAAAGAAAGGTCACCTTTTTGCCAGCAGCAGCGCGATCGAGGCCCTCAACATGCACCGCCCATTTCGCTGCACCGAGTCCGGAGAGGCGATCGGAGATCGGCGCAAACCGTGAAGGCGTGTTTTTCACACCTCAAAACTACCGTTTGCAACTAGTGGAGCTGGGGGGAATCGAACCCCCGTCCATCAGCCGTTGAACGCCCGTGATACGACCATTCCCGACACTGTTGCTACGCAGCAACATCGGCGGGTCGATTGGTTAATGCCGAAGCACTAACCCGCGGAATGTCTTTCCATTCGGTCATTGGTCTTTCACAACGTCATCGGTCTTTCCCAATGTCATTCCCCGCTTCTGTTGCCGGGCTGCGGTGAATTGGCCCCGTGCGACCTTGCGGCTCACGGTTGCTCTCTACCCCCTAATTAGGCGGCGAGAGCGAACTGCTTGTTGGCAGTTGTTTTTTTGCCCCGTTTTACGAGTCTGAGCAACTCGGGTCGCACGCTCGGCCAGCGACACTGACGTCGAAACCTGTCAGCCCCGTTAACTTTGCTTGCGCAGTCAGTGTAGGGCAGAGGTGTATCAATAATGTAAAAGGCCCTGCAGTTTTTCACTGCAGGGCCTTTTGTGCAGAAGGTATGAATTACTTCAGATCAAACCGATCATTGTTCATAACTTTGGTCCATGCCTTCACGAAGTCGCTAACAAACTTGCCAGCGTTGTCGTTCTGTGCGTACACCTCTGCCAATGAGCGCAATTGCGAGTTTGAACCAAAGATCAAGTCGTTGCGTGTGGCAGTCCACACCACTTCACCCGACTTGCGGTTGCGACCTTCAAAGGTCTCTTCGTCCTTGCCCGTTGGTTTCCACTCGGTATTGATGTCGAGAACATTGACAAAGAAGTCGTTTGTCAACATTCCAACTCGCTTGGTAAAGACGCCAGCGGTTGACTGATTGTGGTTTGCGCCAAGTACTCGCAAACCTCCAACCAAAACGGTCATTTCTGGTGCCGATAGTCCGAGCAAGTTTGCCTTCTCGAGCAGGAGTTGTTCAGTCGGTTGAACGTGACCAGGCTTCAAGAAGTTGCGGAAGCCATCAAATGTTGGCTCTAGCACTGCGAATGACTCAACGTAGGTTTGTTCCTGAGTTGCGTCGCCGCGACCTGGACTAAACGGAACACTGACTTTTACGCCTGCATCTTGAGCAGCCTTTTCAATTCCAACGCATCCACCCAACACGATCAGGTCAGCAATTGACATGCCAGTTTCTGTGCTCAGTTTTTCGTAGACCGCTAAAGCCGTTGCAAGTTGCGATGGGTTGTTTGCTTCCCAGTTCTTTTGTGGCAACAAGCGAATTCGTGCGCCATTTGCTCCACCGCGCTTGTCGGTGTTGCGGTATGTTGACGCCGAAGCCCATGCAGTTGCTACCAACTGCGACACACTGAGGCCAGAGCCAAGAATCTTGGTCTTTGCAGCTTCAATGTCAGATGCGGTTGGAGTCTTCGCTGGAACTGGAATTGGATCTTGCCAAATGAGGTCTTCCTTCGGCACAAGCTTTCCGACGTAACGGGACTTTGGTCCCATGTCGCGGTGGGTCAGCTTGAACCACGCGCGAGCAAACGCATCAGCAAACTTGTCTGGGTTTGCGTAGAAGTCCTTCGAGATCTTCGCGTACTCCGGATCAAACTTCAATGCCAAGTCTGCAGTGGTCATGATCGGTGCATGGCTTCGTGACGAGTCGTGTGCATCTGGCACGCTTCCTGCCATTGCGCCACCCTTTGGTATCCACTGCTTTGCGCCCGCAGGACTCGTCGTTAACTCCCACTCATTTTCAAGAAGGATCTTGAAGTAGTCGTTGTCCCATGCGATTGGATTAGTTGTCCACGCACCCTCGATACCGCTGGTGATGGTGTCAACGCCTTTTCCTGTTCCCATCGAGTTGATCCAACCAAAGCCCATTGCTTCAATTGGCGCACCTTCTGGTTCTGGTCCAACAAACTTATTTGGGTCGCCAGCGCCGTGAGCCTTTCCGAATGTGTGTCCACCGGCAACTAGTGCAACGGTTTCTTCATCGTTCATGGCCATACGTGCAAATGTCTCACGGATGTCACGAGCCGACAACACTGGATCTGGATTTCCGTTCGGGCCTTCAGGGTTGACGTAGATCAGACCCATCTGCACTGCGGCAAGGGGATTGTCGAGTTGACGATCGCCCTTGTAGCGCTCGTCGCCAAGCCATGTGGTTTCTGTTCCCCAATATGTTTCGTCTGGTTCGTACACGTCTGCGCGGCCACCAGCGAATCCAAATGTTTTGAATCCCATTGATTCAAGTGCAACGTTGCCAGCGAGAATGAACAAGTCCGCCCACGACAGTTTGTTGCCGTACTTTTGCTTCACTGGCCACAACAGGCGACGTGCCTTATCGAGGTTGCCGTTGTCTGGCCATGAGTTCAGCGGGGCAAAGCGTTGCATTCCGGTTCCGCCACCGCCGCGACCGTCTTGAATTCGATACGTACCAGCAGCGTGCCAGGTCATACGAATAAAGAATGGGCCGTAGTGGCCATAGTCAGCTGGCCACCAATCTTGTGAGTCGGTCATTAAGACAGTGAGGTCTTTGATCACCGCGTCAAGATCAAGTGATGCAAATTCTTTTGCGTAATCAAAGTTGGGATCCATTGGGTCGCCAACTTCTGGATTGTTATGCAGTACTTTGATGTTCAATTGATTAGGCCACCATTTTGAATTGGTGGTTCCCATGTCGTGCGCGGTTGTTGATCCGCCCGAGAATGGGCATGTGCCAGTATCAGTCATGATTTTGCCTTTCGTGTTGGGGTTTGTTTTGCTTGAGATTTCGTTGACTTGGGTTGACACTTGGGGCAGAGTCCCCAATAAGTCACCTCTGCTTCGTCGATGATGAAGTTGTTGTCGTCGGATGCTTGCAAGCACGGTCGGTATCCAGTGGAGCAGTCGACATCTTCAACAATGCCGCACGATCGACACACAAGATGGTGGTGGTTGTCGCCAACGCGATCTTCAAACAATGCAGGGGAGTCCATTGGTTGAATGCGCCGGGCAAGACCCTTCTCAACGAGCGTGTTCAGAGTGTCGTATACCGATTGCCGCGAAATAGCGCCAATCTTTTTACGTGCAACCTCGGCAGCCTGGTCGGCGGTGATGTGCGGGTAATCGGTGATGGTCTGTAGAACGGTTAACCGCTGAGCGGTAACACTTAAACCATGTGATCGAAGGAGACCTTCTGGGCTGTTGTCCATGAAATGGATAATATCATTATTTGGACATAGTCCAAAATTGTGCTCAAAGAAATAATTGGCTTATTGCGCTTGTTTCTTCTGGCGCCCAGCCTCACGACGCATTTCAAGTTCAGATTCCTTTTTTGCAATGGCCTGACGTCGGTCTGCTTTTTGGCGACCTTTGGCTAGAGCGATGTCTACCTTCACCCGACCTTTGCTGAAGCGAACTTCAAGCGGAACGATGGTGAGGCGTTCTTTGTTAATGCGGTCTTGCATTCGGCGAATTTGCTCGCGGTGGAGGAGCAACTTACGGCGGCGCATGGGTTCATGTGCGCCAACTCCGTGGGCAAATGCATATGAAGCAATATGAATTCCGTCAAGCCACATTTCACCGTTCACCACGTGCGCATAGGCATCGGCAAGTTGCACCTGGCCAGAACGCACGCTTTTCACTTCGCTTCCAAGCAGCACAATGCCGGCCTCAACCACATCCACAATGGTGTAGTCGTGCCTGGCCTTACGATTACTGGCAACCACCCGGTCGAGGTGTTCCCGCTCGCTCTGCTTGTTTTGCGCGTTCATAACGTTCGTTTCAGCATACGGGTAGCCTGAAATTGCGATGAGTACTCAAACCACACTTTTGATCTCACCTCAGGTGATGCAATCAATTGGCGAGCACGCTATTTCGTGTTATCCGGAAGAAGCGTGTGGGCTCTTGGTTGGCAATCTTTCATCAAGTGAAGTGCTTGAATTTCACGCATGCGAGAACATTGCGCATTCGGCCAAGGTGTACACCATTAATCCGAAGCAGCATTTGGTGATTGAACGAAACGCAGAGGACGCTGGCCTGGAAGTTGTTGGAGTGGTGCATAGCCACACCCACACCGAGGCGTATCCAAGCTCGACCGATGTAGCCCAAGCTCCAGACCCAGGTTGGCACTACATGATCGTCACGTTGAAGCGTGGGGTTCCCGAACCGCGGAATTTCCGCATTATTGATGGGGTTATTTCCGAAACGGCAATTCAGGAGCACAACTGATCATCGGCCTTTTTTCAGGGCTAGAATTATGACTAATGCAGTCAACAATCACTAGCTCGCGAATGAAGATCAATGAGAGCGTCCTCGACCTCATTGGCAATACGCCTGTTGTTGATGTCAGCAATTTGTCACCGAACCCGCGCGTGAAGTTGATGGCCAAGCTTGAAGGCCAAAACCCATTCGGCTCAGTAAAAGATCGAATTGCAAAGTCCATGATTGAGCAAGCGATTGCCGACGGAAAATTAAAGCCTGGTCAGCGCATCATGGAGCCTTCCTCGGGTAACACTGGAATTGCACTTGCGGCGATTGCGGCAGTGAAGGGCAACCCGATCACCATCTTGATGCCCGAAAGTGTTTCCATCGAACGTCGTCAAATGCTTGAAGTGTTTGGCGCTGAAATCATTTTGACTCCAGGACCTGAAGGTTCAAATGGAGCAGTGCGTCGTGCAGAAGCGTTGTCTGCAGAACATCCTGAGTGGTGCTTCATGCATCAGTACCAAAACGATGCAAACCCTCGCGCGCACTACAACACAACTGGCCCAGAAATTTGGCGAGATGTTCCAGAAGTAACGCATTTTGTTGCGGGCCTCGGAACCAGTGGAACGCTCATGGGTGTTGGTCGCTATCTCAAAGAACAGAATGCAGAAGTAAAGATTGTTGCGGTAGAACCACCTCTGGGTGAGCGCGTTGAAGGGCTACGCAACTTAGATGAAGGTTACATTCCGCCAATTTTTGAAAACTGGCACGGTATCAATTTGCTCGATCGCAAACGGGTTGTTCGTCCGCGCGAGAGTTTGGAGATGACTCGCCGTTTGGTTCGCGAATGCGGAATCTTCGCTGGCATCTCGTCTGGTGCATCACTTGCTGGAGCGTTGAAGGTTGCAAGTGAAATTGATGAAGGAACCATTGTGTTCATTGTGTGCGATGGCGGATGGAAGTATTTGTCAACTGGTGCTTACACCGATGACCTCGATGCTGCAGAAGCCGCAGCTGAGAAAATCATTTACTTCTAGTTGCGCGTTAACCGCCAACTACTAGAACAACAAGTCCGACGAGCACGATCGCGGCAGAAGTAATTCGCCGGCGGTGATCACCTTCATCGAGCATTTTCCAACCGGCAAACGCAGCAATAACCACACTCGACTCGCGTAACGAAGCGACGTATCCAACGGGAGCGTGGCGATACGCAATCATTACCAACATGTACGCAACGGTAGAAAACACTCCCGCAGCACCCATGATTTTCCAATTCGCTCGCATGGTTGGAATCATTTGCTTGTGACTACGAACGCTGGCATACAACGAGACAAATACTGCAGCTGCAATATTTAGCGCAAGTGCGTATGCAACGGGTTGAGATTGCCGCGTGCCATGACCATCGACCACCGAGTACACCGCGATGGTCGATGCAACTGCAAGCGCTGCGCCAACAACATGCCACGATCCACTCTTAGCAAGAACAAACAACCCAAGTACCGCGAGCAAGATTCCAATGGTTGAAGTGAGTGAAAGCGTGTCGTTCAGAAACAGCACTCCGCCTGCCGCAGCAGCGAGTGCACCCGCTCCGCGAACAATTGGGTATGACATGGAAAAATCTCCACGGTCATATGCACGCGAGAGCAGCATGAGATAAGGAACATGGGTTGCGCCACTCACTAATGCCCATTCCCAAGCAATGTGGGGTAGTGAACCAACGAGTGCCCAGGTGATGAGTGCAATTGCGCTGAGTATTCCTCCAATGGTGAATTGCCCCCACAATGCCAACCGGCGGTCGGTGCTTTGCTTCACCAGCAAATTCCATGATGCATGAAGTACAGCAGCGGTTAACGCAAGCACAGTGGCGAGAAGCACCAGGTCAGACTATTGCGCTGGCGTATTGTGGAAGCCGATGCCAAACAAGCCGAGTAGCGCAGTTGGCCCGATCGGCATGTTCGACTCGGGGTTTGGTGGACTTACTGTTGCACGTGCAGTCATTGATCTGCTGCCTCACGAAGACGTGGTGTACATCGGCGATACGGGCCGGTATCCGTACGGTAACAAGCCGGCGGAACAAGTGCGCGAATATGCGAAAGAACTGGCGTGGAGCCTGGTTCGCGACTACAACGCAAAGTTGGTCGTTATTGCTTGTAATACCGCAGCATCGGTGGCGCTTAACCAGTTAGCAGAAGAATTGCCTGTGCCCGTGCTTGGGGTGGTTGAACCTGGTGCGCGAGCGCTTGTGCGTGCAACTCAGAATGGAAAAGTTGGCGTCATCGGAACAGTCGGAACCATTTCCTCGGGGGCTTATGTGCAAGCAATTCGCGATACCAAGGCAAATGTTGCGCTCACATCGGCTGCGTGCCCCGGGTTTGTTGAATTTGTAGAGCGCGATCAAACTACGGGAGACGAAGTGACGGTGTTAGCAGAACGACTGCTTGCGCCGGTGCGCGATGCGGGAGTCGATGCGCTTCTACTTGGATGCACTCACTATCCATATTTGTCACGCGTCATTAGTGAAGTGATGGGGCCGAACGTGGTTCTGGTGAGTAGCGGCGACGAAACTGCATTCGCTGTTCGTGATGCTCTTGCCGAATCAGGAATGGCAGCAACGAGTGGGGTTGGTACGCATCGCTTTTTGTCTTCTGGCGATATTGCATGGTTTGCTCAACTCGGTCGTCGATTGCTTGGCCCAGAACTTGATATTGCAGAACAATGGTCAAACAACAAGAATTAATAACAACAGGGAGAAATACTTATGACACGCTTTGACGGCAGACAACACAACGAGCTTCGTCCGATTTCGTTTCAACGCGACTTCACTGAAATGTCTGCGGGTTCGGTACTCGTGTCGTTTGGAAAAACCCGAGTGTTGTGCACCGCTTCATTAGACGAAGACGTTCCGCGTTGGATGAAGGGCAGTGGCAAGGGCTGGGTGACTGCGGAATATTCAATGCTTCCTGGTTCGTCACCAGAGCGTGTTGGTCGCGAAGCAGCAAAAGGTAAGCAATCTGGTCGCACAGTGGAAATTCAGCGTCTCATTGGCCGCGCGTTGCGTTCATCAATAGACATGAAGCAACTCGGCGAACGCCAGATCTTGATTGACTGCGATGTGTTGCAGGCCGACGGAGGAACACGCACTGCAAGTATTTGTGGAGCGTTTGTTGCGTTGCACGATGCAATTACCCGCATTCAGCAAAACGGTGGACTCACGGTAAACCCGTTGCATTCGATGTGCGCAGCAATCAGTGTGGGAATTCATGATGGCAATCCTGTACTTGACCTTCCATACGAAGAAGACTCAAAGGCAGAAGTGGACATGAACGTGGTTATGTTGCAGCCAATAAACGGTGGCGAGCCAACCTATGTTGAAGTGCAAGGAACTGCCGAAGGAAAAGCATTCTCGCGCAGTGAATTGGATTCATTGCTTGGGCTTGCGGCGGGTGGGCTAGAGCAAATTTTTGCTAAGCAACGCGAAGTCATTGCCACGCCGCCGACACCACGCCAACTCGGTAGGTAATCATGTTGCGCGCAGTCTGCGCATCGGCCAACCCGCACAAGGCTGCCGAAATTTTTGATCTCATGGGTGGAGTCATCGACTTGCAGTCACGCCCAGCGGACCTGTCCGATGTCGTTGAAGATGCAGACACACTCGTGGGCAATGCGCGACTGAAAGCCGTCGCGGTTTGTGATGCAACGGGGCTTCCAGCTTTGGCTGATGACACTGGTTTGGAAGTGGACGCTTTGAACGGCGCACCTGGAGTTCGCACTGCACGCTTTGCCGGTGAACATGCAACCGATGCTGATAATCGCGCGAAAATGTTGCGCGAACTGAGTGGCAAAGCACGAACATGCAGGTTTAGAACAGTTGCATTGTTGCGGTTTCCTGATGGCAGAGAAATCATTGCTGAAGGTGTGTGTGAGGGAAGTATCGCCGAAGCAGAAATGGGCGAGCGTGGCTTCGGATATGACCCGTTGTTCATCGCGCGTGATGGCGACGGTCGTACGTTTGCACAAATGTCAGCGAGTGAAAAACACGATCTGTCTCACAGGGGTAAAGCGTTTCGTGCACTCTCGGAATTACTGAAGCTCGATCTACCAACCACGTAAGTCAATTGCCCAACGATCGATAACGTCGTCGCCGTTAACCACCCATGCTGCATCGTGTTGAGCAACGGTTGGGTCAACGTGTGCAGGGATAACGCGAATGCGTGTGCCAACTTTTGGCGGAGCACCCTCGTTAGGTGAGAACGTGGTGTGTTCGTCGGAGCAAAACCACACAGCATGTCCGTCGATGGATGGGTTGCCATGGTCCATGCCAAGTGACTTCAAGCCAACATCGATGACAGCCCATTGAGTGCTGGACGAAATAACGGTGCCAATAACAAACACGGCCTGAGTAAACGGTAAGCCGAGTTGTGCGTACTGCGTGTCCATCAATGAATACGAGCCCGCTTGAATTTCCGTGACACCGGTGTTGTCATGCAAGTTGTATGTACCGGTGCCACCAGCAGAAATAATGTCACCACCGACATCGTTTGCGGCTGAGCGCAGCAGTGTCATGCACGCTTCAACCTTGGCAAGACGTTCACTGTGATCGGCAACCATCATGAGGTGACCTTCGTAGCCCATCACTCCGCGAACAGTTTTGCCAAGCGAGCGAGCTTTGTCGGCAAGAGAGCCAGCAAGTTCTGGTGCAATGCCACAGCGGGGAAGTCCAACGTTGACATCAATGAGCACATGTTGAATTCCGGCAGCATGAGCGGCCTGCAAAGTCTCTTCAGAATCAATCGCCACGGTGATGAGCGCGTTGTCTTGCAAAGCGGCCATTTCTTGAAGCCGAATGGAATCAACGCATTCGTTTGCAAGCAGCAGATCGTCCCCAACACCTGCCTTCACCATGCCCACAACTTCGCGTGGTGTTGCACAGGTGAATGTGGTGTGTCCGGCACGAACTTGTTCGCGAGCAAGCGATGTGCATTTCGTTGCCTTCATGTGTGGTCGCAAACGTGTGCCAGGTAGAGCGGCCGCCATGGCGGCAATGTTTTGCTGCGCAATGGCGCCTTCAATCACGAGTGCTGGGGTCTGTACCTCAGATATGCGCACTGGTTGAGAACTCACAGTGCCGACGGAGAGACTCGAACTCTCACTGACAGCATCCTAAGTGCTGTGCCTCTGCCATTGGGCTACGTCGGCTAATCGCGATAAGGGTAGTGGCAAGGGGGTCGTTTCTTGACACAATGTAAAGCGTGACTTCAACATTGACTTCCTCGCAAGACTCAGATGCCCTCGCCAGCCAACTCGGATTAGCCGACACCGTTGTGGATGAAGGGGCTTTGGCCGAGAGCATTCGTAAATGTGCCGCGAACAATGTGGTGTTGCCAACCTTCGCCCAATTGGCAAACCCATCCCTCATTCCTGCAGACATTGCAGCAGGAGCTGACAAGAATTCTCCAGACTCGCGCAACTTGTTCCGTGTGCATTGGTTTAACGACATGGACGGAAATCGCGTGAGTGTTCCCGATCATGTGGTGTTGCCGAAGTCATTAACCGGTGTCGACAGTCCGATCGTGGTGATGTTTGGTGATCGCTTCCCAATGATCACCGCGCACAAAGTGTTGGCTGCGTACTCATGTTTGGCGCCACGTGTAATCACTGGTCAGTTCAATCCGTCAACTCAGCGAGCAGTGTGGCCATCAACCGGCAACTATGCACGCGGTGGCGTTGCAATTAGCAAGATCATTGGCGCACGCGGAGTTGCGGTGTTGCCAGCAGGAATGTCGCAAGAGCGCTTCGACTGGCTTGATCGTTGGACAAGCGACCCAAGCGACATCATTCGCACGCCTGGTACCGAAAGCAACGTAAAGGAAATTTACGATGCGTGCAATGAAATGCAAAAAGATCCGAAGAACTTCATCTTCAATCAGTTTTGCGAATTCGGAAACTACCTCGGACACTACGAAGTAACGGGTACAGCGCTCTCAGCGGTGTACGAACACGTTGCTAAAGGTTTGAACCGACCGAACTTGCGACTCGCTGCATTCACTAGCGCAACCGGTTCTGCAGGAACCATTGGTGCGGGCGACCATTTGAAAGATAAGTACGGAACAAAGATCGTTGCAGTTGAAGCACTTGAATGCCCAACCATGCTTGAAAACGGATTCGGCGAGCACAACATTCAAGGCATCGGCGACAAGCACATTCCACTCATTCATAACGTGATGAACACCGACGTCATCGCTGCAGTTTCCGATCGCGTAACTGATGAGCTCGACGTGTTGTTCAACACTTCTGCAGGACGCGACTACCTGGTGCAACGTAAGCACATTCCACAAGAAATAGTTGACGCTTTGCCACATTTTGGTTTCTCGGCAATTTGCAACACCATTGCCGCCATCAAGACAGCAAAACTGCTTGGTCTAGGTGAGGATGACGTGCTCATCACCATTGCCACCGACGGCGCAGATCTCTACCCGAGTGAGCGCGTGAAGACCATGAAGAAGCGCTTTAACGACAACTTCACACAAGTCGATGCGGCTGAAGTATTCGCAGAGCATTTGGCAACTGTGCAGACCGACTCGATGATTGATTGCACCGAACGCGATCGCAACCGCATCTTCAACCTTGGCTATTACACCTGGGTTGAGCAGCAGGGAACGCCACTTTCGGTGTTTGAAGCACGCCGCTCGCAGTCGTTCTGGCAGAACTTGCGCAGTCACGTTCCAACGTGGGACGCCATGATTACTGAGTTCAACGCACGCGTCGCATCTACGAAGTAACGAGCAATGTCCACGCTCGCTCAACCGCAAGTTGGGTGGAAGTGTGCTGTGTGTGGAGAGCGAGTAGCGATAGGCAAACCGTTGTCGTGGCGTTGCCCAAACTCGAACGAGCAGGACACGCACCATGTGATGCAGATTGAACAACCAATTGCGCCGCTTCGCAGCACTGGTGATGACAATCCATTCATCGCATTTCGAAGGTATTTGGCTTGGGACGCTTTCGCCGCAGCACTTGGAATGTCTGATGATGCACGTGTCTCTCTAATTCGTGCAGCTGATTCTGCAGTGCAACGTGTTGCCGGAACAGGGTTCCGATTTACTCCATTTGCACGCCACGATGCGTTGTCAAATGCGCTTGGGTTTAGTTCTGGTGGTGGAGTGTGGGTGAAAGACGAAACGCACGGCGTTGCTGGTTCACATAAGTCGCGACATCTGTTCACCGAAATGTTGCATCTACTTGCTGCAGAGGAAACGGGAACTGCGCCGTGGTCGACGCCTAAAGCACGACCACCTCTTGCAATTGCGTCATGTGGCAACGCAGCATTTGCT
The DNA here is from genome assembly GCA_029977615.1 of bacterium. Classification (GTDB taxonomy): domain Bacteria; phylum Actinomycetota; class Acidimicrobiia; order Acidimicrobiales; family Ilumatobacteraceae; genus UBA3006. Next base: position 24,792 of record JAPOKO010000007.1, read on the forward strand.
GCTTCCACATTGGCGAAAGCAATGCAGTGGCCAATTGAAGTGTTCGTTCCTGAAAATGCTGCAGCAGAGCTAACCGATCTATTGCTTTCAGTAGGCGCAAACATTGTGCGCTGCCCACGCTTGCCAAACGATCCACCGGGCGATCCCTGCGTGCATCGTTTTCGCGAAGCAGTTGCACGAGGTGCAATTCCATTTGGCGTTCAAGGAACTGAGAATGCATGGTGTCTCGATGGTGGTCGCACCATCGGTTGGGAAATGGCCGACAGCATGGAGCGTGTTAGTGGACCACCACTCGACAGGGTGTTTATGCAAGTTGGTGGAGGCGCATTTGCTGCTTGTGGAAGTGCCGGCCTGTACGCGGGTGGTCTTCGGCCGAAACTACATGCAGTGCAAACTGCAGGTTGTGCTCCGTTGGCTCGCGCATGGCAACACGCTCTCGCAAGCGGCGGAGGAAAAAACGCGGGTTCGCGTTGGTCTGAATGTATGTGGGCATGGGAGAACGTGCAGTCGTCACTCGCCGACGGAATTTTGGATGATGAAACCTACGACTGGGTTGGCGTATGCAATTCAATGGCGGACAGTGGTGGTTCTCCAGTTGTTGCAACCGAGCAGCACGTTGTTGATGCATATGCACTTGCACACAAGGTGACGTCAATTGATGTAAGCCCCACAGGTACGGCCGGACTAGCAGGACTACTTGCGATTCGTGGCGAAATCGCCAATGACGAACGCGTTGTTGTGGTGTTTAGTGGTGTTCGGCGTCACTTCATGCCACTCCCTACTGCGCAATAGTGGGGTAGTAGTCTGATCGCCATGAGTAACAGCCCACTTCACTTGCCGAACATGCCATTTGCACAAGACGGCGGCCCAGATTCGCAAAGCAACATTTTTCTTCGATTGCTGAAGAGCCGAGTCATCATGTTGGGTAGTGACGTGAACGACGATGTGGCAAACCAAATTTGTGCGCAGCTATTGTTCCTTGAAGGCGAAGATCCAAAGGCCGATGTGTGGTTGTACATCAACAGCCCAGGTGGTTCGGTAACCGCAGGCATGGCAATTTATGACACCATGCAATTCATCAGTTGCGACGTAGCAACGGTCTGCTTGGGACTTGCAGCTTCAATGGGTCAGTTCTTGCTGACTGCGGGAACGGCAGGAAAGCGATACACATTGCCAAACGCGCGCATCATGATGCATCAGCCACTTGCTGGTCTCCGTGGTCAAGCTTCAGACATCGCAATTCAGGCAGAGCAGTTGCAATACACCAAGAAGCGCATGGCCGAACTCATCGCCTTCCACTCTGGGCAAAAAATTGAACAAATTCAGCAAGACTCAGAGCGCGATCGTTGGTTCACTCCAGATCAGGCAAAAGAATATGGTCTTGTCGACAAAGTGATCGTGAAGCGCGGCGAAATTCGCTGATTGAATTACGGCGTTACTTGAACGCCAAGTGAAATATCAACTCCGCACGTGGCTTTCACCCATTCTGACGCGCTGTTTGCACTCGCCTCTGTTGCATAAGCCAGGTCAGCTACTCGTTGCACGCTTTCTGCATCGTCGGCTTTCACCTTCGATGCAGCAATCATGAGATCGGTAAGCGCATCCCAGTCTTGCTGCACTTCAAGTGGCGCAACTTTTTGCAATCGAGTGAAATGCCCAACCGCCGCATTCACCTCTTCAACGGTTGCAGGCATCACAGAAATTCCCGGCATCTCTTTTGCTAATTGACGGCAAAAGTTTGTTCCCGTGCGCGGAGTTTCGGCGCATGCTGTGACCGCAAAGAGCCCAAGGAATAGCAGTGGAATAAGGCGACGCACACGAACATTCTCACAGGATTAGACGCAGAGGTGGTGGCACTTGAAATGTGCTTCCGAAAGCGCCATCACGGGCACACCTTGAGATATGTCATTTGTATCTGTTCGTTCTGCAACGTTGCTTGGAGTACAGGGCGCTCCCGTAGATATCGAAATTCATTTAGGAATGGGACTACCAGGGTTCACCATTGTTGGACAGCCCGATGAGGCGTGCCGTGAATCACGCGACAGGGTGCGTGCCGCATTGTTGTCATGCGATTTGCCGTGGCCGAACAAGCGCATCACTGTCAACCTGGCAAATGGTGTCAATGAACGTAAGGGCGGTGCAGGGTTGGACGTTGCAATTGCCATTGGTCTTCTGGTGGTACAGGAAGTTCTTGCTGCAGAGTCGATTGCTGAGTTCGCCTTCATTGGCGAACTCGGACTCGATGGTTCATTGCGCAGTGTGCCCGGTGTTGTTCCACTTGTTGCATCGCTAGACGATCGAGTTGTGGTGGTGCCGCGTATAGCTGAGCGCGAAGGCCTTGTTGCTTCACGTCGTGCAATACGTTCGGTATCCAACCTTGCCGAATTGGTTCGTTGCATTCGTCAAGAAGAACAGTGGCAACAACCCGCGGACAACTGTGTTGAGCAAACACCGCACGACATTGCCGACATGGCCGATGTTCGTGGGCAAACCGCGGCGCGTCATGCATGCGAAATCGCAGCGGCTGGTGCGCACCACATGCTGCTCGTTGGACCGCCCGGTGCAGGTAAGTCCATGCTCGCGCAACGGCTTGTTGGATTATTGCCAAACCTTGTCTCACAAGACGCAATTGTTACCACCATTGTTCACTCGGCTGCGCATATTGCGCTACCTGCAAGTGGGTTAGTAAGTAGGCCACCATTGCGAGCACCGCATCACTCCGCGTCACTCGTTGCCATGGTGGGCGGCGGAACCTCATCGCTTCGCCCAGGTGAGATATCTCTGGCAACGAATGGCGTGCTGTTTCTGGACGAACTCGGCGAGTTTGCGCCGAGTGTTCTCGATGCATTGCGCCAACCGTTAGAGGAAGGAGTTGTTCGCGTTGCTCGTGCAAAGTCTTCCGTGCAGTTGCCAGCAAAGTTTCTGTTAGTCGCTGCAACGAATCCATGTCCTTGTGGCGAAGGCACTCCTGGTTTATGCGTGTGTGACGATCGTGCAAAGCAGAAGTATTTGCGCAGGTTCTCGGGCCCATTGCTCGACCGTTTCGACTTGCGTGTTGCAGTTACACGTCCACATGTCGATGAATTGCTTGCAGCCAAGCCTGCTGAATCAAGTAAAGACATTGCATTGCGAGTTGCAACTGCTCGCGATCTGGCAATCAGCAGAAACGGTTGTCTCAATTCGGCGCTCTCTGCCGATGCGCTCGAGAAGTGCGCTCCTCTTTCTTCTGCAGCAGCTTCGTTGCTACGCCATCACGTAGAGCGTGGCCGACTGTCTGGTCGTGGCTATCACCGCATTCGACGCGTTGCGCGTACTGTTTCTGACTTACGCGATCAGTCTGAATGTGTAGATGAAGTGCACGTTGCGGTTGCTCTCGCGCTTCGCGTGGGAGTACAGCCGCAGTTTTCCGGAGACAAGGTGGTGCAGGCGTGATGTCGCTTGACGATGAGCGAGTAGTAGCCGCAGTTCTGGCAACTAAGCCAACACTGACCAGTCGCAAACTGTCGCAATTATTGGCCCAGCAGACCCCCAGTGAAGTTGCGCTCACGCTTGGCACCAATCAACCCACATTGCAGGAATACGAGCGCATGGCGCAGCGTTTAGAACTCACGGCAATGTCGGTAACTCATGTTGGTGCACCAGATTTTCCAAACATGTTGCAACACGATCCAACGCGCAGCCCGGTGTTGTTTTTTCGCGGAAACCTTGGCGCACTTGAACAGCGTCGCGTAGGAATAGTTGGCACGCGTTCTGCAACCGCAGCGGGTAGATACATGGCGTCGCACATTTCTTTCGACCTTGCTGAACAGGGAATTGCAACCGTGTCCGGGCTCGCTAGAGGGATTGACGCGTGGGCGCACAAAGGAGTGTCAGTTGCGTATTCTCGTTCATCTGACCACTCGCGCTTGGGTATTCCCATTGGCGTTGTGGCATCTGGTCTCGACGTGGTGTATCCAAAAGAAAACATTGAACTGTGGAATTTCATTTCCGAACACGGGTTATTGCTCAGCGAATCACCACCAGGAACATCACCCGAGCCATATCGATTCCCTCTGCGTAATCGGGTGCTTGCCGCGTTGTCTGAAGTGGTAGTTGTCGTGGAGTCGCGAGCAACTGGCGGGTCCATGATCACGGTTGAAGAAGCACAGAAACGCGACATCACCGTTATGGCTGTACCTGGCTCGCCCCGCAACACTTCGTCGGCAGGAACAAATTTGTTATTGCAGCAGGGGTGTGCACCGGTGGTGTCTGTAGACGATGTGCTCGTTGCACTGGGGCTCGACACACGCCGAGTGCACCCTCCGCTGTACGACGATCGCACTTCACTTTTGCCAGAGGATGCCGCACTTGCATGCGCATTGGCTGGCGACGCGCTCACGCTTGATCAGCTGGTCATGCGCACACGACGCGATGTTGTTGACATTGCTTTTGCCTTAGGGCGCATGGAGTCAATGGGTTGGGTAGTGAACAACGGCGGTTGGTGGGAGGTGCTCGGTGCGCAAACACCAACGGGGTACGGTGGAAATCATGGAGGCAGCCACCGCTTGGCAGATTGACGACTTTGCTACGTCGCTTACTGCTGCATCTGCAAACACCATTTCTGCATACGTCAGCGACATTTCGCAATTTGCGAATTGGGTGGAGCGCCAGTCCATAGACGACCCCCGCAAGGTGACCAAAGATGTGGTGCGGCAATACATCGCATTTCTCACCACGATGAAAATGGCAAAGCGCAGCGTCGGTCGAAAGGTTGCCGCGCTGCGCAAATATTTTGCATGGCTAGTGCGTGATCACAAAATTGAAGTTGATCCAACAGCTGGTGTACGAACACCTACTGACACCGGGCGTCTTCCAAAGGTGCTTACGAATGAACAGTTGAACGCATTGCTGCATGCCGCAAATGATGAAGACCCAGAATGGAAGAAAGCTCGTGATACTGCGATTATTGAATTGCTGTACGGAAGTGGTTTGCGCGTGAGCGAGTTGTGTTCTCTTGATGTAGACAGCGTGAATGTGAAACAGCAAGCAGTCATCGTTACGGGTAAGGGCAATAAGCAACGTCGAGTTCCTGTGAGCGAGCCATCACTTGTTGCACTAACGGCATGGTCGTTGCTCCGTTCAGAAGTTTCAGCAGATACAACTGAAGTGGCGCTATTTGTTAATGGGCGCGGTGGTCGACTTGGCACGCGGGATGTGCGTCGGATTATTGATGCACGTTCACTTGCGCCAACTCATCCTCACGCATTGCGTCACACGTTTGCGACACATTTGCTCGATAACGGGGCTGACTTGCGGGCTGTCCAAGAACTGTTGGGGCACAGCGATGTGGCAACCACTCAGCGTTATACGCATGTGAGCAAAGAACGTCTGAAGTCCGCCTACGGGGTATCTCATCCAAGGGCATAATTACAGGGCATGAATGCTCTGCCCGTTCGCCTAACTATTGAGGATGCTTGGCAGCAGTGGCACGACGGTAAAGATCCGATTGCTCGTGAATGGTTGGTCGTTCATTACGCATCACTCATCAAGTTCGTTGCTGGTCGTCTTGCAGCAGGATTGCCGAAACGTGTGGACACAGGAGATTTAATTTCCGCCGGCGTATTCGGACTGATGAATGCGATCGATCGGTATGACCCAACGCAAGGTGCAAAGTTTGAGACGTATGCCATTCCGCGAATTCGTGGTGCCATTCTCGACAGTCTGCGTGCACTCGACTGGGTTCCCCGTAGCGTGCGATCCAAGTCGCGTTCTGTGGAGCAAGCAATTTCAACTCTTGAACACGAATTGGGTCGCTCACCGACCGAAGAAGAGATTGCGGCGAAACTAGAAATCTCTGATTCCGATTTTCAAAAATGGTTATCTGACATTGCAGCAGGTTCCGTTGGTCCACTCGATCACGTTGTTGCCGACAACACAGCTACAGCCACACATTCAGATATGCATCGTGCAACCAGCCCAGACGCAGTCGTTGAAGCAGACGAAACGCGCAGAATCATGCGCCAAGAAATGAAGAAGCTTCCAGAAAAGGAACGAACTGTTCTTGTGTTGTATTACGAAGAGAATCTCACACTCGCTGAAATCGGCGATGTACTCGGTGTGACCGAGAGCAGAGTGTCACAGATTCATACGAAGGCGGTACTGCAATTGCGGTCTCGGCTTCGTGCTGCCGAAATTGATTGAGTTCATTGCCGCGCTGTGCGCGCTTGTGTTGCCAACGCAGTTCGCAGTAACTGATTCGTTTCGCCCACCGACGTGTGCGTGGTGCGCAGGTAATCGAGGAATTGAATACGCCACTCCGCAAGGTTCCCCCGTGCATTCCTCGGCGAGCGGGGAAGTTACATTCGTTGGTTCGGTGGCCGGCACGCTGTTTGTGGTGGTCCGAGCCACGAATGGGGTCTTGGTTACCCATGGCCGTTTATCAAGTGTTCAGGTGTCTGCAGGAGACCGCGTATCTGCGGGCTTTCGCATTGGATCCTCGAGTGGCGGCCTGTACATCGGGGTCAGGCACCTTGGCGTATATCTCGATCCAACAACCTGCTCGGTTTTGGCAAAAAACCCAAGTGGGCTAAGGCCACGAGCCGTTCTAGTGCCGATACACTCACACGGGCCGTAATACCGCGGCGCACAACAAATCAAATTCTTGATTCCCAACCTGTGGTCGTGAAAGCGCCGGGGCTCAAGTTTCCTAACCACAGGAGAGGAGATAGTCATGGCAATCGTCAGCATGCGCCAAATGCTTGAAGCAGGCGTTCACTTCGGACATCAAACGCACCGTTGGAACCCACGAATGAAGCGATTCATTTTTGGTGAACGCAACGGTATCTACATCATCGATCTTGAGCAGACACTCGATCGCGTTGATGCGTCGTACAAGTTTGTTCGCGACATGGTCGCAAACGGCGGAAGCATCTTGTTTATTGGAACCAAGAAGCAAGCACAAGATCCAATCAAGTTCTTCGCTGATAAGTGCGGCATGCCATACATCAATGAGCGTTGGTTGGGCGGAATGCTCACTAACTTCGACACGATTTCAAAGCGTGTTCAGAAAATGCAGGACTACGAGCGCATGCGCGACACTGGCGAATTTGAGCTGATGCCAAAAAAGGAAGCGCTTCTCATCTCACGCGAACTTGAGAAGTTGCAGAAGAACCTTTCCGGTATTCGCAACATGGCTCGTCGTCCGACGGCAGTGTTCATCATTGACACCGTGAAGGAAAGCATTGCAGTAACCGAAGCGAACAAGCTTGGTATTCCTGTTATCGCAGTGGTTGACACAAACGTGAACCCAGACCTCATCACTTACCCAATTCCCGGTAACGATGACGCAATTCGTGCAAACGAGTTGATGTCACGCGTGATCTGCGAAGCGGTAATTGAAGGTCGATTCATTGCTGAAAAGACTTCTGGTCGTTCATCAGCGCCTGCCGCTGCACCAGCACCTCGCAGTGCAGAAGAGCAAGCAGCATTCGAAGCTCAGCAAGAAGCTGCTCGCAAGTCGGCAGCAGAAGCACAAGCACAGCGTGATGCACGCGTTGCATCCGCAACTGAAACAAAAGTTGAAGGCTGATCATGTCGTTTACCGCTAAAGACGTTGCTTCACTACGTGCCACAACAGGTGCGGGAATGATGGATTGCAAGAAGGCGCTTGAAGAAAACGGTGGAGACATCGAAGCTTCAAAGCAGTGGTTGCGCGAAAAGGGTCTTGCAGCTAGTGCAAAGCGTGACGATCGCGAAAGCGCACAGGGCGTTGTGGCTGTAAAAGTCACCGGCAATGTTGCTGCAATCGTGAAACTAAAGTGCGAAACCGACTTTGTTGCTGGAAGTGAGCAGTTCATCGCAGAAGCCGAAGCATTGGCCGATTTGGTTATTGCCAAGGGCGAAGCAGCAGTGAGCGAGCGCAATCAGCAACTCGAAGACCTCAAGATCTTGCTCAAGGAAAAGATTGACCTCGGCGACGTCGTTCGTTTTGAGGCAGCCTCGGGCAATGTTCTCGACTCGTACTCACACATTCAAGGTGGTCGCGGTGTAAACGGCGTCATCGTTGAAATGGCAGACGCAACGCAAGAACTCGCGCACGACGTTGCAGTGCACATTGCATTTGCTCGTCCGAAGTACTTGAAGAAAGACGATGTTCCAGCCGACGTTATTGCTGCTGAGCGCGCAACCCTCGAAACGGTTACTCGCAACGAGGGCAAGCCGGAAGCCGCAATTGGCAAAATTGTGGATGGCCGCGTTCAGGGCTTCTTCAAAGACATTTGTTTGCTCGAACAGCCATACGCAAAGGACGACAAGCAGTCCGTTGCTCAGGTCATTGGCAAGTCCACCATCGTGCGTTATTCGCAGGTTGAGATCGGATAGTTGTAGATTTCGTACATGGCTGCACACCCAAAGGCTCGTTGGAATCGAATTGTTCTTAAGCTTTCAGGTGAGGCATTAGCCGAAAAATCTGGGTTCGGTCTCGACACTGATGTGTTGCATCAAGTTGCGACCGAACTGTACGAAACCAAACAAGAACTTGGCGTCGACATTGCCGTAGTCGTTGGTGGCGGAAACTTTTGGCGTGGCCTTAAAGGTGCCGGCCAAGGAATGGATCAAGCACAAGCCGACTACATGGGAATGTTGGCAACGGTCATGAACGGTCTTGCGTTTCAAGATGCACTTGAACGGGTTGGCCAACAGTCGCGTGTGATGTCTGCTGTTGAAATGCCAAAAGTTGCTGAACCGTACATTCGTCGCCGTGCAGAGCGTCACATGGAAAAGGGTCGCATTGTCATTTTGGCGGGCGGAACGGGAAACCCATTCTTCACAACCGATACCGCAGCAGCATTGCGCGCTGCAGAAATTTCGGCACAAGTGATTTTGAAGGGCACGCACTCTGGTGTTGATGGTGTGTATACAGCCGATCCAAAAATTGATAAGACGGCCACGAAGTATTCGAATATTTCGTATCTCGAAGTCATTAACAAGGGTCTAAAAGTCATGGACAGCACGGCAATTACGTTCTGTCGCGACAACAACTTGCCAATCGTGGTATTCAACCTGTTGCAGCGCGGAAACGTGAAGTCCATACTCCTGGGTGAAGAAATAGGTACGCTGGTCGAGTGATAGAAGAGACTCTGCTGGACGCCATGGACAAAATGGCAAGAGCCTGTGAGCACGTCCAGTCCCAGTTTTTAGGTGTCCGTACAGGTCGTGCAAATGCCTCTCTCGTTGAGCGCATTCCCGTGGAGTACTACGGAGCAACCGTTCCTTTGCAGCAGTTGGCAACCTTTCAAGTGCCTGAAGCGCGAATGCTGATCATTAAGCCTCATGACCGCGGTTCAATTGCCGCAATTGAAAAGGGCATTCAAGCCAGCGATCTTGGGGTCTCCCCAGGAAACGATGGTGTGGTCATTCGCTTGTCCTTTCCCATGCTGACCGAAGAGCGTCGCAAGGAATATGTGAAGGTTGTGAAGAACATGGCCGAAGATGGTCGTATCGCATTGCGCAACGTTCGTCGAGACGCTCGAAAAGTTCTGGAGACTTCAGAAAAGGATGGCGACATCTCGAAAGACGAACTAGAACGCGCTGAAAAAGAACTCGACAAGCTCACGCAAGAGCATGTTGACCAAATTGAAAAAGCATTTGTGCGCAAGGAACAAGAACTACTCGAAGTGTAAGGAGATCACTCATGGCTGATGACAATTACGGAAGCGACAACACGAACGATCCAACGATTGACTTTGGTGACGAGTTCGGAGTAGTTCGTTTCGGAAGTGACGACGACAGTGGTCCAGCTCTTTCATTTGGTGGCAACGAGACCGAGCAACTTCCACATTGGACTGAACCAGCAACTGGGGAAATTCCACGCTTCATGAAGCAAGACACCGAAGCTGCTCGTCGTCCTGCAGCAGAGATCGATGATGAAACTGATGTGTGGTCGGCATACAACGAGCCATCAACTGGTGCTCGTCGTCCGCCCGTAGACCTCACCGGTGGTTCACGCCGTTTCGAAACCACAACGCCACCACCAGTTGAGCGTCCGCGCCGTCAAGGTCGCATTGTGATTGGTACAGACCCAACGGGAGAAACCCGCCGACCTGCTGCACCGCGTGATGCATCGGGTGCGCAAACTCGTCCAACTCAAGTCACTCGCGCAGGCCGTCCAACACAAGGTGGTCGACCAGTCGGTGGCCGACCTAGTGGTACCGGTTCAATTTCACGTCCTCCAGTTGGCGGTCGCGACTTGCCAACTGCAACCGCGGTTGGCGCGTTAATGCTTGCCGCTTTTATTGGCGCATTGTTGCTTAGTCCAGCAGCAGTCATGGTCATTGTGTTGGTTGCAATTGGTTTGGCTGCATTTGAATTCTTTACACAAATCACACAGGCTGGTTATCGACCAATTTCCATTATTGGAATTGTCGGATGCGTTGCAGCACCAGCAGTTGCGTATTGGAAGGGCGACTCAGCAATACCTCTCGTATTGATGTTTGCCTTTGTTGCGACTTCGTTGGTGTTTGTCAGTGGCGACAGCGTTGAATCTGGTCCAGTTCCAAACAGTGCAGCAACTATGGTTGCCCTCCTTTGGATTGGGCTCTTGGGCTCATATGCCGGACTCATCCTTCGCTGGTCAACACTTGGCGACGCTTTTGCACATCGAGGAACTGACACATTGTTCATCGTCGTTGCTGGAGTTGTCGCTAATGACATTGCCGCATACTTCGTAGGCACTGCAATTGGTCGTCAACCATTGCGCGAATGGATTAGCCCAAAGAAGTCGGTTGAAGGTGTTATTGGTGGAACCATCGGAACGTTCGTCATCGTTGTGCTTGTTGGCATGCAGAGCACAACCTGGAATTCGTTTGGCTCATGGATTCTGTTGGCGCTGGTGATCAGCATTATGGCTCCACTTGGAGATCTCACTGAATCAATGTTTAAGCGCAATTTAGACATCAAAGATTTTGGAACATTGTTGAGTGGACACGGCGGTGCGCTTGACCGCTTCGACAGCATGTTGTTTGTGTTGCCAGCCGTGTATTACCTCGGCATGGTTATCACGCCTTGGGCATAACCCGAGTAGCAATTGCTGGTTCAACCGGCTCAATTGGCACGCAAACGCTCGATTACATTGCGCAATGCGAAGGCCAATTTGAAGTTGTTGGCTTAGGGGTAGGTACATCTGCGCAAGCGGTTATTGCACAGGCACAACAATGGAAGCCAAAAGTTGTTGCAGTTGCCGACGAAGTTGCACGCAAAGAAGTGGCGCAGGCCTTACCAGGTGTTGAGGTAGTCGCAGATCAATCGGTGCTTTCTGAACTTGCCGATGTTGTGGTGAATGGAGTTGTCGGTTTTGCGGGTTTGTCAGTCACGATGTCCACGCTCCAACGCGGAAAACGACTGGCGCTTGCAAACAAAGAAAGCTTGATTGCAGCGGGTCCAGTTGTACAACCACTTCGCAAGATTTCAGGTGCAGACATTGTTCCTGTTGACAGCGAACACTGCGCAATCCATCAATGTCTGCGAAGTTCGAGTGATAGCAGCCGAGAAGTACAACGCTTGTTGCTTACTGCGAGTGGGGGCCCGTTTCGGGGTCGATCAAAAGAGTCGTTAGCTACCGTGACCGTGCAAGAGGCGTTGCAGCACCCAACGTGGTCAATGGGTCCAAAGATCACGGTTGATTCTTCCACCTTGATGAATAAGGGCCTTGAGGTCATTGAAGCCCACGAACTATTTGGCACCGATTTTGACAGCATCGATGTTGTGGTTCACCCGCAGTCAGTGGTGCATTCAATGGTGGAATTCACTGATGGGGCAGTGATTGCGCAATTGTCCATGCCTGATATGCGTCTACCCATTGCGTATGCATTGAGTTACCCCCACAGAGCCAATGTGCCGTTTGGTTCAATTGATTGGTCGGCTCTCGCACGACTTGATTTCGAAGTCCCTGACACGCAGACTTTTACGTGTCTGAACCTTGCCTACCAGGCAGGGCGTGTGGGCGGAACCGCGCCTGCGTGGTTGAGTGCGGCAAACGAAGTTGCAGTGGAGGCATTTCTGAGCGGTCAAATCAAGTGGTCAAAGATTCCAGAGGTGATTGATGCGACTATGCAGCAACATGACGGTCTTGTACCAACAATTGTTGAAGACATTTTGCATGCTGATGCATTAGCGCGACGTTTTGCGCTGCAAGTGTTATCAGCATGAGCAATGTCTATCGCAAGTTTCGTGAGCAAATGGCTGCCGGCGGAGATACGCAGGATTTAGATGAAGAGTCGGGCGGAAAGAACGGTGCTGTCTCTTTAGTACTACTCGCAGTGTTCTTTGTTTGGTTGGGTATGACCAACCCGTGGATGTTGGTGTTTGTTATTGGACTCATCATCTCGATTTTTCTTCATGAGTTTGGTCATTATTGGACGGCGCGAAAAACTGGCATGAAGGTAACGCAGTTCTACATGGGGTTCGGACCGCGCTTGTGGAGCAGGAAGCGTGGCGAACTTGAATACGGTGTTCGTGCCTTTCCACTTGGCGCTTTTGTTCGCATCATTGGCATGAGCAACTTGGACGATTGCGATCCTGCAGACGAAGATCGCTCGTATCGCTCGAAGTCGTATCCGCGCCGTTTGTTGGTCATAACAGCAGGGTCACTCATGCATATGGCCATCGCTTTGACACTGTTCGTTGGTGTGTATGCGGTGGCTGGCCGGTTGGGAGAAACGGGAAGTGTGCGCATTGTGTATGCGCCAGTCAGCGGTTCGCCTGCAGCCGAAATTGGATTGCGCAAAGGCGATGTGATTTCTTCCATTGACGGAATGGTTTTGAATTCGCGAGACGACCTCGTTACTGCAATTACCAGTCATAAACCTGGCGATGTGGTTGCGATTTACATTGAGCGTGATGGAGCGCAACAAATTTTTGAAGCAACCTTGGCCGCTAACCCAACTGATGCAGAACTCGGATACCTGGGTGTTGGCACCGAGTCGACGGATTACATCAGGCAATCTGTGCCGAGCGCATTCGTGTATGCGATACGCGATGGTGTGCAGGCAATTGTTGGATCGGTAAAAGCACTTCCACAGATTTTTAATCCTGCTAACGCCATTAATAGTCTTCGTGATTCTGTTGCAGACCCAGCGACCCGACCAAGCACGATTGTGGGAGCGAGTCAGGTTGGTGGTGAAGCAGGTGAGCGCGACGGGCTGAAGGGCGTGCTCATGATGCTTGCGTATGTCAATGTTTTCGTTGGCGTCTTCAACATGTTTCCTTCGTTGCCATTTGACGGAGGTCACGCTGCTGTTGCCACCTACGAAAGACTGCGTAGCCGAAATGGCGTGCGGTATCGGGCAGATTTCGGCAAGATGATTCCGCTTGCAACAGCAGTTATTGCTCTGTTGATCGTGATTACCTTTGCCGGTTTGTATCTAGACATCACGCAACCCTTCGGGTAGTGGCACACTTGTACGTATGGGTTTTGAGCGCCGCCAGACGAAGCAGATTCATGTAGGCAAGGTGGCAGTTGGTGGTGGAGCGCCGATCAGCGTTCAGTCCATGACCACCACGAAAACCTCAGATGTTGAGGGAACACTGCAACAGATTTATGCGCTCGCAGCCGCTGGATGCGACATAGTTCGTTGCACATGTAACGAACTAGAAGCTGCTGAAGGACTGGCACAAATCGTTCCGCGTTCGCCGGTGCCAATCATCGCCGACATACATCACCAATACAAAATGGCGCTTGCAGCGCTTGAAGCTGGCGTTCACGGTTTGCGATTGAACCCAGGCAACATTCGCAAGCCCGAACACATCAAAGCAGTGGCCATGGAAGCTCGTGACCGCAACGTGCCAATTCGGATTGGTGTTAACGGCGGCTCACTCGACCCTGCGTTGTATGAAAAGCATGGTGGTTTAACAGCCGAAGCAATGGTTGAGTCTGCTTTGCAGGAAATCGCATATTTCAAAGAGGTCGATTTCGATCTCATCAAAATTTCGGTAAAAGCATCAAACGTGCCACTGATGGTTGAGGCGTATCGCCAGCTCAGCGCAGTTACCAATTATCCGTTGCATTTAGGCGTAACTGAAGCGGGTCCACTTCCCAATGGCCTGATTAAAGCAACTGCTGGTATTTCCACGCTGTTGCTTGAAGGTATTGGTGACACCATTCGGTACAGCCTCACGGCTGATCCAGTGGAAGAAGCACGTGCTGGTCGACAGCTGCTTGAGTCACTTGGTTTGCGTGAGCGCAAAAATGTTGACCTCATTGCATGTCCAAGTTGCGGTCGCGCAGAGATCGACGTCATTGAAGTAGCCAATCGCGCAATGCGTGCATTTGAAGACAAGAAAATTCCACTGCAGATTGCGGTAATGGGTTGTGTGGTCAATGGCCCCGGAGAAGCACGCGAAGCCGATTTGGGTATCGCCGCAGGCAATAAGCGCGGTCACCTATTTGTGAAGGGTCGCAACGTTGCAGTTGTGCCCGAATCTGAAATGGTGGAAGCACTAGTTGATTGGGCAACGTACATTCACGAACATGGAGTTGAAGCCGCAATTGCGCGTGTAGACACCACAATTGCCGAACGCGAAGCAGCGAAGGACCGCAATGCTTTGCTTGAAGAAAAAGGCGATGACGCTAATCATTCCACAGAAAAGATTGTGGAAATTCGTAAGACGATTTCTGGTAACTAAGTATTTAGTGGGTTCCCCACGTACGAAAAACCGTTGCGTTTCCACTGAACGTTACTGATTCACCATTTCGCAGAACTGCGGCCTGACCGGCGCGTAATGAAGTTGCATTTCCTGTTGTGCACACCAAAATTTCTGCGTCATGCGTTGCGCGCAATTCATGTGTTCCAGAAACTTCTATGCGCTGTGTGCCAAAACGTGCGGTGGTCACGGGGTATTGCCACACGCCTTTGCTTACTGGTTCAGCCTCAATAAGTGGCGATGGAATTGCGCTCATGTTGGCAACATGAAGAAATTCGTCAATGTTCACGTTCTTCTGGGTAAACGCTGCGCGCACCACATTGTCGGAGGAGGCCATCACTTCGAATCCGGTTCCACCTAAATACGCGTGTACGTTGCCTGCGCCGAGGTACAGCGCTTGACCAGGTTGCAGTTTCACGTGATGCATAAGAAGTGCAACGAGAATTCCGCCATTACCCGGATACATGGTGGCCAAGCGACCAGCCCATGCCGGCATGTGCAGTGGCAGTTGATGTGGTCCGGTGGTGAGCGCCCAGCGCACACATTCGGCAAGTCCGTCGTCTGCGAGATGCTTGCCAAGTTCGGTCCACCCAAAGCGATTGCATAGCTCGAGGTTTTCACTGTCGCTACGGAAACCACAGATTGCTTCAAATGCTGACATGGCAACAAGTAACTCGGGCTTTGCGGAAGCATCTCGGTAAATACGCAGAGGTGAGTCGAGCGAAATACCAATTTCGTTTTCTTGTTGATATCCAGACTGTGCTTGCTCATCTGTTGGATGCGTTTGCAGCGACAATGGTTTTGCAGCTGCAATGATCTTCACAAGAAATGACAGCTCGCCAGCATGACTAGAGAGTGGTTGATTGCCAGATTCGGTTTTCACCAGCGAAGGCCCAGATCGGTGCGTGCCGAACCACAGTTCTGCCCAAGGCTTTGCATCGGGTTCTACGCCGAGAAACTCGGGAATCGTTTGTTGATCACCCCAGTCGTAATGATGAACTACTCCGCGGAGGAGTTGCATAGCGTTTACTTCCCGCGAACCTGCGCGACCAACTGCGGGCCGACTTGCGAAATTGGAGTTTCAACGGCGGTGCCAGCAAAACGGTCACGCACTTCAAGAGTTCCGCTTGCAACACCGCGACCTGCGACCACGATGTTTGGAACACCGATGAGTTCGGCGTCTTTAAACTTCACGCCTGGAGAAATGCCCTGTCGGTCATCGAGTAACACCTTGAGGCCTGCCGATTCAAGTTCGGAAACGAGCGATTCTGCAGCAGCGGTAATGGTTGCATCGTCTTTTCCGGCGATCACAATGTGCACGTCGAACGGTGAAACCTCAAGCGGCCAGCGCAAACCGTTGTCGTCGTGCATTGCTTCTGCAATGGCAGCAACTGCACGCGAAACGCCAATGCCATAGCTGCCCATAGTGACGGTTTGCTGTTTGCCGTTCTTGTCGAGCACGTGTAATCCAAGTGCTTCTGCATACTTTGGTCCTAGTTGAAACACGTGGCCAATTTCGATGCCGCGCTTAATGGTGAGCGCAGATCGACACGATGGGCAGGTGTCGTCATCGCGAATTTCCGCAACATCAAGTGTTCCGTCAGCAGTGAAATCACGACCATTCACAAGGTTCATGACGTGCTTGCCGCGGCTGTCGGCTCCGGTGATCCAAGCGCTTCCCATAGCAACACGTGGATCAAGCATGTAGCGAATACCTGAAGCGTTGTTCGTTCCGAGAACTCCTGGTCCGATGTAGCCCTTCACTAGCGCAGTGTTGGCTGCGAAGTGGGTTTCGTCGAATGCTTCAACTTCGGCAGGGGACACTTGTGCTTCGAGTCGCTTCAGGTCTACTTCGCGATCGCCGGGAACTCCGATTGCTAATGCTTCAAGTCGGCCATCAGGATGACGCAAATTGACCACAACATTTTTCAACGTGTCGGCAGCTGTCCATTGGCGACTGCTGAGTTGCAAATCTTCGCGTGCGTTAAACAAGTCAACAAGCGTTTGAATCGTCGGCGTGTCTGGAGTGTCGACTACCTTCGCTGCAGGCACCGACGAAGCATCGATTGCATCAGCAACTCCTACACGCACTGCTTCAGTGTTCGCTGAGTAGTTACACGCGGTGCATTGCACAAATGTGTCTTCGCCAATGTCGCACGGAAACAAGAACTCTTCAGAAGCCGAACCACCCATTGCGCCAGACATTGCGGACACGATGGCAAATGGCAAACCAAGACGCTCAAAAATTCGAATGTAGGCGTTGCGGTGCGCGTCGTAGCTGCGCTGCAAACCTTCTTGGTCAAGGTCGAAGGAGTACGAGTCCTTCATGGAGAATTCGCGACCACGCAACAAGCCACCGCGTGGACGAGCCTCGTCACGGAACTTGTTCTGAATTTGGTACAACCACACCGGCAAGTCTTTGTAACTGGAATACAAATCCTTTACGAGCAGGGTGAACATCTCTTCGTGTGTTGGTCCAAGGAGGAAATCAACTTTGCGTCGGTCCTGTAAACGAAACAGATTGTCGCCATAATCGGTCCAACGGCCGGTCACTTCGTATGGTTCCTTTGGCAACATGGCGGGGAAGTTCACTTCTTGGGCGCCAATCGCATCCATCTCTTCTCGAATGACGCGGGCCACGTTTTGGAATACTCGATATCCGAGTGGCAGCCAGGTGTACCCACCCGGCGCGGCGCGACGGATGTAACCCGCCCGAACCAAGAGGCGATGGCTCGGTACTTCTGCGTCGGCCGGATTGTCCCGCAGAGTGCGTACGAACAGGGTTGAGAGGCGTTGAACCACGTGCGAACCTTAGTTTACGGGGCTATAATTTTTGATGTCCTTTGAAAGTCAGTGACTAAAAGGCGTGGGTTTCGACCCACGCCATTTGTTTTTTCTAGGGACGGTTTAGGCAGCGGTTTTGCCAACCTTGATGGAAATCGGGGGAGTGAAACCCTTGAGAGTAGGGAGAGGAGGTTGAACATGTCGGTTACCCGTGGGAGCGCTCAGTCGAGCCCTGTTATTGATCGTGTTACTGCCCTCATCAGCCCTATCGTGTCCGACCTCGGTCTCGACTTGTATGACATTGAATATTCGGGTGGAATTTTGCGCGTCGTTGTAGACACACAGCCTGGTGGCCCAGAAGGTGTCAGCCTCGACAACATTTCACTGATCACGCGCTTGGTTTCGCGCGAGTTCGATCACAGTGATCCAATTCCTGGTCGCTACACACTTGAAGTTTCTAGCCCCGGTCTCGAGCGCACCTTGCGCGAGCCGCGTCACTTTCATCGCGAAGTGGGCAAAGTTATTGCTGTGAAGTTGGATTCGCCGCTCAATGGAGAACGCCGCGTGCAAGGTGATCTCATCGCTGCAAACGAAGAGGGAATCACCGTGCGATTGGCCGACAAGGAAATGACGGAAGTCAATATTCCGTTTTCCATCATTGACCGTGCAAAAACAGTTTTCAATTGGGGTCCGGCACCAAAGCCTGGCTCAAAGAAATCAACAGGTTTAACGAAATCGAATGAAGACGGAGGCAATGCATCATGAGCAATCTTGATATGACAGAGGCAATTCGCATGCTCGCCGGAGATCGTGGTATCTCCGTTGACTCGCTGTTGCAAGTGTTGGTAGAGGCGCTGGCTACGGCGTACAAGAAGCGTCCTGGCGCAGCAGAAGAAGTCATTGTGGGCATCAACCCAGAGAACATGGACATCACATTCACGGCGTACGACGTAGATGACGATGGCAACTGGATCAACGAGCGCGACGACACGCCAAACAAGGCCGATCTCGGTCGCATTGCAGCGCAAACATTCCGCCAGGTGATGAGCCAGCGCATTCGCGAAGTTGAACGCGATCGCAAGTTCGAAGAGTACGCAAACCGCGAAGGCGACATTGTGTCCGGCATCGTGCAAAAGACCGACACCAAGTACACCTTGCTCGACCTCGGTCGCGTAGAAGCATTGTTGCCACAAGCCGAGCAAGTGCAAGGCGAAGTGCGCGAACCAAATGCACGTCTCAAGGCGTACATCGTGGAAGTTCGCAAGACCCCAAAGGGCCCACAAATCGTGGTCAGCCGTACCCACCCAGGTTTGATCAAGCGTTTATTCGAGCTTGAAGTGCCAGAAATCGCCGATGGCGTTGTTGAAATTAAGGCTTGCTCACGCGAACCGGGTCAACGTACCAAGATCGCCGTGTGGTCAAACGATCACAACGTGGACCCAGTAGGTGCATGCGTTGGTGCGCGCGGTGGACGCGTGCGCATGGTAGTTACCGAATTGCGTGGCGAGAAAGTTGACATCATTCCATTCAGCGAAGATGTGCGCGACTTCATCGCAAAAGCAATGTCACCTGCAAAGGTCACTGAAGTACGTTTGAGTCCAGACGGCACACAAGCCGACGTCATCGTTCCTGACTTCCAGTTGTCGCTTGCAATTGGCAAGATGGGCGTTAATGCCAACCTTGCTGCACGACTCACCGGAGTACGTCTTGATGTGAAGAGCGAAACGCAAGCAGCAGAAGAAGGTGGCGGTTCATATGTTCCAGCATCAACTGATGCAGCAGCACCAGCAGCCGATTATGCAGAAGGTGAATGGGTGACAAACCCAGACACCGGTGCAATGGAATGGCATGCTGCAGACGGTTCAGTCGTAAGCCAAGAGCAATGGGCAACCGACACGGGTTCAACTTCAACAAACGAAACTGAGGCGTAGTACTTGGCAAAGATTCTGCGCGTCCATGAGCTCGCTAAAGAGCTCGGCATGACAAATCAAGAGACTCTTGATTTGTGTGGCAAGTTAGGTGTTGGCGTTAAGACGCAATCATCAACCATCATTGAGCAACAAGCCGACCGCGTTCGCGCTCGTGCCGAACGCGATGGGTTGAAGCGTGACGTTCAACCTGAAGAGCCAAAGCCGGTAAAAAAGGCCGCGAAGAAGGCTGCGCCGAAGAAAACCACCGAAGAAGGTGGCGACGCAAAGCCGGTGAAAAAGGCTGCTAAAAAAGCAGTTGCCAAGAAAGCGGTTGCCAAGAAGGCTGCTGCAAAGAAAACTGAAAACACAGATGACGCTGTTGTTGAAACCGCAGTCGAAGCAACGCCGGCACCAATTGTTGAGTCGCATGTAGCACCAATTACATCTGCTCGACCGGTAACTAGTTCTGCACCAATTACTTCTGCGCGCCCTGTTACAAAGGCAGCACCTGCTGTTGCACCAACCCCTTCGCAGCAAAGCGAAGTTGCTCCACAATCTCCTCAAGCACCTGCTACCGATGCAGCGCCTGCGGCAACTTCTGCTCCAGCACCATCTGCTCCTCGTCCGCCGCAGCCACCGCGCATGGGTCCCTCTGGTCGCCCAATTCCGCCACCTCCAGGCAGCGGTCGTCCGATTCCACCTCCTCCGGGTCGTCCTGGCGGAGCTCCAGGAGCTGGTCGTCCACCAATGGGTGGTCGTCCGGCTGGTCCGGGTGCTGGTGCACGCACGGGTCGTATTCCTGCAAGCGCTCTTGGTCGCGGTCCAGTAGGCACGGGTGGACCAATGCGTCCATCTGGTCCTGGTACGCGCGGTCCTGGTGGACCAGGTGCCGGTCGTCCTGGTGGTCCAGGGGCTGGTCGCCCCGGTGGCGGGCCAGGTCGTCCTGGCGGTCCTGGTGCTGGTCGTCCTGGTGGCGGTTTCGGCGGTCCTGGTGGTCCTGGTGGCGGTCGACCAGGTAGCGGTCCTGGTGGTCCTGGAGGCGGTCGCCCTGGTGGCGGTCCTGGCGGACGCGGTAACGGTCAACGCCGTTCACCAAAGAAGAAGTCGCGTGCACGTCGTCGTCAAGACTTCGATGAAATGTTGCCACAAGCAACCACGTCGTATTCGCAGAGCAATGCACCAGTTCCTGAAGGAATTGTCATTATCGAACGTGGTTCTTCGGCGCAAGAGTTCGCTCCAAAGTTGAATCGCACGTCAGCTGACGTGGTTCGTTATCTCATGGAGCACGGCGAAATGGTTACTGCAACCATGACGCTTGCAGATGAGCAAATGGAATTGTTTGCACTCGAAGTTGGCGCAGAAATTTTGTTGGTCGATCCAGGTCAGCAATAAGAAATGGAATTGCAAGCGCTGTTCGACGACTCAGATGACGACACTCCAGAACTCCAGCAACCACGTTCACCGATCATTACGGTGATGGGTCACGTTGACCACGGCAAAACTACGTTGCTTGACCGCATTCGTTCAGCAAACGTGGTTTCTGGTGAAGCAGGTGGAATCACTCAGCACATTGGTGCGTATCAAGTTGAAAAGGATGGAAAGACCATCACATTCATCGACACGCCAGGTCACGCTGCGTTCACCAAAATGCGCGCTCGTGGTGCACAAGTCACCGACATCGTTGTATTGATGGTGGCTGCAGACGATGGTGTGATGCCACAAACTATTGAAGCCATCAGCCACGCTCGCGCTGCTGAAGTTCCAATCGTTGTTGCTATCAACAAGATTGACAAAGACAACGCAGATGTTCCGCGCGTTATGGCACAGTTGGCCGAAAATCAACTCACGCCTGAAGCGTGGGGAGGCGAAACCATTGTTGTTGAAATGGCTGCACAAAGTGGTCTCGGTGTTGACGATTTGCTTGAGCAACTCAGTGTCGTATCAGAAGTTGGCGAACTCACAGCAAACCCAACGGGCCGCGCAAAGGGCATTGTGCTCGAAGCGCAACTCGATATTGGTCGCGGTCCTGTAGCCACTGTTTTGGTCGACAAGGGAACTCTTAAGGTTGGCGATCCAATCGTTGCCGGCGCTGCATGGGGCAAGGTACGAGCGCTTATTAACGACAAGGGTCAGCAAATTAAAGAAGCTGGTCCGTCAACTCCGGTGCAGGTGCTTGGACTTAGTGCGGTTCCTGGAGCCGGAGATGAATTCCGCGCAGCACCAAATGAGAAGACTGCTCGTACGGTTGCAGAATCACGCGAACAGCGTTACCGCACGTTGAACCAACGTGGCGATGCGCGCGTCCAGCGAGGTGTGAAGTTGGAAGACATCTTCACTCAAATTCAGGCTGGTGAGGTTGCAACATTGAACGTCATCATCAAGGCAGACGTTCATGGTTCGCTTGAAGCAGTTACGGAAAGCTTGCGCAAACTTGAACGCGATGAAGTTCGTGCAGCTTTTGTGCACCGTGCTGTGGGAGCAATTACCGAAAACGACATAGCTCTCGCTGCCGCAACAAACGCCACGCTGATTGGTTTCAATGTGCGTCCAGACCGCAAGGTTCGCGATTTGGCCGAGGCTGAGGGCGTAGAGATTCGTACCTACGAAATCATCTACAAGCTCATCGAAGACATTGAAAAAGCCATGAAGGGCATGCTTGCGCCAGAATTCGAAGAAGTGGTCACTGGCGAAGCAGAAGTGCGCGAAGTGTTCAAGTCTCCAAAGGTTGGCGCAATTGCAGGTTGCGTGGTTCGCACGGGTGTTATCACTCGTGGCTCGAAGGTTCGCTTCTTGCGTGATGGAACAATCATTTGGAAGGGTGCTATTCAATCATTGCGTCGTTTCAAGGATGATGTTCGTGAAGTCCGTGAAGGTTTCGAATGTGGTCTCAGCTTGTCTGACTTCCAGGATTTGAAGCAGGGTGACCTCATCGAAACGTACGAGTTGCGCGAACTAGCACGCGACTAACACAATCTGCACGACTAAGGTCTAGGCATGGCCGCAGATCTTGAGTTCTATTTCGATCCAGTTTGTCCTTGGGCCTGGATCACATCGCGTTGGGTGACCAATGTTCAGCAGCTTCGTAATTACGAAGTGTCCTGGAAGTTCATCAGCCTGAAGATGATCAATGCCGAGCGCGGTTATGCCGGGCACGAGGCATACGAACTCATCCATAATGCGGGTCTTGCTGGGCTTCGGGTTGCCAGTGCCGCACGCGCTCAAGGCGGAAATGCAAGTGTTGCAGCCGTATACACGGCGCTAGGGAATGCAATCCATGTCGGAGGTCGTCGTGAAGAACTGGTTAAAGACCCGAAATCGTTTCTGCAGTTAATCGTTGCTGATGCTGGATTGCCTGCAGAAGTAGCTGCGGCATACGAAGACTCCACGCATGATGAAGTAATCCGATTCGAGACTGAAGCAGCGTTAAGTCGCACAGGGAAAGACGTGGGAACGCCAATTCTCACTTTTAATCCAAAGTCCGCAAACGAAGCCAGTTTGTTTGGGCCAGTGATTTCAAAGGCTCCTAAAGGCGACGAAGCGATGAAGTTGTGGGACGCAGTGCAGACCATCGCCGAATCTGGCGTTGCCGAAATTAAGCGCTCACTTCGTGCAGCACCACAATTTGACTAGAGGTCAAGATGAAAGTTGTATACACCGAAGCGCATTTAGGTCATAACCCGCAGGAAGAAATTGCAGAGTCTGGTTCGCACTCTCCACACGAACACACCGCTCGCGCTGAAAACATTCGTGAGGTATTGCAAGCCGACAAGTCCATGCAGTTTCATGCACCAACGCAATGGGGCGTTGACCCGATTAATGCCGTACATAACCCGGGCCTAAATAACTTTCTCAACACCGCGTGGGTTGATTATCAGCGGGAAGTTCGTCCAAGTAGAGAAGTGGTTCCAGACTTTTTCTATCGTCCGTCCATGCGTGAAGCTATGTCGCAACTTGAAGAGCCAACTGCAGTAAATGCGCGTCTTGGTTGGTGGTGTTTTGAGACGACGACGCCAATTACGCAGGGTTCGTACGATGCGGCGCGTGGAGCGGTAGACACCGCGCTCACTGCAACGCAATTGGTGCTGAATGGAGACAAGTTTTCGTATGGTTTATGTCGTCCGCCCGGCCATCACGCAACAACTGATTTGTACGGAGGATATTGCTTCTTCAATAACGCAGCTGTTGCTGCTCACTTCGTGGCGTCAACAACTGGCACCAAAGTAACTGTGCTTGATGTGGATTACCACCATGGCAATGGCACGCAGCAAATCTTCTACGGTCGCGACGACGTGCAATACGTTTCGCTTCATGGTGATCCACGTCGTGCTTACCCATACATCACCGGGTTCGCCGACGAACGTGGAGAGGGAAGGGGTCGTGGTTCAACGACCAATATTCCGCTTGCGGCAAAAACGGATGACGATATGTTCCTTGATGCACTCGACAAGTCGTGCGCAGTGATTGAAGCCTTTGGTCCGTCGATGCTCATCGTGTCGTTGGGTCTCGACACCTTTGTCACCGATCCGATTTGCGATCTAGCTGTAACTCGCGACGGATTTGCTCGCAGTGGTGCTCGCGTACGCGGGTTGGATTTACCAACCGTGGTGTTGCAGGAGGGCGGCTACGACTTGGCGAACCTTGGCCTCAACGTGCAGGCGTGGCTGCACGGGCTTGAGTCATAACGACTGAAGTCTGTTCAATAGCTCTTGCGGCGAGCCGTTGCATTGTTCCAGTTCATTGGCACCGAGAACAAGGTGAATGCCTGACTGATTTCTGCCAAGAACAATTGGGTACTGTCCATTCGCGGCTTGCATCACGTCTGCTGGAGCGTCATTGATGTGAAATGTGGTGAACGGAATTGGTAATGCAGATTCGCACGCTTGCCACTCTGCTCGTTTTGTAAACAGTCCATGCGTAATGTCGCAGAGCGAGCAATGACGTAGGCCTAAACGGGCGCCAATCCAATACGAAACCTCACCCAACAGAGTTGATTCGGCGTTGTATATGCCGATGAATTCTGAGAATTGGCTCGAGGACTCAGTCACGGTTTGCACCGATTGCTGCAATAGCGAACCTGTTCCCAATCTTTTGCCCATTTCTTCCGCCACTCAAAAGGACGATTACAGGTTGCACATGTTTTAGGGGCAAAACCGTTCTTGGTTTGGGCAACACGACTCATATCTGTGCAGAGTAATTCATGTTCAAGCCCATTGCCTTACGCTGAAGAAATGAGTTTGCCGACAATTTGGGTCTTTGGCGACCAGCTAAATCGCCAAATTGGTGCGCTGGCTGGCGCAACACCGCAAACGCATCGAGTGCTGTTCATTGAATCAACTTCAAAAATTTCATCACGTAAGTGGCATGTTCAGCGCGCACATTTCATTGTGGCCTCTATGCGTAAGTTTGCTAACGAATTGCGCTCGGAAGGATTTCAAGTTGATTACCGTTTCGCTCATGCAATGCGTGACGGGTTTGAGGCTCATGTTCTCGAATTTGAACCAACCGAGGTAGTCGCTACCGAACCAAATAGTTATGGTGCTCGGCAGTTGGCCAAAGGACTTGGGGTTCGAACCGTCACATCTAACCAATTTCTCTGTCACCCCGACGAGTATCAAAACTTTCTGGGGTCTCGAAAGACAATCAAGATGGAGGACTTTTATCGCTGGCAACGCAAGCGTCTGAATGTGTTGATGGATGGCGATGAGCCAGCTGGCGGTAGATGGAACTTTGACGAAGAGAATCGCCAGCCACCGCCAAAAACCGGGCAGGATCGATGGCCCGAACCGCAGCGGTATGAATTAGATGAAGTAGACCGCGGAGTTCTCGAGTCTGTGCGGAAGCATTGCTTTGGCAAGTTGCCTGAAGGTCAGTGGGCGACCACTCGCAAAGGCGCGCTTGCTCGCTTGCAATTCTTTGTTGAACAGGTGTTGCCAATGTTCGGTGAACATGAGGATGCCATGTTGAAATCCAATTGGCATCTTGCACATTCGTTGCTGTCGCCATATCTCAATGTTGGTTTGCTGCTACCTGGAGAAGTGGTGAGTGCTGCAGAAACAGCATTTCAAGAAGGAAAAGTACCGATGAATTCGGCAGAGGGTTTCATTCGGCAAATCATTGGCTGGCGTGAATACATCTGGAACTGTTACTGGCAATGGATGCCCGAATACGCCCAGATGAATTCACTTGGTGCAAGCAAAGATCTTCCACCCATGTTTACTGACCCTGCGAAAACTTCAATGGCGTGTATGAAGTCAGTGCTTACAGGAGTAAATGAACGGTCTTACTCTCACCACATTGAACGCCTCATGGTGCTTGGCAACTTTGCACTCATTGCGGGAATTAATCCACAGCAGTTCACGCGTTGGATGTGGAACAGCTACATCGATGCCGCCGAATGGGTCATGGTTCCCAATGTGATCGGTATGTCGCAATATGCAGACGGTGGAATGCTGGCCACAAAGCCGTACGCCAGTGGTGGCGCATATATCGATCGCATGAGTGACCACTGCAAAGGTTGTGTATATGACCGAAAGAAACGCACAGGTGATGATGCCTGTCCATTCACTGTGCTGTACTGGGATTTCTTCTTACGCCACCAAGATCGGTTTGTGAAGAATCCTCGTGTTGCTCGCCAGGTTCGCGCAGCGCAACAACTGCAGGACAGCGGAGAATTGCAAATTGTTGCGTCGAAGATGTTGAAAAAGTTGGATACAGGATCGATCTAAATCGACTTGAGGTCGTGAATGACCTGCGTCCAACGCGCAGGGTCACTTGAATATGGTGCGTAGAAACTCAACCGGTCAATCACGTCGCCATAACGCTTGTTCAGTTCGGGTGCAATCTGTTCAGGTGATCCAACAACCGCGAACGTGTTCAGAATTTCATCGGTAATGAGACTTCCCATTTCTTCCCACTTGCCGACTTTGGAAAGCGAATTCAACTGGCCCTGCAATTCACCCCAGCCATGCAGTTCTAGAACGCCGCTGTATGCGGGAGTGCTTCCATAAAACGCAATTTGTTGACGGGTTCCAGCAGCAGCAGTGTTCATTTCCTCATTGTTAGAACCCGTCACGACAAAGCTTGGGCCGACTATTTCGAAATCGTCCATCGTTTTTCCGGCTTTCGCACGACCTCGTGCCAACGCAGGAAGCGTCACTTCGCGAAGGTATCGCTCGGTAGTGAATCCGTGGCAGATGAACCCGTCACATACTTCGCCTGCAACTTCGGTCATCAATTCGCCGACGCCAGCAAGAAAAATTTTTGGAACTCCAAAACTTCCTAGGTCACGTTTGTCCGGAGTGAAGAACGGCGTCATCAACGTGTGGGTGTAAAACTCGCCACGAAATTGCAATGGTTCACCGGTGAGCCAAGTTCCCCAAATAGCCCGTATTGCTTGAATCATTTCGCGCATGCGTGGGGCAGGGTGGCTCCATTCCATGCTGAATCGCTTGGTGATGTGCGGCTTTATCTGGCTGCCGAGTCCCAAGATGAATCTGCCTTGGGAATACGACTGCAAGTCCCAGCCAATGTTTGCCAAGGTCATGGGGTTGCGTGCAAAAGCAACTGCAATTGATGTGCCAATTTCCAGATGTGATGTGTGCTCGGCAGCCAACAGCAATGGGAAGAACGGATCGTGCGCGGTTTCGGCGGTCCACCCACCTGAGTAGCCAGCAGACTCAAGCGCTTGGGCAGACGATGCGGCGTTTGCCAGATTGCTGGAGATGCCGCCGTCGAGTTTCATGAGTTGTTACGACGCAGATGAAGCAGTTGTAGGCCATCCAAATTAAGAGACGCCATAGAAGTCGGCAGTTCTGCGCACTTGTGCCAATCGTTTTCAATTCCTTTTGCTGCTTCAAGCAACAACGGCAAGTAATTTTCTCGAACTACTTCCTTAGGAACTTCCGAGGTGTGTACCCCAATGCCCACGGCGGCAACAACATCGCCATGTTCGCCTCGAATAGGCGCGGCGATTGCATGAACGCCATATTGCAGATCTTCATCGCTTTCAGCCCAACCCTTGTTGCGTACAAGATCAAGTCGTGGGCGAAGCTGGTCAGCAGTGAAGTTCGTCCGTGGATAGAACATGGACATCGTTGGTGTATTGAGAACTTCCTCGAGTTCAGCGAGAGAGAGGTCTGCAAGGAGAACTCGACCCAGCGCAGTACTCGCCGATGGAAGGCGCGCTCCCACCGTCACTCCTACGCTGACAATTTTCGGAACTTCAACGCGACCTGTATACACAATGTCGCTGCCATCAAGTTCGGCAAGCGAAACAGTTTGGTCTACCTGTTTAGACAGTAGTTCCATGTGGGGCTTTGCAGATCCGTACAGGCCCAGCGATGAAATATAAGCCATTCCTAGATCCACAACTTTTGGAGTAAGTGAATACCGATTTTCGAGTTCACGAACATAGCCAAGTTCTTCCAATGTGATGAGAAGACGAAGCACTGTCGGACGAGCGAGCGCTGTCCGTTCAGAAATTTGGGAGATGGTCTGCTTCATGTGTAATCGATCAAAAGACCGAATGACTTCAAGTCCTCGAGCAAGAGCTTCAACAAAATCTTTTTTTGAACTATCTGGCATGCAGTTCCCCCGAATTATTGCTGCTCTGTAACCGTAGCCTTGCAGGCAGTGGTGGGGACTAGTCCGCTTGGTTGTCCCTCAGGAACTGTTCGAGTTCGGCAGCCAATTCATCTCCGCTTGGCAGCGGTCCACCACCGAAACCCGAAGTTGGAATGCCGTTGTCGCCGTGTGTGTTGTCGAAAGCGGTCTCTAATTGGGCAAGCATGGCTAAGTGTTCACTGTTTCCACGAACTAATTCGTCCAGTCGTTCGCGTTGTGCCCCAGCCTGTTCGCGAAGCGCATTCCCATCTATGGATATGCCGCCAGTGTCGCAGACCGCTGAGATAAGGGCGACCGCGGCGGCCGGGTAACTCATGGAAGCCACATAGTGGGGCACCTGCGCCCACAGCCCAACAGATTGAATTCCAGCATTAAACATTGCTTGCTCCAGCACGGCCTCCATGCCTGCAGGAACATCTACTGAACTCTTGATAAATGGAAGGAGTGATGAAAGGTGAGCATCTGGAGAAGTGCATGAAATTTTCACGGCGCGCGTATGCGGTGTGGCTATCGGGTAGGCGCCCATTCCCAGCATGCGACGTACATTGAGTTTCTCGCTCAGCTCAACAACACATTGAGCGAAATGCTGCCAACGTGAATCTGGCTCCGGACCGGTGAGCAACAACACTGGTTCGTTATTTGCATCATGTCCGACCATGATGCGTGGAGCAGACCAGTCAAGTTTGGTGATCACGCCTTCACGCAACTGCATCAGTGGTCGGCGAGCGCGGTAATCAACGAACGTGTCTCCATCAAACTCAATGAGCGGAATTGCATTGGTCTCCGTAATCAGAGTCTCCATCGCCGCAGCTGCCGCAGCACTCGCATCGATCCAACCAGTCATCATGGCAACCAGGATTGGTTGCTTCAGTTCGGGAAGTTTTCCGTCGAAATCGGGGGAAATGGTGTAATCGGTCATTGCACGCGTCAGTGTAGACGCGAAAGCAACTGCTCGGCTTTTTCTGCTGCAGTTTCTACCTGTGTTTTAAACGCTAGAAAAGCCTGTGGGTCATGTTCGCCCATTGCGCCTGAGATATACCGTGCATAAACGCCTTCAATAATGCATGCCAATTTCCAGTACGCAAACGAAACGTAAAAGTCGAGGTGCGAAATGTCACGCCCAGACGCTTGTGCGTAACGCTCTGCAAGTTGTTGACGATTTAGGAAGCCAGGTGCAGTAGTGGTGGCGAAGTTGTTTGCGCCAGCGTCATCGTCTGGGCCAGTCCAGTACACCATCAACAGTCCAAGGTCAGCCATTGGGTCGCCAAGTGTGCACAGTTCCCAGTCCAACACTGCAACGATGTTTCCCGCTGAATCAATCATGCAGTTGTCTAAGCGATAGTCACCGTGCACGATGGTTGCAGGCCCTTGTTCAGGGATTCGCTTTAACAGTTCTTCATGCACGCGGTCAATTGCAGGCAATTCGCGAGTTTTTGACGCGTTCCATTGTCCATACCAACGCTTCAACTGTCGTTCGATGTAGCCCTCGTGTCGTCCTAGTTCGCCTAACCCCACTTCGCTCGGTACAACTTGATGAATTTTCGCCATTGTGTCAATGAGTGAGTTGCTTGCATGAAGTCGTGTTGCTTCAGTCAGGTCACGCCGCGCAGTTTCGTTGTCGCGAACTATCAATCCGTCCACGAACAACATCACGTAAAACGGCGCATCGTTTACTTCAATGTCGGTACATAACCCAAGTGCTGGCGCTACAGGAACTTGCGAGTCATGAAGGGCAGAAATGATTCGGTGCTCGCGACCCATGTCGTGAGCACTGGCCAGTGCATGACTCAGCGGCGGACGTCGCAGCACGTAACGATTACCCGATGCATCAGTCACTTTGAATGTGAGGTTCGAATGCCCACCTGCGATGAGTTCAAATGAAAACGGAGCAGTTGCTCCAGTGATGTTTGCTGTCAGCCAGGCCGAAACTCGGTCTTCGCGTATTCCCGCGGGCACTGATTGAGGCGAATTCATCACCGCCAAACTAGTCATTCTTCGCATCATTTACGAAGCCAAACTGGGCGTTGGCGGTAGCGTTCCAATCATGGCTATTGACGTCACCGATGCAACGTTTCAGGTTGAAGTGCTTGATCGTTCCAATTCGGTTCCCGTCATTGTCGATCTGTGGGCTCCCTGGTGCGAGCCGTGCAAAACGCTCGGTCCAATTTTGGAAAAGTACTGCGATGCCACGAACGGAAAAGTGGTGTTGGCGAAAGTCAACGTTGATGAGAATCCGTCAATTTCAATGGCCTTTCAAGTGCAAAGCATTCCTGCTGTTTTCATCCTGAAAGATGGTGCAGTAATGGATGGTTTTGTTGGTGCGAAGCCTGATCATGCCATTAAAGAAATTGTTGAAGCTCTTATTCCATTGGGCGAAGATGGGCTACAACCTGTGGCCGAGGTTGTAACTGAACCTGAACCATTCGTTATTAATGATGATTTTGACAATGAACTTGCAGGTTTGCTTCCGCGAGTGAAAACCGATGAAGTTGCTAAATCTCGATATCTCGAAATACTTGACATTATGGGCGCAGAAGATCCGCGCACGGTTGGGTATCGAAGAAAACTGACTGCACAACTCTTTTAAATTCGCACACATGTAGCCGTGTACCAGCGGCTCATTGAACAAATTCAGTGGTTCGGTTATCGCCGTGTCATTTCAACCGCAGTAGCTGTTGCGGTGGTTGGTATGGGCGCATGGTGGGTGGTGCGTGTTCCTCCTGCTCCCGTTGAATCCTCTATTTCGTTTACTGCAACTTCGCTTACTGGTGCTGTATCAGCGTCGTTACCAGTAGAAGTGAATTCGTCTCTCGGCATTGTTGTACACGTTGCAGGAGAGGTGAAGAATCCTGGCGTCTACACCTTGTCGAACAGTGCACGCATGATTGACGCGGTGCTTGCCGCAGGCGGCGCAACTGCACGCGCCGACTTGGAAGTCGTCAATTTGGCAACACCGCTCATGGACTCTTCGCAGATCTATGTTCCAGCGAAAGTAGCTGCCGAACGTCCTGTATTCGCACGGCCTCAACCTGGCATGAACGGCGTTCAACCGACGCAGAATTCATCGAGTTCAAGCGGCGTGCTGAATATCAATCGTGCATCAGTAACCGAACTTGATTCACTGCCTGGCGTTGG
>JAPOKO010000080.1 GCA_029977615.1 bacterium
CCGGTAGGCGGTCTCATCAAAGAATCTTCTTTGTATGGAGAAAGATCGTCATCATCGTCATCGCACTCGATTCCGTCCTCACCATCATCTTCTCTATCCTCTCCCTCGCATAACTCCTCCTCGTCTTCATACACCATATCTTCCTCTTCCTCGTTTTTCTCTTCTTCTTCTATGCACGCGTGCTCGTATTGCGACACTTGAGATGAAAACGATGGTCCATTATTTACATTGTCGACATCCTTGCTGTCAGAGCATACGTTAATATTGTTATTGTTATGATTATACTGTTGTTGTTGTTGTTGTTGTTGTTGTTGTTGGCTTTCAGTCATGGATGAATTGTATCGTTCCAAGATATTTCGCGAAAATAGCTCGAGCTCATTCGTGGCCAACCAAGAGTCTTCCCCGACAGCCAATCTCAAATCATCCGTTAACATCGGTTCGTTATAAAGAAATCCTTCGCTCTCTAATTGTAATCTCGCGGCGCAAATGCACGCCAAGGCGAGTCGAGAAGGTTTCACTGCAGAAACTTCCGCGTCTGACACGATCGCATGGTACATCGCATAGCTTACGTCTTCGATCTTATCAGAAAGCTGCGCCCGT
>JAPOKO010000081.1 GCA_029977615.1 bacterium
GCGAATGGATGTAAATAAAGAAGAGTGCGCGCGTTGTGGGGGAAAATAAAGCTATCCCCTAAATAGGAAGAAGAGGGGATGTGCAGTTTGGAAAAACAGTTACGCGTCAAAAGAAGAAGAACACGCGCGCCGATGAATGATAAATAACACCGACAATGTCTTCTTCGAACAACAACAACAACGAACACGAAGACCCAGACGCGCACTTATACGAGTCCGATCGACAGCTCTTTCGCGACCGAATCACCGGCGGGGAAAGTAACAACAACAACAACAACAACAACAACAACGAAGACGACTTGTTGGCGACGCATCGGAGAGAAACGAGACGGTTACTGTACGCCTCCGATGTGAGCTTATATTCACACGGCGCGGATTTATGGTCTTCAGACCGAATGCTGTATCGAACGAAGGGAGACTTCGACGAGGAAAGTTTACGGAGAGACGTGGAGAGGTTGAGAACGGAGAGCGGGTTCGTGTTTAGCAGCAGTAGTAATAACAGTAACACGATTAGCGGTGAAGGTGTTGGTGAAACGCAAAAAGAACATTTTTCGTCGGAGTGCGCGATATGTTTGACCGAGTTCGCGGACGG
>JAPOKO010000082.1 GCA_029977615.1 bacterium
GCACTGCTACAAATGTGACTGCACA
This sequence comes from bacterium, assembly GCA_029977615.1. Classification (GTDB taxonomy): domain Bacteria; phylum Actinomycetota; class Acidimicrobiia; order Acidimicrobiales; family Ilumatobacteraceae; genus UBA3006. The sequence goes on from JAPOKO010000082.1 coordinate 26, forward strand.
CTTCATCACACGATTTACACCATGCGATGCGGCACAGTTTAGTAATCCAGTTGTGGTTCATATTGGGGTGAAATTAATCCAACATAGGGGGTTGAGTTTCTAACCTTAGCAATCAATGGATTAACTTTTGGTCCTGGTAATTGACCCCCTTCACCAGGCTTAGCGCCTTGAGCCATTTTGATTTGAATTTCATTAGCATTTGTCAAGTAATATGAACTAACTCCAAATCTTCCTGATGCAACTTGTTTGATTGAACTATTTCTTGAATCACCGTTTTTATCTTTTTTGAATCTTCCTGGATCTTCACCTCCTTCTCCAGAATTGCTTTTTCCACCAATTCTATTCATTGCAACGGCTAGATTTTCGTGAGCTTCTTTGCTAATTGAACCATATGACATGGCTCCTGTTTTAAATCTTTTTACAATTTCTGTCCAAGGTTCAACTTCATCAATGTTAATTGGGTCAAGTTCAACAAATTTGAATAAACCTCTAATGGTCATTAGCTGTTCGTTTTGTTTATTAATCTGATCAGAATACACTTTGTATGTTTCATATT
>JAPOKO010000083.1 GCA_029977615.1 bacterium
GAAGGAGGGACGAAGTATTTTTTGTATTTATCAGGGAAATTATCGAAATTGTAGTATTTATTAAGAAGAATGTTAGAGACATTGTTCCTAGCGAGGTTAAGTTGTTCACGAGCGTGTTGAAGTTTTAAATTAGCGTGTGCGAGGAGTTCATTTTTTTGTTGAGGATTGATATCATCGAGATTGTTGTAAAAAGTTTCATAATCGTGTTGAAAGTTAGAATAAATATTGTAGATATTATTGAAGTTAATTTGGAGATCGTGGTCAAGTTTGTTGTTGTTGTTGTTGTTGTTGTTGTTGTTGTTGTTGTTGGAGTCTTCGTAGGAGGACATAGTGTAGAGAAGTCTTTTGTCGTAGGGTAGTCTTTGTCGCAGTGGGGTAAAGAGATAGAGACTATGATGGTGTCAATTTTTTGCGATGGAGTATATATTTTGGAGAAAAAAAATAGTGAGGTCATATAAGTGTGGGTGCTTCGCCCCCACAGTGCATTCGCTTCGCTCATGCGTCTGCGACGCTCTTACGCTCTTACACACTTACATACATACGCTCATACACTACATAATATATCTATAGAT
>JAPOKO010000084.1 GCA_029977615.1 bacterium
CCGAGGAAGAGATTCAAAACTGCATTCCCTTTAAAAATGTCATTGTTGTTGTTATTGTCGTCCGAAGCTGCGTACGCGGAGAAGTTATTACTCGTCGTCGCTCTCGTAACAACTTTCTTGCTGAACACGGAATTCGTGTAGGACCCGTTGCCCCACCAATTCTTTTTACCGTATCTGTATGCTGTTTCTGATGCTTTGATGGACGACGACGAATAGTGATCGTTCTCGTTACCTTTCAACGAATAGTTACTACTGCTGCTACTGTTATTATTATTATTATTATTACTGTTGCGAACGCCAACGATGACGCCCGATCCTCTCTTCTTGTTATTCTTTCTTTGTTCTTGCAACGCTTGTACCAGCGGTTGTTGTTGTTGTTGTTGTTGTTGTTGTCGTCTTCGCCCGCTCGTGGTCGTGCTCTCTTCATTCTTCGAAGAGGAAAGAGATACGCAGCGGAAGATTGTTTGAGTGCGTCTCGCGGACATAACGCGCGTCGTCTTCGTTGTCGTCGTTGCTCCACCTCTGAACGAACACGAGGACTCAGAGAACGACGACGATCTCATGCGAAG
>JAPOKO010000085.1 GCA_029977615.1 bacterium
AAATTATCTCTGTCTGTATCTTTCGAGATTGTCTTAATGTCTTGACCTGTATGATGAGATAAGATTCTATTTAATTTATCTTTAAGGTAAAGAATTTCTTTGGCATGTATTTCAATATCAGAAGCTTGACCTTGAAATCCACCTAATGGTTGATGAATCATGACTCTTGAATTAGGAAGACAGAAACGCTTGTTTTTTGCTCCAGCTGTTAATAAAAGTGCTCCCATACTAGCAGCCTGTCCGATACACAAAGTGCTCACATCAGGCTTGATAAATTGCATGGTGTCATAAATTGCCATGCCAGCGGTCACTGAGCCCCCGGGGGAGTTAATATATAAGGAAATATCTTTATCTGGATTTTCAGCCTCTAAAAAAAGTAATTGAGCCACAACAAGGTTGGCAGTCATATCATCAACCGGCCCAACTAAAAAGATAACTCTTTCTTTTAAAAGTCTTGAGTAGATGTCGTATGCTCTTTCACCTCTGCCGCTTTGCTCAACAACCATTGGGATATAACCTAACCCCACAGGTGAATTTGCTCTTAAGAGTTTATCAGATGACATTATTG
>JAPOKO010000086.1 GCA_029977615.1 bacterium
AAAAATAGGAGGGGGCAGGGGGGAAAGAAAACTCATTACACAAAAAAAGAACACGTGAACACCGAAGCCAGATAGATCATGATAAAGCCCTACACATCCTTTTGATTAATTGACTTTTTTTTAAATAATTTTTTTTTTCAAATATCAAATTCAAAAGAAAACTAGACAGATAGAGAGTGTAGAGTCAGAAATTAGAATTGTACGGCAGCAACAGCAGTGATAGTGTACAGAGGTAAAAGTCCCGAGGGTGTAACTTTACAACATCACTTCGTTATCGTTTGGAGACTACTGAGTTGCGTTGTTGTTGTTGTTGTTGTTGTTGTTGTTGTTGTTGTTGTTGTTGTTGTTGTTATTTAACTGTTGTTTAGAGATTTATGATAATTTGAAAACAGTAACACAAACATAGTCTTTCCATTCTTTTAGTCGGAAGAGAAGACTTGAAAATTTTCAAATATTCAGAGGTGCCACTTTTCACTAGAAAGTGAGAAATACTCATGCGAGTTACTACTAAGCCAGTTTCTGATCCTCGTCCTATCCGTGATGAGAATTATTTGGAGACAAGT
>JAPOKO010000087.1 GCA_029977615.1 bacterium
GAAGCTTTGATGCGAATGCGGTTGGCGAGACCGCAGATTAATCCAAACGCCGGTTTTATGGCCCAATTGAATCAGTTGGACGAAGATTTGGTCAAGTGGCGGTGTAAAACCGGCCAAGAGAAGATGAAGGACGACGAGCAAGAGGGGACTTCGGCGCAATCGCAAAACAGAAACAGCCAAGAATCCAAGAGTTCAACCAGCGAGAGTTACGGCATGAGCCACGACCATCACAACAACAACAACAACAACAACAACAACAACAACAACAACAACGCTAACACGACTCCGCGTCATCGTCGCCGCGGCGTCGCAGAAACCGACAGCGAAAAGAACGAAAACAAGAATAAGAGAAAAACAACTCCGAACAGCAAATCCTCCGACAACAATTCCTCCGACCAGGACAACTCCACCCCGTACCACGGTAACAGCACATACGGCAGAAAGAACGCGCAGCAGCAGCAGCAGCAGCTACGGGAGCAACGCGCCGCCGCCGTGGGAAAGACAAAGGCAAACTCCAGCTCCGGCTCGGGCGGCTCCGGCGAAGGCGTCGTCTTCGC
>JAPOKO010000088.1 GCA_029977615.1 bacterium
AAAACGGTTGTTTCGAGACCGAAACTAATATCGGAGAACGCAAGGCGACTCGAGAGAGTTTATCGTGCTTTTTCAAGATTTTCACCAAGGCGGTGAAGTTGATATTCGTCCAGTGTTCCATGAGGACCAACTCGCCGTGGAAGTTTGCCAAGTGCATGCACAACTCCGCCTCAACCTCTAAATTATTTGGATCCACAGCTGTAGCATCTGCCATCATCTGTTGTTGTTGTTGTTGTTGTTGTTGTTGTTGTTGTTGTTGTGAAGTTGGTGCTTCATAAGCAGAAGCGGCGGCCGCGTTCGCCGAGGTATTATTATTCGTTTTATCGCCCTCAACGTTGTGTTTGTTCGCGTTCTCAAAAACAAAAAGTTTATCCTCCCCGACGATTTCGCTGAACATCACGTTTAATCTGCTCTCTTTCATCACCAGCTCTTCCTCTTTGTTAATGAAGAACTCGTTGAATTTCATGACTTCGTGTTGCAACAATCGAATAAACTCCTTCTCGACTTCGGGGTTGTCGTTTCCCTGCGGTATCGATTTGAGCGTCTTCTTCAAAGC
>JAPOKO010000089.1 GCA_029977615.1 bacterium
TTATCCGCCTAAAAAAGAGCTTCTTACTCTTGGATCATTAAGTAACTCTTGTCCTGTTCCAGAATATTTATTTTCACCGGTAACCAAAACATAGCCTCTATCAGAAATATTAAGAGCTTGTTTTGCATTTTGTTCAACCATCAAAATTGCTACATTAGTTCTTTTTACTTTTATGATATGATCAAATAATTCATCCATCACAATAGGTGATACACCAGCCGTTGGTTCGTCCAACATCAACACGGAAGGCTTGATCATCAGTGCTCTGCCTAATGCAACTTGTTGTCTTTGTCCTCCTGAAAGTTCTCCAACCATTTGATTTCTTTTCTCTCTTAAAATCGGAAACAATTCATAGATTTCTTCAATAATGTTCTGAATTTCATCCTTCATAAGAAATGCACCCATTTCTAAATTTTCCTCAACAGTCATTCCTGCAAAAACATTTTTTGTTTGAGGTACGAAAGAAATGCCTTCTTTAACTCTGTCTTGTGGAGATAATTTTGAAATATCTTTACCATCAATAATTACAGACCCTGATTTTAAATTT
>JAPOKO010000008.1 GCA_029977615.1 bacterium
TGCAGGAGTGGTGTTATCTCAATCGCCCGGGTTTAGCGCGTCGCACAGTTGCAGTTGATGCAAAGGGCAAATTCATTTCGGTAACGCTATTTGGCGAAGCAAGTCAGGCTGATGCCAGTTATCGGAACTATTCGGGCATCAGTGCCGAGTGGTTGTCCTGTATTGCGGAAGGTTCAACTACACACGAGGTGTTTTCACTTTTTTAGCAACTACTGCTGCACGAGTGTGAGAGAGTTGCCTTCAGGGTCGGTAATTCCCGCAATCAGTGCGCCGCCAGGTATTTGATACGGATCCATGGTTTTGGTTCCGCCAAGTTCAACTGCCTGCAACAACGATCGCTCCACGCTTTTCACTTGGATGTAGAGCGCGATGCCTCCACGCTTGCCTTTCCGAATGTGACCACCAATACCGTTTTCTGGTCCACCAATTCCGGTTGGAATGCGATGGATTGGGCCATCACCAATATCCCAATTGAACATTTCTTTGTAGAAGGGAATTAAGAGGTTTTCGTCTCGCGCTTCTATCTCGAAATAGACAACTGGACGTGCCCATTCGGTTTTTTGTGAGTGATCCATGACCAAACCATAGGCGGTGTAGTTTGCCTGAGTGCGAATTCAACGAAGCAGCGAACACACTCCGATGCCATGGGCTAATGGACGTGGCACAAGCTACGAAATTGCGAGCGATCGCAATGAGTCAGGAGAGTGGACATGGCGACTTGCCATGGCGCCGGTAAACGAAGACGGACCTTTTTCCCGTATCGAGTGCGTGAATCGTTCGTTGGTAGTTGTTGAAGGTGCTGGCATGTTGTTGTCCGTTGACCGCAAGAAACTGCAGTGCTTGCCAATGCAAGTGGTTCGGTTCCGAGGTGATGCAATAACCGAAGCTGCGCTTCTCGATGGCCCAATTATGGATATCAACTTGATGGTGCGACGAAAAGAAACCGATGGAGAAATGGCGATTGTTTCTGAAGCTGGATTGTTGATTGGCGCGAGCATCGTGGTTGCAGTTGGTGGGGCTGCGCAGGTGAAGAGTGCGGACTCAACTATTAATCTTGAGCAGCATGACTCAATTGTCGAATGCGATGCGGTAACCCTTTCGCTCGTTAGCGGAATGGTATGTGTTGTTTCAGTGAAACGCCTTTAGGCGACAGCAGCACCAAACAACTTGCCAACAGCCATGGTGACGGCAATGGCAATAAGACCACCAATGACCACGCGAAGCACTGGGCGAGCAGGTTTAGATCCGCCGTATTTGGAGCTAGAAACGCCCAACGCGACAAGGGTGAGCACTACTACAGCAATGGTTCCAGTGAAACGCATAGCTTCGGTGAAAAGGGCGACAGCGATAAGTGGAATTGCAGCACCAACTGCAAACGACCCTGCCGAACCAAGACTTGCTTGAATTGGGCGAGCCCGTGTCGCCTCGTGGATGCCAAGTTCTTCTGCGAGGTGGATCTTCAAGGCATCGTGTTTCGTGAGTTCGACTGCAACTTCTTGGGCTAGCGCCTGTGGCAGACCTTTCTTACGGTAAATGCCAGCAAGTTCAGCCAATTCAATATCAGGGGTGTGCTCGAGCTCCCACTTTTCTTTTGCAATGTCGGACTGCTCTGAGTCGCGCTGTGAACTCACGGAGACTAATTCGCCAAGAGCCATTGAAGCCGCACCGGCAACAAGTCCTGCCATTCCTGCAGTGAGAATTGTTGAGCGCTCTGCAGTGGCTGCAGCTACACCAAGGACGAGGCATGCAGTGCTGATGATGCCGTCGTTGGCACCAAGCACCATTGCGCGGAGTAATCCGATGCGGTGGCTGGAGTGGTCTTCATCATGTGAACTCATGGGGCAAGACTACTTCGCTATGGCTTCATGCGTTCAAGCATTTCGCCCATTTGCTTGTGCACAAGATTGATTGCTTGCAGAGGTCGAATCATCACCTTGAATTCAGTGATCTTTCCTTCATCGTTGCAGGTGATCATGTCGATTCCGTTCACGTATTTACCTTCAACATAAGTCTCAAACTCCAAGACTGCAGTGCTGCCACTGAGAACTTCTTTGATGTATCGGAAAGATTTATCGTCACTTGTAGGTGTGCCTGACGATTTTTTCTCTCCTGGCAATGTTTGTCCCGCAGCTTGGAGGTACAGCTTGGTGATTGCTTTACCTTCTTGCGGAGTGAACACGATTGGAGAGATAAACACCACGTTGTCATCAAGTAATTCATCAAGACCACCGGGAAGTTGCCCTTTCATATGGAGGTGCCATTTCTCAATTACTTCGTGAATCATGTGTGTCTCCTTGTGTAATCAAACTTTAGGCAATTAACCGTCAATCACCGAATCAAGCAAGCGAATCATGGCGTGAATGGACTCGTATCGCCAGCGTGCAACCAATTTTGTGTTTGTCTTAGCCGCTTTCTCTTTCGCCTTAAATTCTTGAGCAAACATGGAAAAGAGGTCCCGTTGGCGTTTGGCCAGACTTTTATTCGACATGTTTGCACGACTCCGAAGAACGAACTTGGCTAGAAGTTCAATGCGGGCATCTCTCGGATGTTCAACAATGCTCTCTAGCCACTTTGCCGAGGTCGTCTTGCCGCGGGCAGTTGGGGAGTACACCGTTCGTTCAGAACCTTGGACTCCGGCCTCGGTCTTTGATGGACGAATGAGTCCCGCGGATTCCAGACTGTTGATGGATCGGTACACCAGTGGGCGACGCACCTTCATGACGGTGACAAGGGATTCGTCAGCGTCAAGTTCTTTGGAAATGGCAAATCCATGTTGAGGTTTTTCGCAGACAAGAGCGAGGACTATGTGGTCAAGTACAGACGGCGTATATAGTCTCACTGTGACTATATTAGCCCGACTGAGATTGCTCTTGGTCGTTCTCGCGGTTGCTGTTGGGGTGGGTGCCCCTGTTCACGCGGCACACAGTCAGACCAAAAGGATCACCATCACGGTTTCTGCTGCTGCTTCACTCTCCAAGGCTTACACAGAGCTGGGTAAGCAATTTGAAAAGGCAAATCCGTCTATCAAGGTTCGATTTAATTTTGCTTCAACATCAAGTTTGGTGTCACAAATACAGTCTGGTGCACCAACCGATGTCTTCGCCGCGGCCGACCTCACTAGTTTCGACAAATTGCTGGCAACAGGGAATGTGGTGAAGTCGCCAAAAGTATTCGCACGTAACTCGATGCAATTGATTGTGAAGCGCTCAAATCCTCTGGGTATTTCATCAGTATCAGACTTGGCAAAAGCATCAATTATCTCGCTCTGTGCAAAGACTGTGCCATGCGGTGTGTATGCGGCAACAGTGCTGTCGCGTTATGGCGTGGTGATTTCCGAGTCAAAAATTACACGTGGTGTTGATGCAACAGCTACGTTGAATGCGGTGTCTACGGGGGATGCCGATGCGGCAATTGTGTATACAACAGATGCGTTGTCGGCCAAGAAATGGATTTCTGTAGTCAGCATTCCTAGTGGCAAAAACGTGAACGCAATGTATGGCATAGCAACAATTCGCGGCAGCCAGAATTCCAAACAAGCTGAAGCGTTTGTGCAATTTGTTCTTTCACCTGCAGCACAGAAAATTTTGAAAACCTTTGGATTCTTGGCCCCGTAGATGAGCAGCGTTAGTTCGCAAACACCACGCTTTGTGCGTATTGGGGCGCTGCTCGGCGTGGTATTTCTTGCGCTTCCAATCGTGGGCTTGTTGAAGCGAGTTGCCTGGTCGACACTCTGGGGGCAAGTAACGGATGTCTCTACTCGCGACGCCTTACGAATCTCGCTGTACGCCTCGGTGTGTGCAACCGTGCTGGCGCTTGTGCTTGGCTTGCCACTCGCTTGGTGTTTGGCACGAATGCAGTTTGCCGGGCGTCGTTTCGTTCGCGCCTTGGTGTTGTTGCCCATGGTTTTGCCACCTGTAGTAGGTGGCGTTGCGTTGTTGGGTGCTTATGGAAAGACGAACGGGTTACTCGGTGGGGTGCTTGACCGCTTGTTTGGCATTCAGCTCACATATTCGCTGTGGGGAGTGATCATCGCCGAAGCCTTTGTGGCGCTTCCATTTTTGGTTCTTGCCCTTGAGGGTGGACTCAGGTCTATCGATACAAAGTACGAAGAGGCAGCAGCGGTAATGGGAGCCAAAGATCTCACTCGGTTTATGCGGGTCACACTGCCTCTCTTGAAGCCTTCATTGGTGGCTGGTGTGATGCTCGCGTGGGCGCGAGCGTTAGGTGAATTCGGTGCGACCATTACATTCGCGGGCAATATTCAGGGTCGTACGCAAACAGCCCCACTTGCGGTGTACACCATGCTTGAGAGTAATCCTGAGGGCGCGTATGCCTTGAGCTTCGTGCTGGTGGCTATCTGCGTGGGTGTACTCGTCGGTTTGCGAGATCGGTGGATTGGTGGTGCATCGGAATGATTTCTTTGCATGGCACGGTTGCGGTCGGCGAATTTTCTCGTCAGTTTTCACTTGATGTTGGCAATGAGATAGTTGGCGTGTTTGGCGCGAACGGAACAGGTAAAACTTCGCTCTTGCGGACAATTGCTGGCCTGTGTCCGCTTGGCGAAGGCGAATTGATTGCCAATGGGGTAATGGTTGACGCACCAGCCAAGCATCTATTTGTGCAGCCCGAATTACGGAACATTGGCATGGTGTTTCAGGATCACTCGCTGTTTCCGTTTATGACCGCACTCGACAACGCTGCTTTTCCGTTAACCATGCGAGGCGTGAAGCGCAACGCTGCGCGGAAACTGGCAAGCGAAATGCTGGACCAATTTGGTGTTGCCAATGTTGCCCAGCAGTTGGCTTCAACACTTTCGGGAGGGCAAAGCCAGCGGGTGGCTATCGTGCGAGCGCTTGTTGGCAGCCCACAGGCCGTGTTACTCGATGAACCCCTCTCGGCTATTGACGATGAGTCGCGAGAAAGCGTGCGAAACCAGATCCGTGAGCATCTCGATCGCCTTGCTGTGAGTGCCATTGTGGTCAGTCACGATCGCGCGGATCTGGATCATTTGTGCAGTCGAATCGAGAATTACACTCGGTAAATCATGCAATTGTCACTCGATGATGCAAGCCCAGCATTGTCCAATGTGGTGTTTTGCGTACTCGACTTAGAAACTGCAGGTTCGTCAGCCGAAGTAGGCGGAATTACCGAAATTGGTGCAGTGAAGTATCAAGGTGGGGAAGAGATTGCACGCTTCAACACCTTGGTGAACCCGGGTTGCGCTATTCCTTCATTCATCGTGATGCTTACGGGTATCACCGACATCATGGTGATGAATTCACCGCCCATTGAAGACGTGCTTGACGATTTGGTCAAATTCATCGGCGACTCCGTGATTGTTGCGCACAATGCACGTTTTGATATGGGCTTCATTCAGGCATCACTTGAGCGAACTGGTAAGCCACGGCTAACCAACAAAGTGGTGGACACAGTTTCGTTGGCTCGACGCCTAGTGCGCAGCGAAGTGCCAAATTGCAAACTGTCTACGTTGGCGGAAAGCCTTGGTTTGAAACATCAGCCTGCTCACCGCGCGATGAACGATGTGCTGGCAACTGGGGACCTATTGCACTACTTAATCGAACGTGCGGCAGGTTTTGGCGTGTACGACCTGAATGACCTCATTGCACTGCCCAAACTTGGTTCGCATCCGCAAGCAAAGAAGTTGAAGCTCACCGAAACATTGCCGCGAACCACTGGCGTGTACATGTTCACCGACGCACAAGGTGAAGTGTTGTATGTAGGTAAAGCCAGCAATTTGCGTTCTCGCGTGAGAAGTTATTTCGGTACGAACGAATCACGAACCAAAGTGGGTTCGCTGCTGAAGCTGATGCAGGGAATTGAGTTCATTCAAACTCCCGACTTGTTGACTGCCGAAGTGTTGGAATTGCGCATTATTGGTCGTCTGCGTCCTCGGTACAACCACGCAGGCACGCGTACGGCAAAGTATTGCTATGTGCGCTTAACCACTGAAGAAGAGTGGCCTCGATTATTGGTATCCAAGACGCCTTCTGCAAAGGGCATTTGCATCGGTCCCATTTCCACTCGCAATATGGCTACCGAGGTGGTGGATGCAATTGAGTCGGTCATTCCACTTCGTCGCTGCACGGTGCGCATGGGTCGCAATTATGTTGCTCCTGAAGGAGCACCGGTGTGTTCTGCAGCGCGTTTGGGCCTTGCGCAATGCCCGTGTTCAGGAACTGCAGAGCCAGAGTCGTACGCCAACGCCGTTCAACAGGCTGCAGATGCACTTACTGGGAAGAGCAGGTTTGTGCTGAATGCATTGACAGAACGAATGAATGCACATTCTGATGCTCAGCGTTACGAAGAAGCGGCTTACCTGCGAGATCGTATTCAAACCTTCGAGACGGTGTTGCGGAGGCAGGAACAAGCAGAGAAGTTGTGTAGTCAAGGAAAGTTCACTGTTTCGTTCAACAACATTGTGTACGAAGTAGATAACGGCGTTCTTGCCTCCACTCGCAATGCCGACCAGTTATTTATGCCGCTTTCATCACTCAGTAAGCACATTCAAGAAGCCATTATTCCGCCAGCAGGCGTGCATGATGTTCACGGCGTGTTGCGCAACGATGCGATGGACGAAGTGCTGTGCATCGCAAAATTTTTAGAGGCACAGAAGTGACTAGCGACAATGTGACTCTTGCTCTTCTAGTGATGCATAAGGGCGAGATTGTCTCGGAAACATACGGTCCAGAAGTTACGGCACAATCCACGCTCATTTCATGGTCGATGGCAAAGAGCATCACGCATGCCCTTGTCGGAATTGCACAGATGGATTGGCTGTTGAACGTTGCGGATAGTCGCTTGCTTCCCGAGTGGGATGCAGATGATCGTTGCAACATCACCTTGCAACAGTTGCTGGAAATGCGGTCAGGGCTGTCATGGGTGGAGGACTATGTAGACGGCGACGCATCCGATGTAATTGAAATGTTGTTTGGCTCGGGAAAAGACAACATCGCGAGCTATGCGATTTCACAACCACTTGCCGTAGAGCCAGGTGCCCAATGGGTGTATTCATCGGGAACAACCAACATTGTCACTCGCTTACTTGGCAATGTTCTTGGCGATGGGCACGGCTCTCATGTCGAAATTGAACGTTTTATGCACACTCGATTGTTCGACGCCATAGGTATGCATGCTGAGCCAAAGTTTGATGCCGCGGGAACCTTTGTTGGCTCTTCATATGTGTATGCAACAGCAAGAGATTTCGCCAAGTTTGGTCTGCTGTACCTTCGGAATGGGGTGAGCAATGGGGTGAGAATATTGCCCGAAGGCTGGGTGGATCACGCACGAGTACAGCATGTGTTCGACGAAGAGACGGGGCTGGGTTATGGGGCACACTGGTGGACATTGCCAGGAGAGCGCAACAGCCTTGTTGCCGCTGGTTACGAAGGCCAGTACATCATGATCATTCCAGACCGTGACCTTGTCGTAGTGCGGCTAGGGAAAACCATTGCCGAATTGCGAAATGCAGTTGTTGCTGAATTACGAGAAGTAATCGAGCAATTTCCCGTTATTGGTGAGCGGTAACTGTTTCAGTACGCGACTCAACAACCGACAGCATCAATAGAGCGCCAATAACAAAGGTTGCACCAATCACGCTGTTGAGCGAAAGGCGTTCATTCAAAATCAACACTCCACATGCAATTCCGAATACTGGTTCGCTCGTAGTGAAGATGGAAGTCATGTTCGTTCCAATGCGCTTTAAGCCCATGAAAAAAGTAGATGTTGGGAATACGGTTCCAACAATGGCCAGCGCAACGATGATGAGCCAACCTTTGGTGGTGTCTGGGTAATCGGCTGTCATACCGCCTGGTGAAACCAGCGCAAATAAATTAAAACCGAGAGCGGCACCAATATTCACAAACGTGACACCAGTGAACATGTCGGTGTGCTTGAGTGAACGAGAACATCCAAGCGCGTAGAACACGTAAGCGAGTGAAGAAATGAGCACGAGCACCACAGCTTGTGTGCTTCCTCCACCAAGTTCACCTGCTGTAATGCCAACACCAACCATGGTGAAGATCAATGCATAGACAATGCTCTTGGATGGTTTCTTCTTATAGATCAACCATGAAGCAAGCACCACCATGACGGGGTTGCAATAGAAAATGACGATGGCAAGGCTGGTGTCAATATCACGAATAGCTGTGAAGTAGGTCAACGCACAAATGGTGATTCCGACAAAACCGAGAGACAACAAATCAGGCAGCAATTGCATGCGAGGCCAGGGGGTGTCACGCACAAAAATCAGGCGTAGCACCACCATCAGAATTGCGGACATTGCAAACCGCGAGGAAAGCATGCCAAGGGCATTCGCGCCTTCGTCGTAGGTGGTTTTTGCCATAAACGGAACCATGGCGAAACATGCGCTGGCAAACACGATGAGGAATGCCCCTAGCGCTTTCTGATTCTTCACCACGCTCCGAATCTAGTGCCCACACCATGTTTGGTTACTCTTGGTTCAAGGGGGAAACATGACAAACGAACTGTGGCGGAAAAGTGCTCTCGATCTTGCTGAAGGTATTCGCAGTAAGAAGTTTTCCAGTAGGGAAGTAGTTGACGCTCATCTCGCGCGTATCGACGAGGTGAACCCAAATATCAACGCCATCATTCGGGTAATGGGTGATGAGGCACGGACTGCAGCAGATGCCGCCGACAAAGCACTTGCACAAGGTGGCCATATCGGTCCACTTCACGGAGTCCCATACACCGTCAAGATCAATATTGACGTTGCGGGACAGGCGACCACGCAGGGCATTACTGCTCTTGCTGAGGCCATTCCAGCCATTGATGCACCGACTGTCGAGCGTATGAAGGCATCTGGTGCAATCATGCTTGGTCGCACCAACATGCCCGACTTGGGTCTACGCGTGCATACCGACAGCACCTTGTACGGGCGTACAAAGAACCCGTGGAAGTCAGATCGCACCGCCGGTGGTTCAAGCGGTGGCGAAGGCGCTGCGCTTGCCAGCGGAATGTCACCGCTTGGTCTTGGTAACGACATCGGTGGTTCGCTGCGTAACCCAGCGCACTGCAACGGCATCGCTTCCATCATGCCGACCAAAGGTGTTGTGCCCGACGCACAGATGTTTCCAATTGAAGACTTTGGACTCAGTTCGCAACTCATGCTTGGTCAAGGAGTTATGGCGCGACGCATTGCAGACGTGCGAGCAGGTTTGCGAGTTGTTGCGGGAGCGCATGCGCGCGACCCGATCAGTGTTCCTGTAGTGCTCGATGAATTTCCTGCTGCAAAGAAAACTCGCGTCGCTGTAATGGCAAACCCACCAGGTGGAACTACGCATCCTGGTATTGAAGCTGCAGTTCGAAAAGCAGCCGATGCATTGTCAAATGCTGGGCATGAAGTTGTAGAAACGACGCCACCAGATTTTGAACTTGCATGTTTGTTGTGGTCAATTCAAATGAATGGCGAACTCACATTGCAGCTCGACTTGCTGAACATGGTGATGGGCGAAGGCGGTAGACGATTCCTTGAGCTCACCAGTGAAGGATTGACACCAATTGACTTTGCAGCCTGGGCAAATGCACAGACGCAACGCAACGGAGTCGCACGACGGTGGTCGTTGTGGTTCCAAGAAAACCCTGTGCTGATTTGTCCGACATGGACAGAGCCAGCGTTTGTTTACGACAACGACATTAAAGATGTTGAGAGTGCAATGGGAACTTTGCAACAACTACGTGCTGTGTTGCCAGCAAACTTGCTTGGACTTCCTGCAGTGGTGGTGCCGGGCGGAATGGCCGACTCGCTTCCAGTGGGTGTCCAGGTGATCGGGTCTCGCTTCACCGATCTTCGCTGCCTTGCAATCGCCGAGCAGATCGAATCGGCGTGTGGTTTAAGCACGCCGATCGATCCGATCGACTGAATTATTAATTAGTTCGTCAGATTACGACGACGTTTTGTGCTTCCTCACCCTTGCGACCAGGTGCAACGTCGAATTCAACGGCTTGACCTTCGAACAAAGACTTGTAGCCTTCGCCCTTGATGTTCGAGAAGTGAACGAAAACATCGTCCCCTCCATCGCGTGAAATAAAGCCGTAGCCCTTCTCTGCATTAAAGAATTTGACGGTACCGCGCATAACTTTTCTCTTTTCGTGAAATGAGGAAGAGCCCTTGTGGCTAATCCGACTTCTAGGTTATGACACATTGTGCCTAAACACACTTCATGTCGTCAACTATTTGCCGGCGAGCGCTGCCACCACTGGTGCAAATGCCTCTACGTCTTCACCACCAACGATTACATAGGAAAAACCCCAGCGCTCACGGCGAGCGAGCAGGTCCTCGATCAGTTTGCTCGGAGGTCCCATTAACGCGAACGGGGTGTTTGCAACCATGGACTCTTCAACACCCATACCCTTTGCCAGCCTGCCGATGGCGCCTTCGGCATCATCGGTGACATTCACTAGGAACGCGCGAATGTTCATTTCAATGTCGTTAATACGGTCGCCAGATGCTTCGCGCACGATGTCTACCTTCGCGTCAACAGCTTCGGCGGTCATGGTGGAAATGGCTTCTGGCCCTACTGCGCCTGCGCTCATCGTGGCGTTAATGCCCACAATGTCAGCGACCTTTGCTGCATAGGTGAGCACGCGCTTCCCACCGCCACCAATCAATATTGGCGGGCACGACCCTTGCACAGGTTTAGGCATGCCGTTGTAGTTGGTGATGGTGTAGTGCTTACCTGCATATGAAAACGGCCCAGGTGCAAAGCAACCTTTCATAATGTCAATGCCTTCAATCATCTTGTCGATGCGAGTGCCAGCGGATTCGTATGGAATACCAGATTGCTCGTAGTCGGTGATCATCCATCCAGCGCCAATGCCCAAGTCAAGTCGGCCATCACTCAATACATCGAGTGTTGCCATTTCTTTTGCAAATACCACAGGGTGTTTGTAGTCGTTATCCCAAACCAACGCACCAATGCGAAGTGTTGACGTTGCCATTGCTGCGGCGGTCAGTGCTGGAAGTGGAGCAAGTTGTTCGGTGAAGTGATCGGGCATGGTGAGTGCGCCATAACCGAGTGATTCAGTCTTTCGTGCAAGTTCCACCCATTCCTTGCCAGTAGGTGTGCTGCTTGCTTGAATTCCAAAGCGAAATGGGCGAATCGGGAACTGACGGGAAGAAGACATGTAGGCAGATTAGTGTTAATGGCAACGTGAATCCCCACTTGAGGTTGAGTATCCGCCTGTTGATCACCATGCTCGCCGGAGCGCTTGCGATCACAGCCATCATTACGGCCATGGCTCCACAGGCCTGGGGGATCCTGAACGCGCACAGTGAGAAGCCTGTTGCGTTGTCGCAGTTTTCAGGCTTGGCACAGCGCAGCATTTTGCTTGACGTCAACGGTCAACAGGTTGGCGTGTTTCAAGTGAAGAACACTCAACAGACCCCAATTTCGGTAGTACCCGAAGCGGTAAAAAATGCATTTATCGCTGTTGAAGACTCGGTGTTCTATGAACACGACGGGGTGAATCTTCGTGCTGTAGGCAGGGCACTGTTGGCAAACTCGCAGGGTGGCGGCAGGCAAGGCGCTTCAACTATCACTCAGCAGGTCATTAAGAATGAATTGCTTGGTGGCAAAATTTCAGGTAGCCGACTAAAGCTTCTGCAAATTCGCGGGGCGGTGATGTTGGAAAAGCAGTTATCCAAAGAAGAGATACTTGAGCGGTACTTAAACACCGTATTTTTCGGCAACAACGCGTTCGGGTTGCAAGCTGCGGCCGAGGTGTACTTCGGAACTTCGGTACAAGGGCTTTCTCAAAACCAGGGAGCATTTCTTGCAGGTATGGTGCAGGCTCCGTCATCGCGCGACCCATTTACAAAGCCGGACGCATCTCGCTATCGATACAAGCAGGTGCTCAATCGATTAGTTGAAGTTGAAGAGATGACTCCAGAACAAGCCACGCTCGCGTGCAAGGGTTGGGAAAATCCTCGATTGCGAACGGTTGAGGATGCGGATTGCCCAATTCCAGATAATCGTCGTGAAATTTCTCGTGCAACGGATACTGGACGTACGTACTTTTCCGAAGCGGTTCGCGACTATTTGTTGAACCGCTCCGACATTCTTGGTGCAACATACGAAGAGCGATACAAAAAACTGTTCTATGGCGGTCTTCGCATTTACACCACACTTGATAAAGGCACTCAGGCTGCGGCTGAAAAAGCAGCGCTCGAGCAAATGCCAGAGAACTCAGCAAACATTCAGGCCGCAGTCGTCACGGTAGACAATGCAACAGGTGGTGTTCGGGCAATGGTAGGTGGTCGCGACTTCTTGGTGAGCGAGGTAAACGTTGCTATGCGTAGGCGTCAAACAGGTTCGAGCGTGAAAATGTTTATTCTTGCTGCAGCAATGGAAGCTGGACTGTTGCCAGACGACGTCATTGACGGGACGCTTCCGTGCACATTACCCAACCCAGGTAATGATGCTGAACCGACATTCCTTATTTCAAACGGTGTGAGTCAGCCTGTATCAAACCTTCGAACTATGACTGCGCTGTCAATCAACTGTGCATATGCACGTCTTGCACAAGTGGTCGGTCTCGACAAAGTCGTTGCATTGATGTACGGAATGATGAGTTCGGACTTTCTTCCTAAACCAGAGTGGGGAACAGATGCAGAGCGCTTGAATCTCATTAAGCCATTTGCGTCGCTTTCCACCGGCGCAAACGAACTCAGCCCATTAGACATGGCCTCCGGCGCTCAAACTATTGCGAACATGGGAGTTCATCATGAACCATATTTTGTTGAGAAGATCGAAGATGCCACTGGCGTCATTTATCAACATGAATTGAATCCCGATCAGGCATTGTCGGAAGCATCGGCATTGCGTTCGATCGATGCGTTGAAAGGTGTGTTGAAGTTTGGTACTGCGCGTCGAACACAGCTTGAAGGTGGTCGTCCTGCAGCGGGAAAGACGGGAACACAAGACGACAACACCAATGCATGGTTCGTCGGGTTCTCACGCGAACTGACAACCGCAGTATGGGTTGGTGACCCGCGTGCGTATACGCCGATGGTCAATATCCCCGAGTTTGTGAAAGCCGATGGATATGCGCGAATTCAAGGTGCCATGTACCCAGCTCGTATTTGGAAGCAGATGATGGACGAAGCGCTTGGTGATATCCCCATTAACGAACTTTCGGACTGGCCAGCTCCGCCACCAGCAATGGCAACCGAAGCACGTGCAGACCTTTCCCCACAACGCATCTATCTGCCAGGTAATGAATGCTTGGCTCAAGTGGTGTCGGGAACGATTCCTGCGCCAACGACAACTCAGGCAAAGGGCAAGAATACGACTACGGTTCCAGTTGTGCCGAACAACACCGTTGTGGTGAACCTTGTGGAACCGCCGGCACTGCCTGTAGTTACAACATCAAGCACAACAACCACGACAACGACTACCATTCCTGGAGCAGTTGCGTCGAGTGTGCCGCCAAGCAAGCAGTACATCAAAGATCGATATCCAGCCGGTCCAGTGAACACCGTTCCAATTGGCGCTTACTGGGTGTACAACTGTGCAAATGGTCTACCACCTTCTGCTGTTACGACTGTCGCAGGTTAATGATGACCGCGTTGTCAGATCTCCTCGCAGTTCAGACAACAGACATTGCAATTTCACAAGCGAAGCATCGTCTAAGTCATTTGCAGGAAACCATTGACCGCGATGCAGCAAAGAATGTACTCGCAACTATTGATGCACAAATTGCCGATTGCGATGCAGTGATTGTTGAAGCGAATGCGGAAATCTCAAAAGTGGATCGCTTGTCGCATGAACATGATGACAAGTTGGTAAAACTCAATAAGCAGTTGAAAACCGTAATCGCACCACGCGAAGCAGAGGCGCTGCAGCATGAGATCGCAACAGTGACAACCGAGCGAAGCGCGCTCGACGATCGCGAGCTTGAACTCATGGGGGTTGTTGATGCTGCAGAACTAAAAAAGAGCGAACTCGCACCTCTGCAAGCAAGTGCAAAAAGCGCATTGGCATCTGCAACCATGGCGCTCAGTTCGGCAAAACAAAAAATTGACGCAGAGATTGCGGTGCTCGCAGAGCAACGAAGTGCCCAGTCGTTAGTAGTCCCTCATTCGCTGATGTCGACGTACGAGGCAAAGCGCAAGCATCGTCCAGATGGGGCAGTGTGTCGTTTGACTGGGCCAACGTGTGGGTCGTGCCATCTGGACATTTCGCAAGGCGAAATCAACTCAATGCGCGCAATGCCTGCAGATGAATTTCCTGAATGCCCGCACTGCGGAAGCTTTATCGTATTTTAGGAAGTCATGTTCTTTTGGTTTATCGGCACATCCATTGCGACCATATGGTTCGTATTCCACGATAAAAAATTTGCGTATCGGCTAGTTGTTGCAGGGGCTCTTGCTCCCGATGCCATTGAAGTATTTCTTGGACACGCTGGACCTCTTCACAGTCTGGTCACCATGGTGGCGATTATGGCTGTGGTCATGTTGATTACCTATGGACGAAAGAAGTCTCGGAGCAAAATGCTCGCCGTCGTCATTGGCATGTTTTTGCACTTGGTGTTCGACGGTGCCTTTACAAACACCAAGATGTTCTGGTGGCCAATTTCGGGGCTGCAGTTTGGCGATTTCGCGTTGCCGGTGTTCGACCGTGGGCTCATCAATATTCCACTTGAAATAATCGGGGTGTTACTCATTCTGTGGACTCGTAACCAAATAAAGCAAAACGCTTAGTTATTAAGTGACGGTGAGTTGGTCTGTAAGCGGGGTTCTGTAATCGATGATCATCCCTCTATGCAACCTACCCGTGGGTTGTTTGTTGTAAACAACAAACGAACGGACAGCTCATGCCCACTGCATGGTCTTGCTTCGAATGGTGGCCCCAAGCCACGTAAGTTGCCTCACGTGCTGGTGCGCTCTTACCGCACCGTTTCACCCTTACCTGTTTCGCAATCTTGCGACTGCGCTCATCGGCGGTTTGTTCTCTGTTGAACCTTGCGTCAAGTTGCCCCGACCCGACTCTCGCCGGCACTCTGTCCTGTGAAGCCCCGACTTTCCTCAGATAATGGTGCAAGCACCCTTACCCGCGATCATCCGACCTACTCACCGTCGAGGTAAGTGTACGGGCGAGTTATTGGCAGTCGACGAAGTCGTAGATCAAGCCATTAAGGCTTGGTGTTTCAAGCGACAATGACGTTTTAACGCCATCAGCAGTAGGTGTGCCAACTTGCAACAGAACGGTGGAGAGGGAACCATAAGCGGAAGGTACCGATGCAATGTTCGGCTTGCCTGTGGCTTCGTTAGTTGTTGGACCAACGGATGCGTATCCACCGTTGAGAACCTGCGCCAATACAACAGCGTGTCGCGCTTCATCTTGAGCAACGCGAATTGCATCTGCACGAAGACTTGGCGCTGTCAGCGAAGCAACAACTCCTTGGTAAGTCTGCGTTGCGAGGTTCTCCAAAGCGTGAGCGAGTGCGACAACGTCCTTGCTGGTGTCTGGATTGTCCTTGGCAGTGACCAAAGCAAGTGCTGGCCGAATGTATAACGAGTCAATGCGAGCGTTCGCGCAGGTGTGGGCTTTGCCACCCAATGCAACAACAAGTTGGTTCACTGCATCGGCGTGTGCCTGGTGATCGTCGCGGAATCGTTTCACCGCGTCAGTCAACTTCGCGTAATCGCCAGTGAGGAGACCGCCTTCAAGAACTGCATTGTAAGTATCAATTGCGTTGTACTCAAGTGAAGCTGCCGTGCGTAGAAGCACTACGTCGGTGACAATTCCCTCTGGGAGAGCGGTGGTTGGTGTTACCACACCTTCACTCAAAATGTTTGAACTCTCGACTACACCAGATTGCTTTCCGCATGCTGCAAGAAACGCTGCACCGAACACAGAAAGCCCTCCAACACGGAGAGCATCACGACGTGAAATGTTGTTCATGGTGCCACCGTTGTTTCTGTCGATGCTTCAGGTGCTTGAGCAATTTTTGGTGCAAGTGAGTTAGCACTTGAATTTAGAGCAGAGGTCAGGCTGAGAGCAGGAAGCGTTCCGAATACTGCAGCCATACGTGCTTCGACCGTGATAATTGAAGCAAGAATTCGTGCTGCATCTGTACCGAGCAATTGACCGAGAATGTCGGTATTTGTTGCAGCCAACGTGTTTTCAAGTGATTGCAATGACGCATACGCCGATTGAGCTGAACCAAGTTGGCCAACGTGCGTTGAGTACAAGGAATCATTGCGCTTGTTTGTCGCAACCTTGCCGATGAGTCCGTTAATTGCCTGAGCGTATGTGTTGTGGTGTTCACCAAACATGGTCAGCATTGCCACTTCATCGTCCGAGTACTTTGCAGATTCAAGAGCCTTCTTGTACAGGTCGCGTGCGGCTAGCTCAACACCTTGTGCGAACAGCAACAGTTGCTTGTCGGCATCTGTTGGTTGTGCTGGTGGCGTGCTGCGCGGTAAGCGTGCTTGCGCGGTGGTCACGTGAATATTCCTTTCCAAGTACTGACAAATTCTGCCTTAACGGGGCGCTAACAATCTAGAAGTCAAGAGCTGATAACTCAGGTATCCAACCCGATGCTCGGTTCACTGCCTCGTTCCATTGTGCGCGGTCCAAAGCCTTATTTGGAGCCACAACAACCGCCGGAGACCAAGTACTGACCGCATCTGCGAGAGATTTCCAGGTTCCCACTGATACGCCCGCCAAAAATGCGGCACCAAGGGTGGTTGCTTCGGTGACGGGAGACACTTCAATGGTGCGCTGGGATGCATTGGCCAATGCCTGTACGAAGGTGGGGTTTTTGCTCATCCCGCCGTCGATGCGCACCGAAGTAGTAGTTAGCCCTGAGTCAATCTCTGCAGCCTCGATGAGGTCGGTTCCGCGGTGAGCAATTCCTTCGAGTACAGCGCGAACGATGTGGCTTCGTGAAGTTCCGCGTGTAATTCCAAACAGTGATCCGCGTGCGCCGTAATCCCATCGCGGTGTGCCAAGACCAAGAAGGGCTGGAACATAAACCACGCCTTCAGTGGTTTCGCATTGCGAAGCAACAGCATGACTTTGCTCTGGCGTGTCAATGAGTTGCATGTCGTTGCAGAGCCAGTCAATGTTTGTTCCGGCTGACAACATGATTGCTTCAGCACCCCAATTCATGGATTGCGCATCGCTGTAGGCGATGATCGGGAATGTTCCACCCGGGCTGCGCTGTGCAGAAGCTGGCGAAGCTGAGCCAGTGAAGATGTCGAGCATGCCTCCGGTGCCAAACGTAATTTTTGTTTTGCCAGGTTCAATGCAACCTTGTCCGATAAGCGATCCTTGTTGATCCCCGATGATGCTCGCAATTGGTGGAGCACCGTCGAGTGCTGTTGCGTTGCCGACGACTCCACTCGAAGTGACTACATTCGGCAACATTGATTCTTCAATGCCCATGAGTGTCAAGGAACGTTGCGACCACGACTGGGTGAGCGGGTCGAGCAATCCAGTTACTGCGGCATTGGAATGATCTGTTACATGTAGTGCACCGTTCGACAGCACATGAGCAACCCAGGTATCAACGGTGCCAACTCGAATGTCAGCACCTGCAGGCATGGCGTAGTTCTTCAACATCCATGAAGCCTTCGTGGCAGTTTGGTTAGGTGCAAGCGTGAGATTGTGCTCAATCTTTGCCGTGATGCATTCTCCAACCGTGCGCAAGTCCTGCCAGGAAAGCGAGGGACCGATCGGCAAACCTGTGTTTGCGTCCCACACCACCGTCGATGCACGTTGTGTGGTGATACCCACCGCATCAACTTTGCCGGCTTCTGCCAGTGACCTGCGAGCAACACGCAACACGGCATCGCGCATTGCTAAAGCATCAAACTCCACCAAACCTGCAAATGGCGAAGAGGGTGAGCACAGTTCATAATTCAAATGCGCAACGCTTCCATCGTTGCGTACTACTGCTGCGCGAAGACCAGTAGTCCCTACGTCAATTACAAGAACGCTCATGGCCACACCGGTTTGCTGTTATTGCGTTGTGAGGTGAGGCCAATCTTTCCCGGGTTCAACAGATCCTTCGGATCCAACGTGTTCTTCAGGCCCTGTAGTAATTGCATGGCGCTGCCAAGCGATTCCTGCATGAATCGGGCGCGATTAATGCCAATGCCATGATGGTGCGAAACACTTGCCCCAAGTTTGATTGCCTCGCGTTGGCCGGCGTTCCACATGGCGATGTAGTGCTCTTCAACCGTTTCGGTTTTGTCACCGGCAAAAGTGAAATATAAGCAAGCACCGTCTAGATAGCTGTGCGATAGATGGCACGATGCAGAGCGAGCCCCGGGTGCCGTCATAAACGCGGTCCGGACTCCATTGAAGATGGATTCAAGTTTTGACCACGGTGCAGAAACTTCCATGGTGTCAACGATGTAACCCTTGCGGGTGAGTGCTTGAAGGCCACTGGTGTCGTTGCGATGGTGCAGCCACTTCTCAACCAATTCAATATCGCCAACCTTGCCACGATTACCAATGGCCGATTCGCGCACAATGTCCAAGGTTGCTTTCACTAAGCGTTCGTCGCCTTCGTCAAGAACGAGCAATGTGCATTGCGTTCCATCAAGTCCATGCGAGCGTTTGCTTTCAATTTCGTCGTACAACCGAAGTACGGCTGGTGTTGCACCATTGCGCACAGAGTCACGACAAGCATTTACGCCGTCAACGAACGATGGAAAAATATACGAAGCGCGAGCTTGGAACTGCGCAACAGGATGAGCGCGTAGCCATACCTTGGTAATGACTCCGAGAGTTCCCTCGCTTCCAATAAACAGTGATGTGAGATCAGGACCAATTGCTGATGCCGGCGCACCGCCTGTGCGAACTACCTCGCCGTTTGCAAGCACAACTTCTAATCCCACCACCATGTCTTCAATTTTTCCGTAGCGCGTTGAGTATTGACCAGCGCCCCTACACGCGACCCAACCACCAACAGTTGAAATGTCGAACGATTGCGGGAAGTGGCCAACCGTAAGTGCGTACTTTGATTGCAACTCGTTTTCAAAATCTGGGCCAAACGTTCCCGGTAGTACCTCAACAATTCCTGAAACCTGATCTACGGAAACGATTCCCTGCATTGCAGTGACATCAAGAACAACTCCGCCATACAACGGAACAGCAGAACCACAAACTCCACTTCGACCACCAGCAACGGTGAGGGGCAGATCGTGTGTGTTGCAGACTGCAACTAACGCCGCAATTTGCTCAGTGGTGTTTGGTGTGCATACGGCGCCAGGCTTGCGAGGAGTCTTACCTTGCAGAGCCCAATGCATGGCCAGTGGCCACCAGTCACGCCCATGTTCCGCAAGAGATTGGTTCTCAATGCTCGTGGGGCAGATCTTTTCCAATGCATCTCGTACTGCAGGTGAAAGTGTTGAGCCTGCAGGAAAGCGCTCCGTGATTTCGTCGGCAGCAACTGCAAACTCAATTGGTTCAGTTGGCTGGGTCATGCCAAGAGATTACGGACTACTGAACAGATGCCAAGAATTCGGCTTCGCTCACCATTCCTGCGGCTTCTTCCCGTGAACATGAATCCACGAAAAGCGCTACCTGGCGGTCAATTTCGGCAGAGTCCCAATGCAGTTCAGTCGCCATGAGTTCGGCAACTTTGCGAGCGCTGGCAAGGGTTGCACGTCGATTAATGATCCGTGCGCGGGTGCGACGTGACAAGACATCATCAAGAGTTTGGGCCATTTCATTTCGGCAGGCAAACACTGCTTCGGCACGCAAATAGGGAAGACCTGCAATAAGTGGTTCACCAAGAGAAGGATCTTGCGAAATCAAATCCTTCACTCTGTTCATTTCGGTTCCGAAACGTTCTGCCAAGTGTGCATCAGCGCCATTAAGCATTGATGGCTTGAAACCTTTAGCGCCTATGAATTGCAAATTCTTTGTTTTGCATTTCTTTGCTTTGCCGATGTGCTTCACCACTTCGTCAACGGTGTGTTCCGACATCTTGCGGTACGTGGTGAGCTTGCCACCCATAATTGAAATGACACCTGAAGGTGAAACTTTCACTTTGTGCTTGCGCGATAAGTCCGCAGTCTTGCCTTTCGCTGCTGATCCGTCTTCGTTGCGCACGAGTGGTCGAAGTCCAGACCACACAGCAGTTACATCTTCAACCGTGACATTGGTGGTGATCGATTGATTCAATGCCTCCAACACGTATTGAATGTCTTCTGCACTGGTTTGCGATTCGTCTACACCACCAGCGAAATCTGTGTCGGTGGTTCCAACGTAGGTGTATTGATATGTGCCATCACCATTTGAAATCCATGGCACAACAAACAAACTGCGCTTATCCCGACGTACAGGAATCACAATTGCAATGTCATTTTGTACTTTCTTCCAAGGAACAGTGATATGAATTCCTTTTGCAGGACGAATGCTGTGAGGGTTATTGCCTTCATCGGCTTGTCGAACATTGTCTGCCCATACTCCAGCAGCATTCACCACAGTGGTTGAACGAATGGTGAATGGTTCGCCATTGGCTGGTTGAACAATTGCTCCGCGGGCTACGCCTGCTTCGTCATGCACGATCTTGGTTACGGCGCACTGGTTTGCTATTGCGGCACCATGTTGCACGGCAGTGCGGGCCACTGCCACGCATAGTCGTGAATCGTCAGCGGCTGCGTCGTAATACAGGTAAGCGCTGGCAAGTTTCTCAAATGGCATGGTGGGCAAGTGGTTATGTGCAGCTTTGGCCTTCAGTCGACGGTGGAACTTTCCAATACGCCAACCGCCGGTGAGGTCGTACATCCACAATGCACTTCCCAATGCGCGGGCAATCTTCTTTGACACCACACCATCTTTCGTGAGGATTGGAATCATGAAGGGGAGCATTTGTACTAGATGTGGTGCGTTCTTTCGCAGGCGTTGGCGCTCATGCAACGCTTCGTAGACCAAGCCGATTTCGCCCTGCTGCAAATAGCGCAAGCCACCGTGTATGAGCTTGCTGCTTTTTGAGGAGGTACCCGAAGAGAAGTCATCCTTCTCAACAAGGGCAGTTCGCAGCCCACGTGAGGCTGCATCTAGGGCCACCCCTACTCCTGTAATGCCGCCACCGATAACCAGGACATCAAATTGCTCGCTCTTGAGGCGTTCAATATTGGCCTTGCGGTCGAATTTCACCTCGTCAGCCTAAGCGCTAAGCCCTTTAGATGAGCCATTTTGCGCCTCATTCATGATTTTTACAATTTGCAAAGATTTCTTGTTAGCACGAATTGCAGATTAGGAGTGTGCGGCTTTATGGTCTTCCGCATGCAATCTCCAGCAGCACTTGCCGCCATATACCGCAGTATGGGACGCAAGGTCACGCCACAGCGTCAGTTGTTGTTTCAGTTGATGCACGAAAATGATTGCCATCCGACGGCAGAGGCACTATTTGCCGAAGCATCGGCGCAGATGCCAGGCATTTCGCTACGAACCGTGTATCAGACGCTGAATGAGTTAGCCGAAATGGGTGAGTTGCAGTTCATCGACATTGGTGGTGGACCAACTCGATTCGACCCCAATCTTGACGATCATCACCATGTGGTCTGCATAGATTGCGGACAAATTCGCGATGTTCAGGTCAGTGGGGCTGCAGCCCTACACCCATCGGGTGCTGAAGATTTCGTAATTAACGAAGTTGGCGTGGTGTTTCAGGGCGTGTGTTCATCATGCGAAAAAAGTCGTGCAAAGTCCGGAAGGTCTGTGCGCGCAAAGTCTCCTGCTTTGCAGGCGAAAGTAAGTAAGTAAAACAAATCCAAACAACAACAGAGGAGAAAATCATGGCAGGCCTCGAAGGCACCAAGACACATGAAAACCTCAAGGAGGCGTTTGCAGGCGAGAGCCAAGCAAATCGTCGTTACTTGTGGTTCGCACAGAAGGCAGACGTAGAGGGTTACCCAGACATTGCTGGCTTGTTCAAGAACGTTGCTGACGGCGAAACCGGTCACGCACACGGTCACCTTGAATACCTTGCAGAAGTAGGCGACCCAGCATCGGGAGAGCCAATTGGCGACACCGAGCAGAACCTGAAGTCTTCAATTGCAGGCGAAACCTACGAGTACACCCAGATGTACCCAGGCTTTGCAAAGACCGCACGCGACGAAGGCTTTGCCGAAATCGCTGACTGGTTCGAAACACTTGCACGCGCTGAGAAGAGCCACGCTGGCCGCTTCGCAGACGGTTTGAAGAGCATTTCCTGATTTAGGAAATTTTCGCAACGCTGTGGATGTTGCATGGGAGACTGTGCAACATCCACTGCAAGTTATTGAGTACACAAACGAAAGAAACTAAGACATGACCACCATTTACGATCCGCATCACCCGCTCTATCTCGACGAGGCAGACACTCGTAAAGAACTTGAGCGCGTGTACGACCTATGTCATGGCTGCCGTTTGTGCTTCAAGTTTTGCCCTTCGTTCCCAACGTTGTTCTCGTATATCGACATGCACGATGATCAAGACGCGGGGAAGATGACACCTGCTCAACAAGATCACGTTGTTGACGAATGCTTCCAATGCAAATTGTGTTACGTGATGTGCCCATACATTCCAGAACTTCATGAATGGGCCCTCGATTTTCCTCGTCTCATGCTGCGCGCAGACGCAATGCGTCGCGCGAATGGCCAGGTTTCTG
Source organism: bacterium (assembly GCA_029977615.1). Classification (GTDB taxonomy): domain Bacteria; phylum Actinomycetota; class Acidimicrobiia; order Acidimicrobiales; family Ilumatobacteraceae; genus UBA3006. The sequence continues at coordinate 22,657 of JAPOKO010000008.1, forward strand.
CTCGCGACAAACTCACCACGGCAGTAATGGGGCACACTGATGCGCTTGGCAAAGTGGCAACAAAAGCTGGTGTGGTTAGCAACGTGGTTATGGGCGCCAAGCCAGGCTCACTCATTCGCAAAGTGGTCGAAAAAACTGCCGGTATTTCCAGTGTGCGCATGCTTCCACCATTTGCCAAGCAGCGCTTCACCACATGGTTCAAGAAGCGTCCACAAATTCGACTCACCAAGTCGCAAGGTGATGTCGCAGTCTTCCCAACGTGTCTCGTGGAATACCAAGACCCACGTATCGGTCACGATTTGGTGAAGGTGTACGAGCACAATGGCGTGTCATGCTCGCTCGCTGGCACCACCAATTGCTGTGGCGCTCCGTACTTGCACTCAGGTGACATGGACTCCTTCACCAAAGTTGCAGCAAAGAACATTGCAGAACTCGTGAAAGACGTTCGCGCTGGCAAAGACATTGTTGTGCCACAGCCAACGTGCAGTTACATCTTGAAGAAGGACTATGTCGACTATGTCGGTGGTCCAGATGCCAAATTGGTTTCAGAGCATACGTTCGACGCTGCCGAATACTTAATCAAGATTCACAAAACAGAGGGCAAATCACTTGACTTAGATTTCAAGGGAACCGTTCCCGAAACAGTTACGTATCACACGCCTTGTCACTTGCGTGCGCAAAATATTGGACTGAAGAGTCGCGATCTCATGAAGTTGACTGGCGCAAAGATCAAACTTGTACAACAGTGCTCGGGTATTGACGGCATGTGGGGACTGCGCGCAGAGAACGCCCACTTGTCTATGCCAATTGCCGAGAAACTCGGACGAATGATTACCGAAGCAAACGGTGATGTTGTAACTGGTGATTGTCACTTGGCAAACACCGCAATTAACGAACAAACAGGAAATCAACCCGTACACCCACTGCAAGTAGTTGCACGTGCGTACGGCTTCACAGAGGAGAAATAACCATGGCAACCCCCGCCAACGCAATTTCATCACGCAAACTCAAACTGGAAGACATTCTCGACCTTCGTGCGTACGAGCGCATTCGTGAAGAGAGTCGCGCAACAAGCATTGAGACTAAGCGGAAGCGTCGCATTGGTCTTGGCACTGTTGTGACGGTCATGTTCGAGAACCGTCAAACCATGTGGTACCAGATTCAGGAAATGATTCGTTCAGAAAAATCCATGCATGACGAACAGGTCATGGAAGAGTTGAACGCGTACAACCCACTCATCCCAGAGCCTGGTCAGTTGTCTGCAACATTGTTCATCGAACTCACGAGCGAAGAGCAGATGCGTGAGTGGTTGCCGAAATTGGTCGGAATTGAAAGTTCGATGATCATCAAGTTGAGCGATGGAACACAGGTTCGCTGCGTAACTGATGAGGCGCATGCCGAACAGCTCACCCGTGATTACATCACCGCAGCGGTGCATTACATCCGCTTTGAGTTCACTCCAGAACAAGTGGAGCTCTTTGCAGCCGGTGGTGCGCAGTTAGTGTGCGATCATCCTGCGTATGGCGAAAGCATCGAATTGCCTGCTTTCACCGTTGCCGAATTGCTCGCTGACCTTCGCCCATAAGGGCGTTTGTAGGCCTGTATTGGGCCAAATACGCCAATTGGCATGGATACCTAGCGCCGTTCTACAGTCACCCGCGGGGAAGTAGTCAGCATTTGGCAAAGGGGGCCGTGCATGGCGTTAGCGGATGTGGAGTGGCGAAGCAAAGGCGCTTGCCAAGGTCTGGATGCTGAAATCTTCTACCCCGAAAATGAAGATCACGCTGACTTTGCTTTATCAGTGTGCGAGCAATGCGTCGTTCGCATAGCGTGTCTTGAATATGCGTTGGATGCTCGCGAACAACAAGGCGTGTGGGGCGGAGCAACTGCTCGTGACCGCCGCAAAATGTTGCGCCAGCGTCGTCACACTGCGTAACGGAGTTGCGCGATGAGCGCAATCGAGGGAATCGGTGGATGGGCAGCACTGCTTGGCAAGATTTCTTCAGGAACTGATCTGTCGTTGAATGAAGCGCGAGCAGCGATGCGCACGGTTCTTAACGGTGAAGCAACCTCTGCGCAAATTGCAGCGCTTGTTATGGGGCTACGCACCAAGGGGGAAAGCGCAGTCGAGTTAGAGGGGATGCTGGCCGAAGTTCGCAATGCCTCAGCGCAAGTTGATCTTCCTGCTGAAATTGCAATGCGCGCAATAGACATTGTCGGCACGGGTGGCGACAAGTCGCATTCAGTAAACATTTCTACGATGGCAGCCTTTGTCGTTGCGGGTGCAGGGGTGCCGGTGTGTAAACACGGAAACCGCGCCGCATCTTCACAATGCGGAACTGCCGATGTTCTTGAAGCACTTGGAATTCGCATTGATCTTGATCCTGCCGATGTGGCTCGCTGTGTTATGGAAGCAGGCATGGGCTTTTGTTTTGCACAAAAGTTTCATCCAGCTTTTCGCCATGCGGGGCCAACGCGCAAAGAAATTGGCGTTCCAACTGCATTCAACTTGCTTGGTCCAATGGCCAACCCTGCAAATGTTTCGTTCATGGTCGTTGGTGTTGGCGACCCACGCGCAGCAGAGAAGATGGCACGCGCAATTGCAACTCGTGGAGTTGAACGCGCCTGGATAGTTCACGGTCATGGCGGGCTAGACGAATTATCACTCAGCGGCCCGTGTTCTGTTGTTGAAGTGCGTGATAACGCCTTGCGTGAATTCTCCATTAACGCAGTCGATCTCGGTCTTCAATCTGCTGACGTCACTGCAGTTCGCGGTGGCGATCCGGCACACAATGCTCAAGTTGTACTCGAAACGTTTAATGGTCAGCTTGGACCAGTGCGCGACATTGTGGTCTTGAACGCCGCTGCCGGGCTCACTGTTTCTGGTGTGGCTTCCTCGATGGAGGAAGGTGTGTCGCTTGCGCAAGCATCAATCGACAACGGTTCTGCCGCTCGCGTGGTCGAAGCATTGAAAATTTCTAGTAATGCTGTGGCACGATAGATCGCTATGAGTGCACTGCGTGTTCGTGTTCCTGCCAGTTCGGCCAACTTGGGGCCAGGGTTCGATGCGTTGGGAATGGCTCTCTCGCTGCACTTGGAAATGGGAATTGACGATGGGTCATCTCTTCCAGAATTCGCCAAGGTAATAGACGACAGTCATCCGTCGCTTGCTGCATTTCGTCATGCAGGTGGAACAGGCAACGTTTGGGTTCGCTCGGTTATTCCAATGGGCCGTGGACTTGGTTTCAGCGGTGCTGCGCGCGTTGCTGGCGTGGTTCTTGGTTATGTCCAGCGCAATGGCAAAGAGTCGCTCATTGCAGATCGTAAAGAGTTGTTGCGACTCAGTACCGAACTTGAAGGACACCCCGACAACGTTGCGGCTTCGCTTGTTGGTGGCGTTACTGCCAGTACTGGTGGGGAAGTTGTGAAACTACCTCTTGGGTTCGACCCAGCATTCATCGCTTGGGTTCCAGATACTCAAACCTCAACCGAAAAGTCCCGCACCGCAATCGCATCGACTATTCCTCTTGCCGACGTGGTGTTCAACATTGGACATACTGCTTTGCTCATGGCTGCCTTTGCTGCAGGCGATATTGCGGTATTGCGTGAAGCAACTAAAGACCGCATGCATCAAGATGTTCGATTCGCTGCTTCGCCGAATTCGCATGAAGCCTTTGAGGCAGCGCTTGCAACCGATGCGTGGTGTACCTGGCTATCAGGGTCTGGCCCAACGGTTGGAGTGCTCTGTGCGAAATCCGATGCCGTTCGCATTGCCGGCCAGTTGCCTAAGTCTGGGCTTACGCACATCTTGGACATTGATCACGAAGGGGCGGTATTCATCTAACTCCGTAACACCCTGTGGGCAGACTTCATCTGTACGCAATTGGCGCACACATGAACTCAATAACCGAAACCAAAGCCCACTGACAGTAACTACAGGAGCCATCATGAATGCCAATAATCAGCCAGTCCTTGTAATCAATTGCGACTCGTGCGTCATGCGCGAAACCGATGCATGCAGCGACTGCCTCGTCACCTTTATGTGCGGTGATTCGCAGGAATCAGCCGTAGTTTTCAACCTCGAAGAGCAGCGCGCGGTCCGATTGCTCGCAAATGCTGGAATGGTGCCTACGCTTCGGCATCGTGCCGTTAGCTAACCAGCAACCATTCAGCCGCGAAGAAGCGGTTGCATACACCGAGCAATTGTGTGCTCGTGGTTTGGCAAATGGCATCGACCGAATTGGTGTGGCGCCAGCAACTGTTATGCAACGAGCTCGCGAAACATTGCATTCGCGAAAAGCGGTTGGGTTGCACGACACCATGCAGTTCACGTATCGCAACCCTGATCGTTCAACGAATCCAGATGCGGCGGTTCCGAATGCGAAAGCGATGATTGTCGGTGCGTGCTCGTATTCAACTGAAACACCTGATGAACCAAGCGAACTCAGTGCGCGAGTCGCGCGATATGCGTGGGCAGATTATTACGAATCTCTTCGTAAAGGTCTGAGTGTCGTTGCTGAGGTGCTGCAAGCTGATGGATGGCATGCCAAAGTATTTGTTGACCACAATGCTCTCGTCGATCGTGAAGCCGCATATCTCGCTGGTCTCGGTTGGTATGGCAAGAACGCAAACTTGCTCATTAGTGGTGCAGGAAGTTTTTTTGTTCTAGGAAGCGTTATTACTGATGCACCGCTTGTGGTGAACGAGCGTCCCGTAGGCGATGGATGCGGCGCATGCAAACGTTGCTTAGATTCGTGTCCAACCAACGCCATTGTTGAACCTGGCGTAATTGACGCTGCAAAGTGTTTGGCATGGCTGGTGCAAAAGCCTGGCGTGTTTAGTCGGGAATATCGAGTTGCGTTAGCCGACCGCGTATATGGATGCGATTCGTGTCAAGAAGTGTGCCCACCAACTATTCGGTTAGGCATCACAGCAAGACCGACCACAGTTCGTCCGTGGATTCCCATTTTGAACATGCTGAATATGGATGATGCGCAACTTTTGGAATCTGTTGGCCAGTGGTACATCGCTGATCGCAACCCCGTGTGGGTGCGACGCAATTTGCTCATCGTGCTCGGCAATATCGGAAACGCTGACGACGAGGGAGTACGCAATGCCGTTCAACGGTTTTGCTCACATGCAGAACCAATGCTTCGAGCACATGCAATATGGAGTGCTGCTCGTCTTGGCTTGCACCAATTCATTCCACAAACCGATGAAGATCCGATAGTGAAGGAAGAGCTGCGAAATTTGCCTGAGGTGCGGTTGGGCTAACGCATCTGTCAGTATTGGTGTGAGCGCCATTCATGAAACATCTTCTTGTCACTAACGATTTCCCACCAAAGGTGGGAGGGATTCAGAATCTTCTGTGGGAGTGGTGGCGTCGTTTGCCATCCGATTCGTTTGCTGTACTTACGTCACCTCATAAAGATGCTGCGGAGTTTGACGCGCAACAGCCATACCTCGTTCGGCGAACTAAGGAACCAGTGCTCTTGCCGCATCCGTGGATGATTCAACGAATTAATGAGATGGCAGAGGAAATTGGTGCCGACTTCGTTGTGCTCGACCCGGCAGTTCCTCTTGGAATTGTTGGCCCGTCACTCAAGCTTCCATACATGGTGGTGCTTCACGGCTCAGAGGTAACAGTTCCCGGTCGATTGCCAGGATCGAAGCAAGTGCTTTCACGCGTGTTGCGAGGTGCTCAGCACATCATTGCTGCCGGCGGGTATCCCGCCGCAGAAGCTCGTCAAGCCGGTGGCGAAAATTTGCCGATCACTGTTGTTCCACCTGGAGTTGACACGCAACGTTTTGCACCGATCGCAAATGAGCAAAGGAATGCAACTCGTCTGAAGTTTGGTGTAGATGAAGATGCCGAACTCATTGTTGGTGTGAGCCGACTCGTTCCGCGCAAAGGTTTTGACACACTCATTCGTGCTACAGCCGCACTTGCTCCAAGCAGGCCTAAGTTGCGTGTGGTCATTGGCGGTAAAGGTCGTGATACCGATCGGTTGAAAAAACTCATTGAACAAACTCGCGCTCCGGTCACATTGGCAGGAAGAGTGTCAAACGAAGATCTTCCGTTGTTGTATGCAAGTGCAGATCTTTCGGCAATGTTGTGTCGCACACGGTGGGGTGGTTTGGAGCAAGAAGGGTTTGGAATTGTGTTTTCTGAAGCAGCCGCATGTGGGGTGCCGCAAATTGCAGGTCAAAGCGGGGGATCTGCTGAAGCGGTTGTCGACGGTGTGACCGGAATGGTCATTGACGAACCAAGCAATGTTGCCAAAGTTGCAAGAGCAATCGATTCCTTGCTCAGTGACAAAGCGCGATTGCAGGAAATGGGTATCGCTTCGCGGCAACGAGCTCTCGCTGAATTTGATTACGACGTGCTTACTGTAAGACTTGCCGCTGTGTTGGGAGTAAAAGCTTGAAGATCGTAAAACTAAACGCAACCCTCACGGCTGTTTTTGTTGTTATCACTGTGTTAGCAGTAGTGGTGTTCAATGCGCCGTTGCGCAGACTCGTGGCAATTGTCGATTTGTTGCTGTTAGCTGTTGGTGTCGCTGCATTCATATGGGGCTATTTCTCCGCAGTTCAGCGCAGTCGTAGCGACGAAATTTCCGTGGCCGCGCTATTCCTGCTGATTGATGGCGCTGCAACTAAGTCGGTCATGTGGGTCATGAATTCGGCTCTCGCCATTCAGGTCTTCGTTGGACTGGGTGGCGCAATCATTCGTAGGTCCACAGACGGGGTTTCTGGAAGTACTTTGGCTTTTGGAGTACTGGTGCCGTTGCTCGGGCTGGGGCTCAACGGACTTTGGGCAAGTAAGTACGGAACCTTTGGAAAGCGAATTCTCGGCGAGGTTTCTGCGCCGGAGGGTGAAATCGGCAAAGATGGTGCTCATGGTTGATTCTGGTTCGGACACGATTTTCATTGCGGCATCAGCAGAGCGTTGCTTTGATGTGGCCAGCAATTTTGAGCAATACCCAGAGTGGGCCAAAGACGTGAAAGAAGCAACCGTGCTCTCTCGCGACGCACAAGGTCGACCGCACACAGTTGAGTACCGTGCGTCAGCACTTGGCAGAAGCACGCATTACACATTGGAGTACGACTACTCGAAGGCGCCACATTCGTTGTCGTGGCACTTAGTAGATGGTGACATCATGCGTTCGTTGCGTGGCGCGTATTCATTTAACGCAGATGGAACTGGAACGCGAGTCGCATACGACCTTGCTGTCGAGTTGGTTATTCCACTTCCAGGGTTTGTAAAGCGTCGCGCGGAAATGCGCATTCTCAGCACGCTGAAAGAACTGAAGACCCGTTCCGAATCGTGAGTCTTGCCGCAGGCATCGATGTCGGTGGCACCAAGTGCCTTGGCGTGGTCATTGATGAACATGGAACTGTTGTTCGTGAAGTTCGCAAGCCAACTCCAACAGCCGATCGTCTTGTAGAAACTCTTGCTTCCATAGTTCGTGAATTGGGTGATCACGCATCCATTGGACTGGGTGTTCCAGGTTTGATTTCACGAGACGGAATAATTCGTTCGTCCCCAAACATGATTACAGCAATTGAGTTTCCCGTTCGGGAGCAACTTTCACAAGCGTTGAGAAAACCGGTGTGGTGTGACAACGATGCAACATGTGCAGCTCTTGCTGAATGGCAGCGTGGCGCTGGAGTTGGTTCGCGCGACATGTGGATGGTCACATTGGGAACTGGAATTGGTGGAGGACTTGTCTCTGGTGGTGCATTGCAACACGGTGCACATGGTCATGCAGGCGAAGTTGGCCACATGGTTGTGCAAGCAAATGGCGATGAATGTCCGTGTGGGCAACGTGGCTGTTGGGAGCGGTATGCATCTGGCGCTGGACTTTCGCAACTCGCTGGGGGAATCGCGGGTGAAGAAGTAATCGCACGTGTCAGAGGTGGAGACGTGGCTTCAGGCGAAGTACTCGACGAATACAGCGAATGGGTAGCGCTTGGGCTGGCAAATATTGCCAACATGTCCGACCCCGACACCATTGTTATCGGTGGGGGCGTCATGCAGAATGCGGACATTTTGTTGCCCCGCATTCAGGAACGCTTTGCCACCATGCTGTACGCCCCGAATCATAGAGTTCATCCTGTGCTGAAAGCGGCACAGCTGGGTGAGCGAGCTGGTGCAATTGGTGCCGCTTTATTGCATCTTCACGACTAGTTTGTCTCTGTGGAATTCCGACGCATCACCAATCTGCCCCCGTACGTCTTCACGATCATTAACAATCTGAAGATCCAGGCGCGTCACGAAGGTGCCGATGTTGTCGACTTGGGTTTTGGTAACCCAGACATTCCTTCACCGCAGATTGCGGTTGACAAGTTGATTGAAGCCGCACAGAACCCGAAGAACCATCGTTATTCGCTGTCGCGTGGTTTGCCAAAACTTCGCGAAGCCGTTGCCGACATGTACATGCGTAATTGGGGAGTGAAACTCAATCCTGAAACGCAAATTACGAACACCATCGGTTCAAAAGAAGGTTTTAGTCACCTCATGTGGGTGTTACTTGATCGTGGCGATGCCGCAATTGTTCCAAGTCCTAGTTATCCAATTCATATTTACGGACCAATCTTTGCTGGTGCCGATGTTCGTCAGGTGCCAATGCAGAGTCAGCAAGTAATTGATGACCAGCAATACTCCGATGAGTTCTTTGCCAACCTCACCGAGGCGTACAAGAACGGTTGGCCGCGCCCGCGAGTACTCGTGGTGTCGTTTCCACACAATCCAACTGGTGCAACTGTCGACCTCCCGTTTATGCAACGCGTTGTCGACTTCTGTCGCGAGCGTGACATGATCGTGGTGCACGACTTCGCTTATGCCGACGTTGGGTTCGATGGCTACAAGCCACCATCAATTTTGCAAGCTGAAGGCGCAATGGAGTGTGCGGTCGAGTTGTACTCCATGACGAAGAGCTTCTCCATGGCCGGATGGCGTGTTGCCTTTATGGCAGGCAACGAACAAGTGGTTGGTGCGCTCATGAAGTTGAAGAGCTATCTCGACTACGGAACGTTCCAACCGGTGCAGATCGCCGCAACGGTAACTCTCAACGAAGCTCAGGATTTCCCGCAGGAAGTATCAAACATTTACGAGAGCCGACGCAATGCACTTATTGATGGGCTTGATCGAATCGGTTGGCACATTCCAAAGTCGCGCGGTTCCATGTTCGTGTGGGCGCCAATTCCCGAGGCGTATAGCGACATGGACTCGGTTGAATTCTGCAGTCACTTGGTTCGTGACTGCAACGTTGCACTTTCTCCAGGTGCAGGTTTTGGGCCGGGTGGAGAGGGATTTGCTCGCTTCGCGCTTATTGAAAACGAGCAGCGCATTGCTCAAGCAGTACGCAACTTAAAAGCCGGGCTCACGCGCCTTTAGTAAGAAAGGTTTCTCTTCATGGACACCAACTATTCGCTCGGTCTTCATGAAATTGGGAACAATTGTTATGCGTACTTACAACCAGATGGTGGTTGGGGGTACAGCAATGCGGGTCTCATCGTTGGCGAAGGATCATCGTTGCTCGTTGACACCTTGTTCGACCTAAAGCTCACTGCCGCAATGCTTGATTCCATGAAGGGCGCTACGCAGTCGGCGCCAATTGCAACCGTTGTGAACACGCATGCCAATGGCGACCACTGCTATGGAAATGAATTGGTAGTTGGTGCAGAAATTGTTGCTTCTGCAGCCACGGCGCACGAAATGACGGAAGTGCCGCCTGCAATGTTGGCAGCGTTGAATAAAGCACCTGGTGAAGTGGGCGATTTGTTCAGGTCATTTTTTGGTGATTTCGAATTCGAGGGAATAGAAATGACGATGCCAACGCAAACGTTCACTGGTCGGCTCACGGTGAACGCCGGCGGTCGCGACGTAGAACTCATTGAAGTGGGGCCAGCGCACACGGCGGGCGACACCATTGCCTATGTTCCCGATGCCCGCACGGTGTACACAGGCGACATTCTGTTTATTGGTGGTGCGCCAATTGTGTGGGCTGGTCCGCTTGAAAACTGGATAGCCGCATGCGATCTCATCAATTCACTTGATGTTGAAACTGTGGTGCCTGGTCACGGTCCACTCACTGACAAGGCCGGGGTTTCACGCGTTCGCGAATACCTGGATTACGTGTTGCGTGAGGCGAGCGATCGTCAAGCGCAAGGCATGGACGCTTTCGATGCTGCGCGAGAAATCTGTGCCGACATTCTGGGAGACCCAAAGAAATCATTTGCAACTTGGAAAGAGTTTGGTCGCATCAGCGTCAACGTTGACACGGTGTACCGAAGCAAAGATGCTTCGCATAAGAGCCCGAATGTTGTTGAGCAATTCAAGCGAATGGCGCAATTAGAAAACCAGCACTAATCCTTTTTCTGTTTGACCACTTCTCGTCGTACAAGCGCAATCCAACCGCCGATGGCGCAAAGTGAAAAGAACAACCATTGCACGGTGTAACTCAAATGTGGACCGTTGCTGAAATCTGGGTCAACAATGGTGGAAAGCGTCGGTGCTTCAGCAGGTGTGCTCTTTAGTAGTTGTACGTATACCGGCACTAAATCGCCGTCAATCTGTTGCTGTAATCGATCAATATCAATTCGTTGCACCTCGGTGAGTTCGCCGGTTGCTGGATCGGAGACTGCGCCAGTGCGTCGTTCACTGGATGCTCGAACTCGACCAAGTAGAGACACTTCTCCTGTGGGTGCAGGTGGGAACTCGCTTGCTAAGGGGAGGAAGCCTCGGTTGATGAGTACGATTTTGCCGTTGCTTAGGAGCATGGGGGTTATTGCGTCATAACCCGCCATGCCATTTTGGGAAACGTTGACCAGGCTGATGTCTTCGCCTTGTACATACGTGCCACTCACAGCAGTTGGCATCCATTCAATGTCTTCTGGCTTGGAATTCTGTAACAGTTCGTCGAGTGGTTGGATTGGTGCATCAAAACGCTGCACAAGCGTTGCATTGAATTCCTTGCGTTCATTGTGCCGATTGAGCTGCCATTTGCCCAAGTTCACCATCACCACAACAAGTACGATCACCAAGATGTGAGTGGCAATCCACTTTGGTCGAAAAAGAAACTTGTACATATCGGTGCAAACTTACACGCGGCTACAGGCCAGCGCCGCGAGTTTCGTTCAATGTTTTCAAAAGGTTGTCTAGAGCGTTGGTATTTAGTGAGAGAAGTAGGGAAATTTCGTGTGGTTGCTGTGTCACTAGTTCAATCAGCGTTTCCCAAGTTGCGTGTGGCATACCGAAACATTTCCTCAATGCATTACGCAATGCCAACACTGGCTGCCTGTCGTATGACGCAAGCATTTCCTCTACATCTCTCTTGGTGAGTAGCGACCGATGTCGCTCGGCGTCAATTTTTCTCTGAATGTATGGTGAGAAAAACCCTTTGTATCTGTTGCGCAAAGTGTCCAATCGCCAATCGTCAGCGCTCACCCGTCCTCTGCACATTGCTGTTCCGCAGTTGCAGTCAAACTCGTCGTAGTTGCTTGCGTCGCTCATGGCGTAATCAAAGGTCAGTTCTTCGCCAATTGCGATATCACGCATAGCCACAATGGTGGTGGCGTTGCGCATACCGCAATTCGGTTCACATGAGTGATTGATTGAATCTCCAGGTTCACGTGTTGGCGGACCGAGGAAAATGAGATTCGTATCAACTTGGATGGATCGACTTCGACGTTCAGCGTCGTACTGGGCGAATGTGGAATGTGTGGTGGCGGTGCCGCCAAATGTGGCCACAGATGTGCCCGCAGGTATGACGGCGATGGCACGACTGCCAAATCCATGAGGTGGTGTGCCAAATGGAACGGCTAGTGGAGTCAGAAAGTTCTGCACAGTAATCACCAAAGAAAACGAGGTTGAGGCGCGAGACATGCGCCAACAACCTCTAACAGCGCCAACAATGCCCGCTGCGCCAAATTGACGATATCGGCAGGTAGCCTGAACGGTGCAACGCCTTCCCGGCCGCTCAGTCGGGCGGGCAATGCAAGTAGTACATCACGAGCGACCAACAGGTCCGGCAACCGGGTTTTCCCACGGTGCCATTTCGCGAAATGCGAAAGATGTGGTTATGCCAACAGGCGTAGCAACGGGCTGGCTCAGTTGGGTGAGCGTGACGAACTGCAATAGCGCATAGTTTCGTTTCAGAGGAAAATGTATGACCCGACATGATTATCCAGCAACAGGAGCTTGGTTTCCTGGCATGCCAGTTGGCGGTCGCAAGTTCGCACACTTTCCCGAAGATCGGCCTTTTGCGCTTGATGGTGGAAAAGTTCTCAGCAATGTTTCCATTGCATACGAGACTTGGGGAACATTGAATGCAGATGCATCAAATGCGATTTTGATTTGTCACGCATGGACAGGCGATAGCCACGTAACCGGTGCAGCAGAAGAAGGTCACCCCACACCAGGTTGGTGGGAAGGTGTTGTTGGTCCTGGAAAAGCAATCGATACCAATACGTGGTTTGTGGTGTGTAGCAATGTCATAGGTGGTTGTCAGGGTTCAACTGGTCCTGCAACGGCACATCCCGAAGATGGTCAGTTGTACGCCTCTCGCTTTCCTGTAATCACTATCCGTGACATGGTGCGCGCCCAAGTGCGACTTACAGACATGCTCGGCATTCGCAAATGGCACAGCGTCGTTGGCGGGTCAATGGGAGGTATGCAAGTACTGGAATGGGCTGTCACTTTTCCCGATCGTGTGAAAACCATTGTTCCTATAGCAACATGTGCTCAAGCAACGGCTCAGCAAATTGCGTGGGGTGCAATTGGACGTCGTGCAATTCGCCTCGATCCAAAGTGGCGCAATGGTGAGTATTACGACGCTGCAATTGGTGAAGGCCCATGGGAAGGCTTGGCAATTGCACGCATGATTTCGCAAGTCACATTCCGCAGCGACAATGTGTTCACCGAACGATTCGGTCGTGCACTTGTTGACATGGATGTTGACTACAACGGACTTGGCTTGTGGGACAGATTTGAGGTTGAGGGCTATCTTGATCACCACGGGGACCGACTTATTCGTCGATTCGACACCAACAGCTATCTCATCATCGGCAAAGCAATGGATCTGCATGACATCGCTCGCGGTCGCGGCACGCTTGACAATGCATTGTCGCGGATTAAAGCGCCAACTCTTGTGCTGGGTATTTCAAGTGACATTTTGTATCCCACGTATCAGCAGAAACAGATTCATTCAATGCTTAGCGATAAGGGCGTCGACTCAACATATGTTGAAATCGACTCACCACACGGTCACGATGCATTTTTGATCAACTTTGATCAGGTTGGAGCACCAATCAAAGCGTTTCTTGAGCGAACGTTCTAACGCGGAAGAAGAGCATCGAGCACGCTGACACTTCTGCTGTGAAGTGGAATGCGCAACATGGCGAGAACATCGTTGTCGCTCGCGCGGCAAAGCGCGTATGTGCGAATACTTGAATCATTTCCACCAACATGCGACTCATGAGGTACGCCGATTATGTTCCACGATCCGTGAAGTGCCCGTCCCCGCTTGCCACGGCTCTTGCACAGCACCACAGCATGCTTGGTATCAATCACAATTCGGACTTCAATCCACTTCGGAGAAGCACCGGTGAGGGCGAGTGTCATCTGGCAAATGCAACGGGTGCCATCTTCTGAGGACCAATGATTGGCTCTCGAACGTAGCCACCAGATCAGTGCCGAGAGTGCTGCGATAAATGCGAGCGAACTTGCCACATTGATCACCTGCTCAGACATGTTCTTCAGTATGGTCGGCTGCGGTAGGTTTAGGGTGTTATGTCCGTGTCATTCGTAGTGGTTGCGATTTCCTTGCGTGTTGCATTCGTGTCACTCATGTGTCTCGGTGCCGGTGGTGCACTCTCAGTGCTCACATGGTGGTTTTGGAAAACTGCAATGCCCGAACCTCCAGCACTTGCACGCTTAGAGATCATGAGCGATCGTCGCTATGAGGCAGCCTCGGCCCGCGAACGCGAATTGTTGTTAGGCGAAGCCGATGAAGTGATGCCCGTGAGCGTTCGAAACACAAAGCCACGGGTGCAGACTCCTGCACCAAAACCGCGTGTCGCCGCAGTTGCTCAGCGTCGAAGGGAAGCGCCGGTTGAAGTCCGTGCTGATGCTCCAGTTTCGCGCAAACCAATAGACCCTCTGTTGAAGTAGCAGTTAGGTAGTTTTGAGGAATGGCAACTTTTGATCCATCTGAAATGATCGCTCGATTCAAGGACCGTGCGTCTGCTGTGAAGCGTCGCCCACTTCCTCCTGTTGCTGGTGAAGAGCGCCAGATGTTTCTCACACAGGCGCAAATGGATTTTCAAGATTTCGCAATGATCGGCGATTCGCAAGCAACCATTGAAGACGGCTTCTTGGTGCTGCGCGTTGACTTACGCCCGCCAGACGCCAAGGCGTGAACAAAGTATCGCGAGCTGGAAGCGCAATTAGCGCTCGCGCTCAAGTGTTCCCAATCAGCGGGGTGCTTCTCGCAAATCTTGCTTGGGGAATCGGTCCAATTCTCACAGTTGCAATTGATATGTCAATTAATTCAACAATCTTCTATCGAGTCACCATGTGGCCAATCGTGTTGTTCGTAATTGCGCGAAGCAGAAAGGCAGAAATCAGTTTCCGAATTTTGCGCAGCGCGTTGGTGCCTGGTTTCTTTTTCGGTGTCTCCACCATCTTTGGCTTCATGTCGTTTACCAACACGTCGATCGCGAATGCAACGCTCATCGGCAGCACATCTTCGGCAATGATGCTGTTTGTAGCCCCTAGTTACTTGAAAGAGAAAATCACCAAGTTGCAGGTGCTCTGTGCCTTTAGCAGTTTCTGCGGAGTTGCCCTTGTGGTAGTTGCAGCAGGAGGCGGAGGTGGAGCGGCCTTATACGGCGACATTCTTGCCCTGATCAATGCGGTGCTCTGGACTGGCTATTTCGTAGCAACGAAAAAGATGCGCACTGAGGGATTCAACACGTGGTCATTCATGTTTAGTATCGCGCTCATTCAAGCGGTGATTGCCGGCGCGTGGGCTTTGCTTACGAGTAAGGACATCACCTCAATTTCACGGCATGACTTTTTGCTGGTACTTACGATGACGCTTATTCCTGGAACAGTGGGTCATACGGCCATTGTGTGGGCTCAAAAATTCGTCGCCGCATCGACGTCGTCGCTTATTTGCTTGCTTGGACCAGTTATCTCCATGTGTTTTGCATGGGCGATATTTGATCAGCGTATTAAGCCTTGGCAAATGGTCGGAGCAGTGATTGTGCTCGCGTCGCTAGCAGGGGTGGTGCGTTACGGCACGTCAGAAGCTGCCAAAGCTGACATGTTGAGGAATGCAGACCCCCTGCTAAACTCAAATCCGTAATACATGCGGACGTGGCTCAGTTGGTAGAGCATCACCTTGCCAAGGTGAGGGTCGCGAGTTCGAATCTCGTCGTCCGCTCCATTAGTTTCCTGCTCACCTGTGCATCTCGCCGAACTGGTGGTCTACATTTCGGGTTGTGATTGTTAACGGCATTGAAATTGGCCCTAATAAAGACCTTTCCAGAGCAAACCTGGCTGGTGCAGATCTGAGGCGCACCAACCTTCAAGGTGCCGATTTGAGTGGTGCAAATTTCAAAGGTGCAAATTTGGCTGGTGCGAATCTTGTTGATGCCATTCTCGTGGGTGCGAATTTTGCTGAGGCAAAATTGTGGGGGGCTGGGCTCTGTGGGGCAGATTGCTTTCAAGCCAACTTCTCAAAAGCGAATCTTGAGGGTTGCAATCTAAAAGAGGCAAATCTTGATGGAGCGAACTTTGAGAATGCAAACCTTGAGGGCGCCAATCTTGAAGAAGCAAATCTGTCTGGCTTTGATTTGTGGGGTGACAATCTCATTGGAGCAAACCTCAAAGGCGCCAATCTCGCAAACGCAAAACTCGACGGAGCAAACTTTGCTGGTGTGATCATGCCCGATGGTTCAGTGCATGACTAGCAATGGGGTCGTCTAGTCTTCATTCATGAGTCAAATCGGTGTAAGCCAAATAGTCAGTCAAACTCGTTCGGCGTTTCAGTCAGGTATTACGCGTCCGCTGTCGTGGCGCAAAGCTCAGCTTGAAGCCATGATTCGGATGATTGAAGAAAATCAAGATGAGTTCTCGGCTGCTTTGAAGACCGATCTTGGTCGTGGAGTTGAAGAAGCTTGGATGTATGACTTGGGTTTCACCATTGCCGAAGTGAAGCTGATGCTGAAGAACTTGAAGAAGTGGACGTCGGCTCGCAAAGTGCCAACTCCAATCGTGTCGAAGCCAGGGTCATCGCGACGAATTCCCGAACCTCTTGGAACGGTGTTGGTCATTGCGCCATGGAATTACCCGGTGCAGTTGTTGCTTGTGCCCGCTGCTGGCGCAATTGCGGCAGGTAACTCAGTCGTCATGAAGCCATCTGAAGTGTCATCAGCAACTTCTGCGGTACTGGCAAAGTTCGTGCCTCAATATCTCGACAAGCAAGCGATAGTCGTAGTTGAGGGTGGAGTACCCGAAACCACTGACTTACTGGCGCAAAAGTTTGAACATATTTTCTACACGGGTAATGGAACAGTTGGTCGTGTGGTTATGCGCGCAGCCGCAGAAAACCTCACGCCAGTAACCCTCGAACTTGGTGGCAAAAGTCCAACCATTGTCGATGCATCGGCAAACATTGATGTTGCAGCAAGGCGAATTGCGTGGGCAAAGTACGTGAACGCTGGTCAAACATGTGTGGCTCCTGACTATGTGCTTGTGCACAAGTCGGTATCCGACAAATTGGTGAAGGCAATAGGTGAATCGGTTACTGAGTTTTATGGAACAGACCCGCACGCAAGTAAGGATTATGCGCGAGTGGTGTCACCGCGACACTTCAGCCGTTTGAAGTCCATGATCGGATCTGGAACAGTTGCAGTTGGTGGACAAACCGAAGAGTCCGAGCGTTATATTGCGCCAACGGTATTGGTCAATGTCGACAAGTCATCGCCTGTGATGCAGGAAGAAATCTTTGGACCAATCCTTCCAATCATCGAAATTGATTCCATCGACGAGGCGCTCAACTTCGTAAACGGTCGTCAACATCCTTTGGCACTCTATGTATTCGCTGAAGATTCAAAAGTGAACGAAAAGGTTGTCGCCAACACCACCTCGGGTGGCGTCACAGTCAACGGAACCATCTTCCACATGACCGGGCCGTTCTTGCCATTTGGCGGAGTGGGCGAAAGCGGCATGGGTGCGTATCACGGTCAAGCCGGTGTTGATGTGTTCCAGCATTTGAAGCCAGTGCTCAAGCGCTCAACAAAACTTGATGCACCGTTGGCTTACCCGCCATACACGGCACGTAAGTTCTCCATTCTCAAGAAGTTTCTCTAAATAGTTCTCACCTCCACGAAAGGTATTCACATGAAAATCGGCGTTCAACTTTGGCCACAGGCAACCACCGTGAAAGAAATGCGCACTGCATGGCGCACTGCCGATGCAATGGGCGTCGACAGCATTTGGACATGGGATCACTTTTACCCACTTTCGGGCGACTCTGAAGAGCGTCACTTTGAGTGCTACACGTTGCTTGCTGCGATGGCGGCCGATACGTGTCACGCACAAGTTGGCGCGTTGGTCACGTGTTTCACGTACCGCAACCCACAGTTGCTTGCCGACATGGCACGAACGATCGACCACATCAGCGATGGTCGTTTCGTGCTCGGTCTGGGTTCGGGTTGGTTTGAGCGCGACTACATCGAATACGGATATGAATTTGGAACTGCAGTAGAGCGTTTGAAGTTGCTAGAAGCTGGTTTGCCAGTAATTAAAGATCGCATGAGCAAACTGAATCCACAGCCAGTGAATGGCAACATCCCAATCATGATTGGCGGTGGCGGAGAAAAGCGCACGTTGCGTCTTGTTGCAGAGCATGCTCAGCAATACAACTACTTTGGCCCGCCAGAAAGCTATGCCAACAAGATCAAGATTCTTGATGAATGGTGTGCAAAGGTTGGCCGTAATCCAAAAGAGATTGAACGCACGGTTGCTATCTATCCAAAAGAAGTAACACCAGAACTGTTCGAGGCCTACAAGCAGGCAGGAGCAGAGCACATCATTTTGACGAGCGCTGGTCCATTCGACATGACCGACCTCGAAACCTTGCTCAGCTGGCGCTAATTACGAAGAGAAAGCACCGATTGATTCAACGATCACGTTGAACGCAGCTTCGGCATCCACATCCCACACCACTGCGCAATTTGGGTCTTTACGTTCCTTTAGTCCACGCATATCAACAAGGGTCATGCCACGGCTGTATTCACCTGATGTCTCAACCACTACGTGCTGGTCTTTCATGGTGAACAGTTGTGGGTGAGTAAGTGCCAGCACTGCGCATGGGTCATGCACAGCGCCACCACGCATATTGTCGTGACGACTCACATAGACATCACTAAAGAACACAAATAGATCGGCAAGTACGCCAGCGAGTTTTCCCGGCAGCGCGCGAACCTTGTCAATGCGTTCGGGTGTTGCTTGCAACTTGTGCGTTACGTCGAGGCCACTCATGATGAGCTTGCCGCCGTAGTCGAACACCATTGCAGCAGCTTCCGGGTCAGCCCAAATATTGAACTCAGCAGCGGTTGTTCGGTTGCCGAAGGTTCCTCCACCCATCAGCGAAATACCAGCGATTTTGCTTGCAATGTCTGGCGCTGTTCGAAGCGCGAGAGCAATATTCGTGAGTGGTCCGGTTGGAACAAGCCAAATACCTTCAGTCTTGCGACAGGTGTCAATAATGAACTGCACGGCATCTTCGCTGTCTGCGGGACGCGAGGGCTCGGGCAGGTCAGCACCATCCAAGCCGCTTTCACCGTGAACGTAAGCCGCATCTTTTGGCTCTGCAACAAGTGGTCGACGGGCACCCTGATGCAACGGTGCAGTACTGCCAATCATGTCCAAAATGATTCGCGCATTGCGTGTGGTTGCCGTTATCGGAGCATTCCCGGCAACCGTGGTGACACCAAGTAGATCGGCGTGTTTCGCAGCCACTACCAAAGCCATTGCATCGTCATGGCCTGGGTCACAGTCAAGAATCATTTTTATCGGTGAAGACATGACGCCGACTCTAGTCGTGTGTGTAAAAGTGGAGGGGTGACAGAACCGATCTTTGATGTCGTCGTCGTTGGCAGCGCCAACCTTGACTTGGTTGCGAACTTGGACCATTTGCCAATGCCAGGCGAAACCTTGATTGCTCTCGGATACGCCGAATATCCAGGTGGTAAGGGCGTTAATCAGGCTGTTGCATGCGCTCGCATGGGTGCCAAGACAGCATTCGTTGGTTGCGTTGGCAATGACGACGCGGGGTCGCTGTTGCGCTCGGTGCTTGAAGGCGAAGGAATTGACACCTCGCACCTTCGTACAGTCGACGCTCCAACTGGGCGAGCCTTCATCAATGTAGATAGCCATGGTGAAAATGCGATCGTGGTTATTGCAGGTGCAAACGCTTTAGTGGGTAAAGATGACAATTTTGTCATTCCAAATTCACGCGTTGTTCTCGCACAGTTAGAAGTTCCGTTGGAAACTATCGAGGTGGCATTTTCTCAAGCTCGAAGCAATGGTGCGGTCACGGTGTTGAATCCGGCACCCGCTCGCGCAATTCCGGAGTCATTGTTGTCGCTTGCAAATATTGTGGTGCCAAACGAAACCGAATCGGCCGCAATTGGTGGAACAAACAATCTGTTGAACCTCGGGGCAACAACGGTGATCACCACGCTCGGTGCAGATGGCGCGAGTATTGAAACTAAATCATCGAAAATAGATATTGCACCTCACAAAGTGACCCCTGTTGACACTGTTGGTGCCGGCGATGCATTCATCGGTGCGACATGTGCCGAATTATCCCGTGGCGCAACCATTGAAGACGCTGCGCGCATGGGAGCAATTGCAGGTGCGCTTGCAACAACGGTGAAAGGCGCAGTTCCTTCACTGCCTACACGACAAGCTGTGCTTGCTGCACAAAAGAGTTGATGTGAGCGATATTTCTAAACCACAGCTCATGCACTTCTACGACGAAGAAAGTGCCGAGCTTGCCGTTGCCATTGTGAAGTACGCAATGGAGCGCACGAAGATGGACCCTCCGCCGCTCGACAAGCCGTACACGCTGAGCGAACTAAACAACATCGTTGGCCAAACCATCAAGCCTGAAGGTCGCAATGGATTAGAAGTACTGCAAGAATTCATTGACGAACTCGCGCCATCATGCATCAGCGTTGATCATCCGTTGTTCTTGTCATTCGTTCCTGGCGCACCAACAGAGAGTTCGTTACTGTTCGACCTCGTCGTGTCAGTGTCGAATGTGTACGCAGGTTCGTGGCTTGAAGGTGCAGGCGCGGTATATGCCGAAAATCAGGCGCTTCGTTGGATAGCTGACTTGGCTGGCATGCCAGCCGAATCTGGCGGTGTTTTCGTAACTGGTGGAACAGCCGGCAATCTTTCGGCACTTCTTGCAGCGCGATGGAACTGGCGCAATAAGGCCAATGGTGCATGCGATGCAATTCGGCCACTCATCGTCGCGTCTGGAGGTTCGCACTCATCGGTTGCGCAAGCAGCAAAGGTGATGGACGCAGATGTCATCAAAGTTCCCGTCGACGAGCGCGGTCGCACATCTGGCGCGGCCATGAAGCAACTCGTTGACTCACTTAGCGAAACAGACAAGCAACGTATTTGTGCCATAGTCGCAACTTCAGGCACGACGAATGTTGGCGTGGTCGACGACCTGCAGGGGATAGGTGAGCAAGCGCGCAGGCTCGGCACATGGTTCCACGTAGATGGCGCATATGGCGCTGCCGCGTTGTGTGCGCCAAGTGTTCGTCACTTGTTCAACGGCATAGAACTCTGCGACAGTCTGATCGTCGATCCGCATAAATGGTTGTTTGGTCCGTACGACTCGTGTGCATTGTTATACCGCAATCCAGAAATTGCTCGCCAGGCTCACACGCAACATGCCGAGTATCTCGATGTCTTGCAGCAGGAAGGGGACAAGCGGCCGGACGAGGCAATGAACCCCGCCGACCTTGCGCACCATTTGTCGCGTCGTGCACGAGGTTTACCCGTGTGGTTCAGCCTTGCTATGCACGGTACCGACGCTTATCGCGATGCAATGGAGGCAACGCTTCAGGTCACGCGAGAGTCCGCCGACATCATTCGCAACGCCACTCACGTCGACTTGGTGCTCGAGCCCGAGCTATCAGTAACCGTGTTCAAGCGACTTGGTTGGAACGCGCAGCAGTATCAGCAATGGAGCGACAGAATTTTGGAACGCGGACTGGCCTTTGTTGTTCCAAGTAGTTGGAATGGCGAAACAGTTTTGCGTTTGTGCATCGTGAATCCACGAACAACAGTTGCGGGCATTCAGTCAATTATTGAGTCGCTGAAATAATTAGCGAAGAGTGCCTACTTTTTAGCGGCTGGCTCTTTCTTGGCGACTGCCTTCTTGCGGGTGCCGTAACGCTTGTTGAAGCGCTCAACGCGACCTGCGGAGTCGATGATCTTCATCTGACCGGTGAAGAAAGGGTGGCTTGCATTCGAAATTTCAAGCTGCACCACTGGGTACGTCTCGCCGTCTTCCCAAACCGTGGTCTTGGTGGCATCCACCTTCATGGTGCTGCGGGTCAAAAAGCGGTAGTTGGCTGAGCTGTCTTCGAGGACAACAAAGTTGTACTCCGGGTGGGTGTCCTTCTTCATAGGTTTGCCAGTGTAGCGGGGCTAAGTCCCTGTCTATACTTGTCCAATGCCAAATCGCTGTGACGTCCTCGGGAAGCGCCCATCAACAGGCCACTCAGTTTCCCACTCAAACATTAAGAGCAAGCGCTGGTGGAAGGTCAATGCCCAGAAGAAGCGTTTCTGGTTGCCTTCAGAGAAGCGCTGGATCACCTTGCACATCAGTGCGAAGGGCCTTCGTACCATCGACAAGCGTGGCATCGAGCGCGTAGTCGCCGACATCCGTGCAACGGGTCAGAAAGTCTGAGAACGAATCATGGCTGCAAAGAGTAAAGACAAGCGTCCAATCATCAAGCTTCGTAGCACTGCCGACACTGGCTATGTGTACGTCACCCGTAAGAACAAGGTGAACTCACGCGAACGTCTTGAGTTGAAGAAGTACGACCCAGTCGTACGCAAACACGTCATCTTCAAAGAAGAGCGTTAAACCGTTCAGCGCTCAGTGCGCTGTTACAAATTGGCAAGGACTTGTTGAAAGTCCGCAATCACGTCTGTTGCAGATTCCAGCCCTACTGACACGCGCAACAACCCTTGGGTGATTCCTGCAGTTGCCTGATCTTCTGGTGATACACCAACATGCGTACTGCTTGCCGGGTGGCAAATGAGCGTTTCTGGTCCGCCGAGTGAAACTGCTGGACGAACAAGTTTCAAACCGTCAACAACTTTGCGTGCGGCATCTTTTCCACCTACAACGTCGAAACTCAGCAATGATCCAAACTGACGCATCTGCTTAGATGCGAGTGCGTGTTGCGGGTGAGTTGGCAAACCTGGGTAGTGCACTGCTGAGATCGCTTTGTGCGAAGCAAGAAACGTTGCCAACTCTCTAGCACTGCTGCACTGGTGAGCAAGGCGAACGCCGAGCGTGCGAATTCCACGTAATCCGTTTACTGCGTCATAAGGCGAAGCGGTTGCGCCATGAAGCACCGCGTATGCCCACAAGGCATCAATCAAATCTTTTTCACCAGCAACCACGCCAAGCGTTGCATCGTTGTGGCCTGCTATTCCCTTTGTTGCAGAATGCACAACAAGAGAGACTCCATGTGCGAGCGGGTTCTGTCCAAGTGGGGTGGCAAGCGTGGAGTCGACAACGGTGTACGGGCCCTTAATACTTGCAAGCTCAGAGAAATCAACGACACCCATTTGCGGGTTCGATGGTGACTCTGCAAGAACCAACATGGTTTTGCCAGGCTTCACTGCAGCAGCAAAGGCACCAGGCTGTAAACCGTCCACAAAAGTGACTTCAATACCGAGTCGCTTGCACGGTCCGTTCAGGAATGCAACCGTTCCGCCGTACAACTGGCTTTGCGCAACGATGTGATCACCTGTTGAACACAACGCAAGAATGATCGAAGTAATCGCGCCCATTCCAGAACCAAACGCAAGTGCATCTTCTGCGCCTTCAAGCTCGGCTACAGATCGTTCGAAGTCGCGAACTGAAGGGTTTGAATACCGCGCGTAGTTTCCCGTCGTGTGAACAGAGGTGGCTGCTTTGCTGGTGTCATCAAGTCCGCTTGATTGCCAGGTGGTGCTTGTCCAAATAGTGGGAGACAACGCTCCAGAAGCATCACGACCAGCGGTTACTGCTGTTGTCTCAGGCTGCTGTTTTGGCACCTCTTCAGCGTAATGAAATGGGAAGCCTTCGGCAGGGCTATTTAAATGTGGGGTAGTACCTCTGTGCCAATGAGGTCAAGGTGATCGAGGTCATCAAGATTCAAGATTTGCATATAGATAGTTTCCGCTCCAGCGGCTTTCCAGTCACCAATTTTGGCTATGAGTTGGTTGGGAGTTCCACACAAACCATTTGCGCTCAGCTCTGCTACTTCACGACCAATCTGTTTTGTCCGCTTTTCAACCTCTGCTGCATTTGCGCCGCACACTGTTGCTTGCGCAACGGTGTATTTCAAAGTCTTCGGGTCACGATCAATTGATGTGCAAGCTTCACGCACTCTCGCACATTGCTCAACGAATGCATCGCTGTTCACAAACGGCATATTGAATTCGGTCGCATACTTTGCAGCCAGCGATGGAGTCTTCTTTGTGCCTCGACCGCCAACAATCACCGGAACGCGCGACTGAACAGGTTTAGGAAGGCAAGGAGAATTTTCTAAGTTGTAGTGGGTGCCTTCAAAGCAGAAGGTTTCGCCTAATGGTGTGTTCCACAAGCCGTTAATGATGTGCAATTGTTCGCCAAGCATGTCAAATCGTTCACCAAGACCAGGGAAGCGGAATCCGTATGCCTTGTGCTCGGCTTCGTACCAACCAGCACCGAGACCAAGTTCGACTCGTCCATTCGACATCGCATCAACGTTGGCGACTGAAACAGCGGTGATTGCAGGATGACGAAATGTAACTGAGTTCACCAATGTGCCAAGACGAATACTTGACGTCTCGCGCGAAATTCCTGCGAGCGTCGTCCATGCATCCGATGGACCGGGTGCACCGTTGACATCTCCCATTTTCAGGAAGTGATCAGAGCGAAAAAATGCATCGAACCCAAGTTGCTCTGCGCGCTGTGCGACAGCAAGAAGTTGAGCATAAGAAGCGCCTTGTTGAGGTTCGGTGAAGATGCGGAGTTTCATCTGAATGATCGTAGGTGCTGCCTTTGCCTGTAGCCTGACCCCGTAGTTTTCACTACGGCGACGTGGCCGAATGGTTAGGCATGGGCCTGCAAAGCCCCGTAACCGGGTTCGATTCCCGGCGTCGCCTCAATTGGTTTTTGGGTTTAATCGGCATTTGGTACGACTTTGGTAACACGAGATAATTTTCGTGGGGTATGTAAGTGATCCCTACGCTGAAAGAAGTTCGAAGAACGCAGCTTCATTAATTATTCTTACCGAGTATTCCCTTGCTTTTTTCGCCTTTGAAGATTGGGTGTTTTGATCAGCGACTACAAGGATGTCGAGATTTTTGGTTACGTTATCTTGGACCAGTAGCCCACGTCGTTTTGCTTGTTCGTGGCACTCTTCTCGAGACTGATTCATTGTTCCGGTAAAGCACACACGTAATCCAGCCAGGTTTGATCCTTCGCCAGCGTTCATGGGTTCAGAAGTAGTTTGCGGTCCATTCAAGATCTGCTCCCAATCAGTCACGTTAAGTAGATCTGCTATCGCACGGATATGTCTTTGTTCTTCTTCTGTCACAATCTGATCGCTCATAGCTGTACGACACAGATTGTGTATGTACGCAGAATTGAGGAGCGCAACGGCATTTAAGTCAAGTTTCAACAGTCGAGAGCAGCTTTAATTTGAATAAGTGGGTTATCGCACGACATAGATGGAAGCCACAGCACCTTCACCATCTGAATTAAAGGAAAGCAAACCTATATAAACCCATATAAATAATCATCAAAAACACCACTAAAAACTAAAATTATTATCTTTTTAGATTAAGACAATTACTTGTTAGTAGTGAACAAAAAATAAGTGAAAAGTTATATAAAAATGGGGGTCTAACAATATTTGATCGACTGATAATACTTATTGCAATAGGCAGTCCCAAGCAAGGTGCTTGATTTTTACATTCACTAACAAGTTATTCGTGAGTAGTTCCATCGGGCATTCTTGCGTTAGTAAGAATTGCATGGTCGAAGATTCGTTCTCCCATTCAGGATGCTCGCCCTGAGGCACCGGTCGTAGAGGCCAAAGCCTCCCCCTTGCCCGGTGGAGGTTGCGAGTGGCCCGGCAGGCCAACCGTCGCCCCCTCGGTGGTCCGCTCCTGGATTCGACATCATCTGTCCATGTGTGCAGATATAGTGGATCTCATGACGCGTCCCCTCGCGAACACCAGATCCGGCGGCCGGTCGGATGTCGTTGGTTTGGACGCGTGCGCGCCGGGGTGCGGGCCCCAGCATGCGCCGGCGTCGTTGTCGGCGTTGCGTGAACGGCTCCCTGATGCTGAGGCGTTCGCACGGACTGCGGAGCTGTTCCGGCTGTTGGGTGACCCGACACGGGTGGCGTTGCTGCTTGCGTTGGCCGATGG
>JAPOKO010000090.1 GCA_029977615.1 bacterium
ATCTCCGTCATCGTCGTCGTCTGCGGCGGCAACATTGACTAAGGAACCACAACACGCATTGCACCACGATTTACTCGGGTTATCATCCGGTGGGTTTAATGAAACCATGAGTTCTTCACCGAACCCTTTCATGACGACCGCACCGTCGAGCGCTCCATCTTTCCCACACGCGGCGAAACAAACTAAAACAGCGTTTGACGATTTTTTCGGCAACAGCTTTTCACCGCAGTCTCCGCCTCAACAACCGAGTGGACCTGTGTCATTGCGCGAGCAGTATATGCTCAAACAACAACAACAACAACAACAACAACAACAACAACAACAACAAAACGCTTCGCGAGAGTCGCCATCAAATAGTGAACTCTCTTCGGAGTTTCTCACTCCCGCGTCTCAACTCAACAAAAGCTCCTTTGGATCTCCACCGAGCTCAAAAGCGTTGAATGGGACAGCAACTCCTCTCGGTTTCGAAGCAAAACGCGACAAGGAACGCCAAGAAGCGACTTTAAACGACCCGTTTGCGTCGTTAGCTATCAACGCAGGATTG
>JAPOKO010000091.1 GCA_029977615.1 bacterium
GCCATCGCACAGTCCTCGATGATCAGAAAAGAGAAGAAAACGCACCACCAGCAGGTCGTGGTCAACTACTTTGGCATCCAGGGCTACCAGCTGCACGCCCTCTACGAGACGATCCGACAGTCGTTCAGCGATGTGCACGTCTATCGAGAGGATCCAGCGGAAGCGGTCATCTCGAACTTTGTCATCGTCGCCAGCCACGAGGTGGCCGTGTCGGGCGGCGGCGCCAACAACAACAACAACAACAACAACGACAACAACCACCTGTCGAAACTGTTGAAGACGGCGCCCTTCAGCCGAGTCTTTGCAGACTACACAGACCACATCACCGACGTACTGGATCGGCGGGAGATTGTTCCCACGTCCACTTGTGGCGACGTCAAGAGCGTCCCCGAGCTCGTCCGGCAGCGGGCCTGTATGCTTGCGGAATCACTCTCGTTCGCCGGGGCACATTTCCGGGCGATGCGGGGCCAGTTTTATATTTAAGAAGCGTTGTACGATGTGTCTGTGTATGTCCGTATAGGCTGGAGCGGATATAGGGATATAG
>JAPOKO010000092.1 GCA_029977615.1 bacterium
GCCATTGCACCACCAGCAGCTGCACCAGCTGCGCCGCCCATCATGCGTTCCATAACCCACGGCGGCGTGTCTCTCCCGGTGAGCCACAAGCCTTCGCCGGTGTCTTTGTGTTTGAAATCTGGCGCGCGCGGGTTTCTTTTATTTTCGCGGTTATCCCACCATCTATCCGGGGCATCAAAAACCGAACGCCACAACGCATCTTTTGGCGACTGGAAACCATCGCCACTCGGTGGCGGTGGCGGAGGCATTCTTTGCTGTTGCTGTTGTTGTTGTTGTTGTTGTTGTTGTTGTTGTTGTTGTTGTTGTTGTTGTTGTCTCATCGGCTCGTACCCGACGCCGTTGGTATTGTTACTCACCATGCTCTCGCCTCTCGCCACAAACGAAAACTGATTCAAAACCACCTTCGCTTTGCTTCTATTTTGCCCGGTTTGCTTGCACACCCACGTGTCCGTGGCCAACCTTCCTTGCACGCACACCGAGTTCCCTTTACGCACGTGTTCGCTCAGGCGCACCGCTTCCTCGTCCCACGCGACGAC
>JAPOKO010000093.1 GCA_029977615.1 bacterium
GTTGCTTTGGCTTCACGTTGCCGGGATTGGTTGTTGGGGTAAAAGCGCCACCGTCGCTATTCTTGGTGTTTGTGTTGTTGTTATTAGTGCTATCGGTAGTCGAAGTTGACGCAATCTTGCTTTCGTCCACGCCTACCTTTGCCGATGATGCACCTGATGTCAAAGCGGCAGTATTTTTAGCATTACCACTATCATTCGCGACTTTCTTGCCACCGTTGTCCCGTTGTTGTTGTTGTTGTTGTTGTTGTTGTTGTTGTTGTTGTTGTTGTTGTTGTTGTTGTTACTATTATTACTGCTAATCACACCGTTCTTCTTATCGCTGCTTTTACTCTCAGCTTTGTTGCCACCGCCGCCGTTCTCGGTGCCGTCGGTCGCGCTGCTCTTCTTCTTGTTGTTGTCCCTGCTATGATTATTGCTACCACTATTGCTCTTATCGCTCTTGTTCTCCGCGGCAGCCGCCGCCGCGGCGGCGGCGTCCTTATTCGCCTGCTCTCGCGCGTGCTTCGCCACCGCTTCCTTCACCAACTCTTTCC
>JAPOKO010000094.1 GCA_029977615.1 bacterium
TGGTTATTGAAAAAGCTAAGAGACTTACAGAGCATAAAAAAGATGTAGTTATTCTTTTAGATTCAATCACACGTTTAGGGAGAGCATATAACGCTGTGATACCTAGTTCAGGAAAAGTTTTAACAGGTGGTGTTGATGCCAATGCACTACAAAGACCCAAAAGATTTTTTGGTGCTGCAAGAAATATTGAAGAAGGTGGATCTTTAACAATTATCTCAACTGCTTTAATTGATACTGGAAGCAGAATGGACGAAGTTATTTTTGAAGAATTCAAGGGAACCGGGAATAGCGAGACTGTTCTTGATAGAAAAATAGCTGATAAAAGAATTTATCCTGCAATTGATATAACAAAATCTGGAACAAGAAGAGAAGAATTATTGTTTGATAAAAATGATTTACAAAAAATGAATGTATTAAGAAGAATAATTGCACCAATGGGAACGATGGATGCAATTGAGTTTATCAGTTCAAAATTAAAGGATACAAAAAATAACGCTGAGTTTTTTAATTCAATGAATAAACCT
>JAPOKO010000095.1 GCA_029977615.1 bacterium
AACGCAAGTCATCACATCACCGCCAGCCGCAAGGCCACCGCAGCAAACCATCACCAACAACGAAAACCAAGTGCCCAGAAATGTACCCGCTTCTACCATGCAGACTACTACTACCGTTGCCGGCGTAAAACGAGTCGCTCCGCAGGCGATGATGCCTGCCGGTAACGCACCAAAACGTTTAGCCCCTATGCCAGTCGGCGGTAGCGGTCAGCCGCAAAGGATTCAGCCTATTCCGGCGGTTGGTCAACAACAACAACAACAACAACAACAACAACAACAAGCGCCCTCGCGAATGCTTTTAACGCCACCGCCGGCGAGGCAACAAACGATGGTGCAAGTGTCGCAGCAGCAGCAGCAGCAGCAGCACAACAACAACAACAACAACAAGCGCGACCTGCTGCCCAGCAACAAGCAGCAGGTAGTGTCAGCATGCGTCAAATTATTCCAGTAGCTCCGATTCCGCAAACTGTGCATGCCAAACTAGTTGCCGAAGACGCGATGGTGGCGAACTCATTCGATGA
>JAPOKO010000096.1 GCA_029977615.1 bacterium
GTCGGGGAGAACGTGGACGCCGGAGTCGCGGCGATTAAGGCAGAAATTGCAGAGTTTGAGCAAATTTCCGTGGATATGGCGAATCCGGACGCGGATATCGATAAATTGATGAAACGAATGACTCAATTGCAAGATAAATTGGACGCGAGCAACGCGTGGGAAATCGATCGAACCGTCGATCGCGCGATGGATGCGTTGAGAGTGCCGCCGAGAGAGGCGCTCGTGAAAAACTTATCCGGAGGTGAACGAAGACGCGTGGCTATTTGTCGCTTATTGCTCGCCGATCCAGATATTTTGTTGTTGGACGAACCGACGAACCACTTGGACGCGCAGTCCGTCGCTTGGTTGGAACAGTTTTTGGCGCAATTTCGCGGAACCGTCGTTGCGATTACTCACGACCGATACTTTCTCGATAACGTTGCCGGTTGGATTTTGGAGTTGGACCGCGGTGAAGGCATTCCGTTCGAAGGCAACTACACCAGCTGGTTAGAATCGAAAGCGAACAGATTAGACATGGAGG
>JAPOKO010000097.1 GCA_029977615.1 bacterium
GCCTCTGATTTTCCCTCACACAGGAGCCTGTCTTTTGCAGAAAATATATATTTCTTTAATAGTTTAGACCTTGAAAGCTTTATAAATTCTATTGAAGAAGCTTTTAGAGATAATAAAGAAAATAATTTTGAACTTGGAGAGCTTTCTTTTAATTCAAGAGCAAAGGAAATTCTTGCCTTCTTTGCACGCCCGGAGGGATTCGAACCCCCAACCCTCTGATCCGA
This sequence comes from bacterium, assembly GCA_029977615.1. Lineage (GTDB taxonomy): Bacteria > Actinomycetota > Acidimicrobiia > Acidimicrobiales > Ilumatobacteraceae > UBA3006. Next base: position 225 of record JAPOKO010000097.1, read on the forward strand.
AGTCAGATGCTCTATCCAGTTAAGCTACGGGCGCAAAAATTTTTAATTTTCTTATAATTAAATAATAATGAAAAGAGTAAAAATATTAAATACTAATATTACTGAATTAACTCTTGAAGAACTGTCCGATAACCTAATTAAGAAGAATAATTTGACAGTTGCTGTGTGTAATGCAAACTCTTTAGTTAGATCTTGTAAAGACAGTGTTTTGCAAAATACTATAAATAGTTTTGATGTTTGCACCCCGGACGGTTTTCCAGTAGCGATGGCTTCAAGAATTCTATATAAAAACGACC
>JAPOKO010000098.1 GCA_029977615.1 bacterium
GCGCGGTTTGTTGTCCACCGCCCATCGTGGCGCTCAAGAGGTCGGCGAGGCGCGCGGGGGTGTGACACTGTTTGCACACCACGATCTGCGTCCCGACTTTCAAGGTCAGTTCCTCGAGTGTCTGCCTGAGGCTGGCGTTCTCCGCCTGGAGCTGAGCGTTGAGCGACAGCAGGATCGTCAACACCGAGTTGTCCAACTGTTGTTGTTGTTGTTGTTGTTGTTGTTGTTGTTGTTGTTGCTGCTGCTGCTGCTGACCGAGCCTGTACATGGATGGATTGAGCCCCAAGCCCGCGGTGTTCATTCCTCCGTTCCCTCCGAGGTTGGCGAGCACGCCGAGTCCCCCGATCCCTCCGAGGGCCCTGAGTCCCGCCGTGTTCATGCCCGCGTCACCCGTGCCGAGGACGGGGGAGCCCAGACCCGACCCGCTGGGCCCTTTCGCGGCGGCGGCGGCGGTACCCGCGACCGTACCCGCGCCCCAGCCGACGTCGACGTTCCCAGCCTTCCTTCTGAAC
>JAPOKO010000099.1 GCA_029977615.1 bacterium
CCGCCGCCGCGCGGGTCAGCTCGCCACGATGCTGGTCCGCGGCTCCCCGCACACGGCGACCATGTTTGTGGCGTGTCAGGGCATTCCGTTCGTCATGGCACTCATGGACGGCGACGGAGACGATCTCGAGCTGACGTCCGTTGCCGTGTCGGTCTTCTGGACAGTCCTCCGGAGGACCATGCCCGTCCCTGGTGGAGGACAACGGCAATGGCAACAACAACAACAACAACAACAACAACAACGTCCTTCTTCGTGGCCGAACCAGTACCTCCGGCTGATGGTCCACCACGACCTGCCGGCAAAGCTCGCAGATGCCGTGGTGCGCGCGCTCGACGGCCCCGGACGCCTCGGGGACGCGACCACGTTCCTCGATGCCGCCATCAACCTGTATTCGGCCATGTGCCGGGGCGACATGGTCGTCAAAGCGCGCTGCGCGTTGTATCGCGACAGATTGTCGACGGTCGCTCCCAGACTGCCGACAGACACGCAACGTGCGCTCGAAGCGGC
>JAPOKO010000009.1 GCA_029977615.1 bacterium
GCATCCATGTTGTGCTTGAGAAGCCAATGGCGCTCACTGCAGAACAATGCGATGAGTTAATTGAAATTGCCTCAAGCAAGAAGCTCATGCTGGTGGTGTATCAAAACCGCCGGTTTGACGCTGACTTTGTCGCGCTTCGCCAGATCATCCGTTCAGGCGAAATTGGCGATGTGTATCACTACGACAGTTTTGTTGGCGGATATTCACGACCATGCGATTACTGGCACTCCAACGCCGAAGTGTCTGGCGGTGCAATTTTCGATTGGGGAAGTCATTTCCTCGACCAGATTCTGAACATCATCCCTGATGATGTGGCTCATGTGAGTGGACAGAACCACAAGCGCGTGTGGACACATGCAACGAACGCCGATCATGCACATGTCACCGTTACTTTCACCACCGGCAAGCAAGCAACCTTTGTTCATTCCGATCTTGCGGCTGCTCGCAAACCAAAGTTCTATATTTTGGGCACCGAGGGAGCAATCATTGGCGATTGGGACCCTGCTGGCGAACCTGCAGTTGCCGACTTGCCTGCGATCCTCACCGTGCATCACACAGATGGCACCTCGCGAGTTGCACCGTTGCAGCCACTTGCGCCACACGAGTTCCACCGCTCCATCGTCGAGTACATCAAGAACGGAACCCCAATGGAAGTCAACGCGCTGCAATCGCGAAATGTTGTGGCGATTATGCAAGCTGCTGAGCAATCAGCTCTTCTTAACGCCATGCCTGTAGTACCCGTACTTCGGCGGTCATAAACAGTGGCAGTGAACTGGGGCTTTCTGGGCGCTGGTTATGTTGCCAGCCGAGGGCTCGCCCCAGCCGTGCATGCATCACGCGGAGCACATTTATACGCCGTTGCTAGCCGTGATGAACAGCGGTCTGCAACTCTTGAACCAGAGCGCGTTCACGCAACATATGACAGCCTTTTGGCCGATGAACGTGTTGATGCTGTGTATATCAGTTTGTCAAATAGTCAACATCGTGAATGGGTAACGAAGTCGCTAGAAGCCGGCAAGCATGTTTTGTGCGAGAAACCCCTTGGGTTAAATTCGCAGGAAACAGAAGAGATGTTTGCGATCGCATCCAGAAATGGACGACTTCTGGTTGAAGCAGTATGGGGCAGATGGCACCCTCGTTTTGCTCGCATGGTTGAAGTGGTTTCCAGTGGTGCAATTGGAAACCTTCAACACCTTGAAACTGCTTTCACCTTTACTTCAGAAATGACCGATAACTATCGGTTGAACCCTCTAATGGGCGGCGGTGCACTGCTCGATGTCGGGTGCTATCAAGCACACGCTTGGGTGGCGCTTGCGAACGGCGCAATTGACCTGGAAATTGAGGACCTTTCGCGAGTGATTGGGCCAACAGGCGTCGACCTCACGACTGATGTATCGGTACGTATTGATGGTGCAATAACTGCGCACGCGGTGAGTTCGTTTGCATTGCCTAGTCAGCAGCAATTTATTGTTCAGGGTTCAAGTGGAAGTATGCGCACCGGCGTTGGCGAATCATTCACTACGTGGAACGAAGCTAGTTCCTTGTACATCAATGATGTTGTTGAAGAATTTGACGTTGCTAATGCGTTTGTAGAAATGGTGGAAAACGTCAGTTGCGTCATTGAAGGTGAAAAAGGCTGGGTGGTTCCCAGTGCGGATTCAATCCGTGTTGCACACATTCTTGATTGCATTGCACAGCAAAAGGCTTAAACAACCGTGGACAATACATTTGACTTTTCTCAGAAAGTAGCCCTCGTAGCAGGCGGTACGGGTGGAATCGGTCAATTAATTGCTGCCGAACTGAGTTCACGTGGGTGCACAGTGATCACATGTTCTCGAACTCCAAACAATGATCCCATGCATATCACTTCCGACTTACGCTCACCAGAAGAAACTCAGTCATTAATCAAAACCCTGCTTGACCAGCATGGGTCTCTTGACATCGTTATCAATGCGGTAGGTGTGGTTGCGTTTGGAGAGATAATTTCTACATCTGTAGACACAGTTGAAGAATTGTTTTTGACAAACACTTTCAGCCACATTTTTCTAACGCAAGCTGCGCTTTCACACATGACAAAAGGTTCAGTGATTGTTGGAATTTCAGGAATAATTGCCGAGCAAAACCTTCCTGGCATGGCGACATACGGTGCATCAAAAGCGGCAGTTCGTTCGTTCAATGAGGCACTCAGCCGCGAAGCGCGTCGGCTAGGCATTCGCGTCATTGATGCGCGTCCGCCACACACCGAAACCGGTTTAGCTACACGGGCAATAGAGGGAGTTGCTCCGAAGTTCCCTCAAGGACTGACTCCTGTTTCAGTTGCGCAAAGAATAGTTTTAGCAATCGCATCTGGTGAAGACGATCTACCATCAGCGGCCTTTAGCAATTAGCCTTAATACATGGAAGTTTTGCAACGTAATTTACGCACACTTTTAGTAATTCACCTTGCTTCAACATTGTTTATGGTTGGACTGATTTGGACCATTCACTACGTCCACTACCCATTATTCTCTTACGTTGGCGAGCAAACCTACGTCAGCTTTCAGGCTGCACACGTAGAGCGAATTGGAAAACTGTTGTTTGTTCCCTGGCTAACCGAAGGAATCACATTGATCGGAATTCTTGCTCTCGCCTACCTTGGTGGACACAGAGTGATGCGAGTTCCGACAGCAATAAATGGTGCAGCAATGGCTGTAGTTCTTGTGATTAGCGGATTTTGGTCAGCGCCAGCACACGCAAAACTTGCAGATGGTTTTGACAAATCTGTTCACGATCAATTGATGACCGTGAACCTCATTCGCACTCTTGCATGGACTGTGTGCGGTATTTGCGCAATATGGATGGTGCTATTTAACTCTGCGGATAATGAGCTTTCGTAGTTCTTCAAAGAAAATAATGCTTGAAGCCACAACCACGCACAATCCCCACTGCACAAGTGAAATTGATGTGGTATCGAATAACCGCTGCATTGGACCCCAGTGCGTTACACCTATTTGAAGGGTGATCACTGCGCCGAGCGCCGACCATAGGTAACGGTTGCCAAGAGTTTCTTGGCGAAACACCGAATGTCTGTCGTTACGGACGTTGAGAATATTGAAGAACTGAAATAGCACAAATGTATTGAAAGCCATTGTTCCAGCCACCGTTGCCACACCAGCGGCAGCATCATCACCAGGAGCAAATACCAGCACTAAAAGAGTTCCTGCTGCCATGACCAACGATGCGAATAGCACTGCCACCCACCTGTCGCGGGTAAGTATGCGCTCTTCCTTTGGTCGCGGACTGCGCTGCATAACGTCTGAGTCGGGTCGATCCAGACCAAGCGCCATTGCTGGGGGACCATCCATGATCATGTTCACCCATAGCACTGCAATCGCAGCAAACGGTTTACCGCCAGCAATACCAGTGATGGATGTTGCAAGAAACAGAATGGCAAAACCCAGCGTGGTGCTTAATTGAAAACGGACGAACTTCACGATGTTGTCGTAAATTGCCCGACCCTGCTTTACAGCACCAACGATTGTGGCAAAGTTGTCATCGGTCAGCACCATTGTTGCTGCTTCTTTGGTGACTTCAGTTCCAGTAATTCCCATTGCCACGCCGATATCAGACTTCTTCAACGCTGGCGCGTCGTTTACTCCGTCACCAGTCATTGCCACAATGTGACCTTTGCGTTGTAGTGCAGTCACTAAACGGATTTTGTGTTCTGGAGCAACGCGAGCAAACACCGACACGCTTTCTATGCGAGCGTCGAGTTCCTCATCGCTCACTGTGTCAATCTCTGTTCCAGTCATCGCAACTGAACTACCTTCAATCAATCCAAGTTCACGGCCAATAGACGATGCAGTAGAAGCGTGATCCCCGGTAATCATTTTGACGGCAATGCCTGCTTGCTTTGCTTCAGCAATTGCCAATTTTGCTTCAGGTCGTGGTGGATCAACAATGCCCACCAAAGCAAGAAGAACGAGGTCATTTGCCAAGTCAACAAGTGGCATTTCGCTTGACTCAAATTCACTCCACGCTTCAATTGTGAGGTCTCGCTGAGCAATTGCAATTACTCGCATTCCTTCATCGGCCAATCGATTGTTGTGAGCAAGAAGCAGAGCATGATTTTCTTGCATGGTTAGGGCCGTACCTCCCTTGCCAATCACTGTTGATGAGCGGTCAAGAATTACGTCTGGAGCACCCTTAACAAACATGCGAATCACTTCGGCACCGCTTGTCGTTGCAATGCGATGGAACGTGACCATGAATTTCAGAGATGAATCAAAAGGAACTTCTGCAATACGCCTGTGACTTGCTCGAACTCCTTCTACGTTGATGCCACCCTTCATGGCCAACACGACAAGAGCTCCCTCGGTTGGGTCGCCCACGAGACTCCATTCGCCATCCAACTCGTGGATAACTGCATCACTGCACAACGCCATTCCGGTGAGGGCATTTTCAAGAGCAAAAGGTGCGTCAATTGCTACTTCAGAGATTTCACCGTCTGGAGAGTACCCCTCGCCAGTCACTGTGCGTTCAACTCCTTCTGACACCAAACGTCGCGCTGTCATTTCATTCAGCGTCAGAGTTCCTGTCTTGTCTGAACAGATCACGCTTGTACAACCAAGTGTTTCAACACTCGCGAGTCGCTTAACAATCGCATTCTTGCGCGCCATAGTTGACACACCGATGGCAAGAGTCACAGCCGTTACTGCCGGCAAACCTTCTGGAATGGTGGCAACAGCAAGCGCTACTGCCATATTCAGTACTGATGCGAGATCGTCACCTCGCCATAAACCAATTGCCACGACGGCAGCAACAATCAGTCCAGACAGCTTTGCAAGGCTATGAGCAAGACCTTCAAGTTGCTTCTGCAACGGCGACTGATCCGTTTCTGTGGAGCGCAGTAAACCAGCGATCCGTCCAATTTCTGTGGACATACCGGTTGCTGTAACGACAAGTTCGGCGCGACCACGCGTAACCGTTGTGTTCATATATGCCATACAGGTGCGATCGCCAATGGTTACATCAGGACGTGCAACTGCTTCAGTCCACTTTGAAGCAGGTTGGCTCTCACCCGTAAGTGCAGATTCATCAATTTCAAGATTTATCGCAATAGTTAGTCGACCGTCTGCTGGAACGCGATCTCCGGCTTCTACAAGCACTACATCGCCAGGCACCACATCACCCGACGGCACAGAAACGACTTTTCCTTCTCGGCGAATGCGCGTATTTGATGCGAGCATTTTCTTTAATGCATTGAGCGATGCATCCGCACGTTGCTCCTGGACAAAACCAATAATCGAATTCAGTAGCACTACCACCAGAACAACAAGTGGTGTCTTCAATTCCCGAGAAACGACATAACTGAGTACTGCAGCACCCAAAAGAATGAGAATTAAGACGTCACGAAACTGATCAAGAAATCTCAATATCGCTGGGCGACGCTTTGACTCAGCTAATTGGTTAGAGCCGAATTGACCACGGCGCTTTTCCACTTCGGACAAAGCCAGGCCTTGACTTAGATCGACAGCAAGTGACGCGGCCACTTCAGCGGACGAAAGTACATGCGCCGGAATAGACGTGGTGGCTAGATTGAGGGCGCCATCAACTGGATTAGCAACAAACTGAGACATAGGACTCCTTCGGAATAATCGCTTAATTTCCGAAGGTCTCTCCCTTTCAATCGGGCCGGGTGTTAACCGTATTGACGACCTCGATTCGCAGGCGAACCTGCGGGGATACTCCCCTTCTTGCTCACAGCCTACTCGGTGGGGCGCATCTTTTCATACAGGTGAACAGGTTGTGACTTAATTTTTCGACGAGCGCCGATGTTGAGAAGTTCAACGAGAACCGAGAAAGCCATACTTGCGTAGACATAACCCTTTGGAATCTTTTGCCCAAAACCCTCTGCAATGAGCGTCATACCTATTAAGAGCAGGAATGCCAATGCCAACACCTTTACCGATGGGTGATTGTTGACAAAACGATAAATCGGACCAGATGCAACCAACATCACAATTACGGAAGTGACAATTGCGATCACCATTACAGGAACATAGGTGGTCATTCCCACTGCAGTAATGACTGAGTCAATTGAAAACACGAGATCAAGAATCATGACTTGTGCAATAACTGCTGCAAATGTTGGCGCAACACGCGAAGAGGCGTGATCGGCTTCACCCTCTAACTTGTGGTGAATTTCTTTTGTCGCTTTAAAGATGAGAAAGAGTCCACCCGCTAACAAAATGAGCTCCTTGCCGCTAAAACCCAAGTCACCGATTGAAAAAAGCTCGGTCTTCAGCGTGACGATCCAACCGACCGCAAGCAACAGAACAAGACGCATGCCACCCGCGACAAGCAATCCTGTGCGACGCGCACGATCTTGCTGATCCGCAGGAAGCTTTGAGGCAAGAATTGAAATGAAAATGACGTTGTCTACGCCTAAAACAATTTCAAGAGTTAAAAGCGCTGCGAGTGCCGTCCAAGCGGCTGGATCTGATAACCAATTCACGAAGAAAACAATACTTGATTTGAGCTAGTGAATACTTCGCCATTCCTCTTCTGACCAATGCTTTCGTAACTCCTCGGTAACAAAGTCCGTCACCCATCTGACTGTGTCAATCCAAGGAAAATCCTGAGACATCACTTCAGTAAACGCCATGCCCTGCAAAAGCAAAACCGCATCGTCGATGCCGAGCATGACACCTTCGTCTTCTCCCGGTGCCATGAGTCGTGACTCTAAGTCCAGAATCTTTTCAGAACTCCACCCATACGTTCCTTCGCCTTCAAATAGTTGGTCAAGCATGATTCCAAGAATTTGGGATAACGCCAGGACAGCATCGTGCTCTAACAGCACCAACCGGGGCTCTTTCATGAAGCAATTCTTGCTCCTCCGCACATCACTTGACAGCCAAAGCACCTCTTATGTAACAATTTGGCAGTCAACTCTGGTTGTCCTCGCACACATGTGCCACATGAACCCAATCACATTAGGAACTCTCATGGACAACGAATTTCTCGATCAGGTCGACGAGGACCTCAATGACAGCTCACATGAACCAGCCACAAGGGGTGATGTTCGAAATCTCGCACTTCGGGTTGAGCTCCGATTTACAAAACTTGAGTCATCTTTTGACCAACGATTTATGGCAATTGAAAACCGATTTACAACATTTGATTCGTCAATCAAAGAATATGTGTACAAACTCGGATGGAAGTTCTTTGGAGCCACGATAGGCACGATGGGCGCCATGTTCACCGTTTTTGGAATATTCATCAACTCATCAATGAAGTAATCACTCGTTGTTGTTTGCAGCCTCTGCTTCAGCAATCTGCTTACGAACATCGTCCATATCAACCTTGCGAATTGCATCAATCAACTGATCAAGCGAAGCGGCAGGCATTGCACCTGGCTGGCTAAACAACATCACGCCATCACGAAACGCCATGATGGTTGGAATTGACTGAATGCCCATTCCACCTGCGAGTTCCTGATTATTTTCCGTGTCCACTTTTGCAAATCGAATATCAGAGTTTGCTTCAGCGGCCTTTTCAAAAATAGGACCAAACATTTTGCATGGCCCACACCATTCGGCCCAGAAATCCACCAACGTAATTCCGTCTGCCATCACCGTTTCTTCAAATGTTTCAATTGTGAGATTGATGGTTGACATACCTCATCCTGTTCCGTCGATTGTGGGTGGTACTAGCCGCTAACTACAGAAAGGCCCGTTTTATTGGCCGCATTTTCTAGCGTCTGAAGGTCAACAATATCTAGAAAACCGTTGTCCTTCAGAATTGAAGCAGCAACCCCAGATCGACGCCCACTTCGGCAATACACGATGTACGCCTTTGACGGATCCAATTTTGAGTATTCGTCTTCAAAAACACCACCTTCAAGATCCAAATTAATAGCGCCTTCAACATGGCCTTCTGCAAATTCGGCAGGTGTTCGCACATCAATAATCACGGAGTCAGCTTTCACATCCACATCACTGGTGCTTGAAACGCTACTGCATGCAACCATTGTCACTGATGCCACAGCTCCTATCAGCATTTTCTTAATCATTTTCGTTCATTCCTCCTGTTGCAAGCAATCCTGCAATGAGTTCTGCAATCTCTGCATCAGTCAACTTTGCTTCTGAATGCTTGCCAAACATGGTGTAGTAACGCGGAGGCATTGATCCTTCCTTAATTACCTCAATGGTCTCCTCCGCTTCACGCTGACGCGAATTCCATTCCTGATAATTCACCTTTTCGCGACCCTCATCAATATGACTTTGCACTGTCCACGAAATAGGCGCAACTGACGCATACGCCGGATATTCGACGGAATTTGAATGACATCCGAAGCATGCATTAACCATGAGCTCTCGAGTGCGAGGAGTGGACCACGCCGGTTCACCATTTACGGGAGGATTTGAGTGGTCTTTCCCGTATGGAATGAATTGAATGATCAGCAGCGTTGCAACAGTCGCACCAAAGAAGACTGTCAATGCTTTTGCATTAGTGAGAGCGCTTTCACGAGGCTTGTAGATGTAGAACAACGTTGGTGCGGCGATGAGCAAGCCGATGACGATGTATGCGAACGGTGGCATTCCAATAAGAACACCAACTGCTACGAAAGCAAGTGCAAACCCTGCAATCACCGCAACTGCAAGTCGGACTTGTAGAAGCATTCCAAATAATTTCCTCATCAGTTGTCACCTTTTCGGCCATCAATGCGTTCCCGCAAGAAATCAGCATGACCGCAATGACGGGCATACTCTTCGATCATGTGGATCAAGATCCACCGTAGTGACACTGGAGCACCCGTCTTAGGCCTCACAGCTAATGACAACTCATCTGGCAAGAGCCCAACAATGGCCAAACGTGATTCTGCAACTGCATTGTGCAAAACATTAATGCCTTCACTCAATGTTGCCGTATCTGGAAATTCAAAATCACCATCAGCAGTCCCTATTGCCACGTCACCTGAGATATAAAAATCGGGTAATTCAGACTCGTTTTTCAAAATACGTCGAAACCAGTGGCGCTCAACTTCGGACATGTGACGCAAAAGGCCGAGAATAGAGAGGTTTGATGGCTCTACCGCGTGGCTCCTGGCCTGTTCATCGCTGATTCCAGTTGCCTTAGCAATGAGCACTGACCGGTAGTGATCAAGGAACTCATTCAACATTTCCAATTCCGCATTCATCTCATCAGGAATGTTATCAACAGTTCAATTTCTGTTTACCTAAGCATGAACTTGAATCAAGGTATGGATGTCACACTCGATCTGTGATTCGTTTTCGACGAACCTCCTCCACGGTTCATGTTCGACGACGAGATCTTTTCTCATACCCAAGCTTTCGCTATGCAATTTCGGGTCAATTTGTCTCGCAGGCTTCGGATGCACTTACGTCGTTCACGCTTGCAGAATTGCTTGTTTTTTCATTCAATAAAGGTCCATCGCTTTCCGCAATGGCCTGGACACTTTTGATTAGTGCGATTCCTCTCATTGTTGTGAGTCCAATCGCAGGACATCTCGCAGACCGTTTCAATCGAAAGTCGTTACTTCAGCGCGGACACCTTCTGCGAGCGCTGAATACCGCAATTGCACTGCTTGCCACAAACAGCCAGTTTCACGTCATTGGATACATTGTGTTTGGAGTGCTGCTAGGGCTCACCAGAATTCTGTACACCGCCAGAGCAACATCATTCCCCCGACTTGTTCGTAAGCACGAACTTGTCGCTGCAGATTCAACCTCGCTTATTGTTGGAGTACTTGCCGGTTCAACTGGAGCCGGGATTGGCATGGTGCTTGCAGGTAACTCGGTGATTGCGCTATCAATTGCGGTATTGGGGCAATCTCTTGCAGCGTGCCTGTTCGGTCGCATATCCACTGACTTGGGAATCAGCGAAAAGCGAAGGTCGCGTGGACACTTGATTCCGATGTTTCGCCAGTTGATGCAACCAAAGACGAAGTTTGCAATGTTTGCAACTGCGAGTCATCGATTGATTTTGGGAATCTGCATTGCCAGCATTGCCTTACTGGTTGATTCCGGCTTTGGCTTAAACACCACCGGATATGTCGCGGTATTGGGCTTCTCGGCTGCTGGTGCATTCTGCGGTTCGCTCACCGCCGAATGGGTCTCGGAGCACTTTCCACGCAGATCGATCACTGTCATTGCTTTCTCGGCTTCATCAGCAGTAACGCTGATCGCATGCATTGCAGCCAGCCCTCAAATTGGATTGCTTTCAATCTCTGCCGCATCGTTTCTGTTTCAGAATCTTCGAGTGCGTTCGGATGCAACGATTCAGGCAAACGTTTCAAAGTCAAATATCGGTCATGTCTTTGCTGCATACGACATGTTGTACAACCTTGCATTCATCATCGGAGCAATTGCGGGAATTGGATTAAGTGGACTGTTTGGTTTTGCAACTGTCCTGGCGTGTGTTTCAACCGGTTTTGCTGCAATGTCTATTGTCTTTGCAGTAATTAATGACGGAAAATCGGACGACGATGTGTCGCCAACTCTGCATCCCTCTATTTGGAGAGAGTTTGCGAAAAAACCTGCAACTGCTGCGTAATTGATCGGTTTGCACGAACCGAACGGATCGTCGAATAGATAACTGAAACTGTTGGCCAGACCATGAATGCAGCAAAGTAACTCATGGTTCTATGTGAATAGTGAAATATTGATTGTCTGAAAATACGAGATTACGTTGAAGTGAATTACCTGAAAACTCTTGTCGACTCCTACAGTATGAGACATGAAAATACTTGTGATTACCGCGCACCCAGACGATGTCGACTTTGGTGCCGGTGGAACAGTGGCAACCTGGGTTTCTGAAGGCCACGAAGTGGTGTACTGCCTTGTTACTGATGGTCAGGCTGGCGGATCTGACAACACCATCACACGCGATGAGATGGCACGTATCCGCCGGAAAGAGCAAACTGCAGCGGCAAACATTCTTGGTGTAACCGAACTGCACTGGCTCGGCTTTCCCGACGGTGCTGTAGTTCCAGACTTGAACTTGCGCCGCGAAATTAGCGCAGTCATTCGTATGGTCAAACCCGACCGCGTACTCACACAGTCTGCAGAACGTCGATACGACCGCATTTACGCGTCACACCCTGATCACCTAGCAACAGGTGAGGCTGCGCTTTGTGCTGTTTACCCAGATGCGCGAAATGAGTTTGCGTTTCCAGAGTTGTTGAGTGAACGTGGTCTCGCGCCGCACAGTGTTCCAGAAACATGGATCATGGCAGGTCCAAACCCGAAGCATTTCATTGACACCACAGACATGCTTGATAAAAAAATTGAAGCGCTGCTGTGTCATGCAAGTCAGCATCAAGAACCCACCGAGCTTCCAATGCGAATGCGCGGATGGGGTGAGCAAATTGCTCAGGCTGGTGGTTTACCTGCAGGAAGAACCGCAGAGGCGTTCTTGGTTGTAGACACGAAATAGTTCTTCACTACGGAAGAACAGTTGTTTCTGTTGGCAAAGTGATTGCGGCAGGATCGATTGTCGTTTCTACAGGAATCGTGGTTTCCACCACGGTGGTTTCTGGCGGGACAGTCACAGGCGGATCAGTTTTCACCACTTCTGGAATAGTGACGTACGAATAGTTCTTCACTGGCTGAGGTTGTCCAAGCCAGAATCCGAATGACACCAAGAAAACAAGAATTGAAAACAGAGTCGAATTACGTGGTCGACGGAACTTCATGCCGTTACTCCTCCGCTCACCTTGATTGCCGCATAGGTACTGCGAAGTTCCGTCGCAATACGACGGCGCAATTCGCGCTCAACCTTCCATTGCTGCACCGGAAGCGACCTTCCTGCAACACGAACCTCGACATCGGCCTCGCCCAAACTGTCAACACCTTGAACACTCGGAACCTCAATCAACATTTCTGCAAACTTAGGATCGCGGGCCATTTCTGCACACACACGGTCTATGCGAATGATTTCTTTTTCAATGTCACTTTCACGCGGCAGGGGAACCGTAACGAGTACACGAGACCAGTCGCGCGACATGTTCACGTTTTGTCGAAGCTGTCCGTTAGCAATGCTGATGAGATCACCATCAAAGGTGCGAATTTTGGTCACTCGCAGCGTTACTTCTTCAACTCGTCCTTCTGCCCAACCCACTATTCCGAAGGGTCCTAGGCGAACAATGTCACCGACGCCGAATTGTCGTTCAGCAATGATGTACAAGCCGGCGATCACGTCACCCACCATTTGCTGCGCACCGAAACCAAGTCCAGCACCCGCTACCGAACCCAAGAACACCAGAGCCGAAGACGGCAGATTAAGACGCAGAAACACTGATGTTGTGGCAACAGCAATCACAATGAAATTGATGCCCCAACGCATGGCCCCCAAGACTGCGGCTCGGTGAGCACCAGTTGACAGAGCAGACAAATCGGAGGTGTCTGGATTGCGGTTTTTTACGCTCAAGATTTGCTGGTCTGCAATGAATGCCACCAGGCGCATAAACACGTGCGCGCCGGAAATGGTCATGATGATGGCAACAAGATCGACGCGCAGCCACTGCGAAACAGTGTCCTTGCCAGTGGCGGCAATTAAAACAGCTAATGATTGCATCGATACAAGACTACGAGAACCACGGGTGGTGGCTGTGGCATGGCACACTTGAAATATGGACACCGAAATCAGCAAATTACGCAGGCTTAACCTCATTGCCGGATTGCTTCATCTCGCATCCCTCATTGGAATAATTACACTCTCCAACGATGCCGCCATGCCAGTGCGTGCCACGTATCTCACCGATGCCCCTACTCTTGACGCGTTCTCCGACCCCGTACATCTGTTCAACCTGAATATCAGCTGGATGATCGGCGCATTTTTGGCGCTGTCAGCCTTCTTTCATTTTTTGATCATTAGCCCAAAGTTTTTTCCTCGATATAGCACCGGTCTCGCTGCTCGCCACAACTACTTCCGCTGGGTTGAATATTCAATTTCCTCATCACTCATGATCGTGGTCATCCTGCAACTGAACGGGGTCGCCGATTACATCGCATTATCTGGCATGTTCGGAGTGAATGCATCAATGATTTTGTTCGGCTGGTTACAAGAAAAGTATGCAAAGCCAGGAAGCGGGGATTTACTTCCTTTCTACTTTGGTTGCATTGCAGGAATCGTTCCGTGGATCATGATTGCCATCAACACCCTTTCGCCAAAAGGTCCAGCCGAGACAGTGGTGCCAGGTTTCGTGTATGGAATTGTCATTTCACTCTTCGTACTGTTCAACAGTTTTGCGCTTGTGCAGTGGAAGCAATACAAGGCCAAGGGCAAGTGGGCAAACTACTTGTACGGAGAACGCGCTTACATCGTGCTCAGCCTTATTGCTAAGTCTGCACTCGCATGGCAGATCTTCTCTGGTGCGCTAGCTGTTTAGGATGTCTTGAGAGCTCGGCGACGCTGGTAAACCACGTACGCGAGTCGTGCTATCGCAGCAAGAATTACCACGATGACGATCCACTGAAATGTGGCAATAATGGGTTCCACTCGTTCCCAATTATTTCCGAGAATTGCTCCAGCACCGACAAGTGCAATGTTCCATACCAAGCTGCCTAGGAATGTGTACGCGATATACGGAATAAGTTTCATTCGACGGAAGCCAGCAGGAATCGACACCACTGAGCGAATCAGTGGAACACAGCGCCCAATAAGAACAGCGCTCATCGCGTGACGGTCAAACCATTCTTCTGCTTTAGTTAAATCCGACGCGCGTATTTGCACCCACTTACCGAACTTGCGAGTGAATGCATGTAGGCGATCGTCACCAATAATTGCTGCAATCCAATACATGATGAGCGCACCACCAACTGAGCCCACGGTTGCCGCAATGATCATGAGGACTACCGATTCGCTACCCCGTTGAGCAACAAACCCGGCAAATGGAAGAACTATTTCAGAGGGAATTGGAGGGAATACATTCTCGGCAACGACGAGTAGCGCAACGCCTAGATAGCCAAGTTGTTCAATGACATCTTGAACCCACGTTGCAAGTGAACTCAACAAGTCAGCAACTACTAACGACTGAGCTCTTTGCGATTCTTGAACTTAGATGCGCGATAGTCCTTGTTCATGAGCGCAATAACGTCAATTGAAATTTCCTTAGGGCAAGCTGCCGAACATTCACCGTGGTTCGTACACGAACCGAAGTATTCATCCATCGTTTCCACCATTGCTTCGGTGCGCTTAAATCGCTCAGATTGACCTTGTGGCAGGAAGTTGAGGTGTGAAATTTTTGCTGCAGTAAACAAACTTGCTGCACCGTTCGGACACGCTGCAACGCAAGCACCACAGCCAATGCATGCAGCAGAGTCCATTGCTGCATCAGCAACAGGCTTTGGAATTGGAATGAGGTTTGCATCCGGTGCGCCACCAGTTGCTGCAGTGATAAACCCACCAGATTCAATAATGCGATCAAACGCACTGCGATCAACCATGAGATCTTTGATGATCGGAAAAGCAGTAGCCCTCCAAGGCTCAATCACAATGGTGTCACCACTCTTGAATGTGCGCATATGCAACTGACACGTTGTTGTTGCCTTTTGCGGACCATGTGCAACACCATTAATCATGAGCGAACATGTTCCACAGATACCTTCGCGGCAATCGTGATCAAACACCACAGCTTCTTTGTTCTCATTAATCAGACTTTCATTCAACACATCGAGCATTTCAAGGAACGATGCTTCATCACTGATTTCATCAATGGTGTAGTTCTCGAAATGACCCGTATCGGTTGGACCAGATTGGCGCCACACCTTCAGTGTGAGATTCTTCAGATGGCTCACTTGTAGCTCCTTGTTGCAAGGTGAATCGATTCAAATACCAAATCTTCTGTGTGACGTTTTGGCTTCATTGCGTCACCCGTCCACTCCCAAGCAGCAACATGGCAAAACTCCTCGTCATTACGCTGAGCTTCGCCCTCATCTGTTTGGTATTCGGAACGGAAGTGAGCGCCACAGCTTTCCTCGCGCGTGAGAGCGTCTTGACACATCGCCATTCCCAATTGGAAGAAATCGTCAACGCGGCCGGCCTTTTCGAGCGTCTGGTTAGTGCTGTCACCAGTTCCCGTTACACGCAAGTCGGTTTTGAACTCTTCGTACAGCGCTGGCAGATCGGTGAGCGCTTGTTGCAAACCTTCACGCGTGCGTTCCATGCCACACTCATTCCAAATGATCTTGCCGAGTTCGCGATGGAACCAATCTGGTGAACGCTTGCCCTTCACCGCAAGGTACCCGTTGTAACGAGCACTTGCTTCTGCTTCTGCTTGCTTAAACGCAGGATGATCGGTGCCTGGAATTGACTTGCCCAACAACGTAGAGAGTTGGTTGCTAATGGTGTACGGCAACACGAAGTATCCGTCTGCCAAACCTTGCATCAACGCTGAAGCACCAAGACGGTTTGCGCCGTGATCAGAGAAGTTAGCTTCTCCTGCTGCATACAAACCCGGGATGGTGGTCATCAACTCGTAGTCCACCCACAGCCCGCCCATGGTGTAGTGCGTTGCTGGGTAAATACGCATTGGGGTCTTGTATGGGTCTTCACCAGCAATTCGCTCATACATTTGGAACAAGTTGCCGTAACGCTCTTCAACTACCTCGCGACCCAAGCGATCAATTGCTGCCGAGAAATCGAGGTTTACTCCATTTTTTAGTGGCCCAATACCTTGACCCTTGTCAACAAGACGCTTTGCCGCACGTGATGAAATGTCGCGCGGAGCCAAGTTGCCATACGACGGATACAAGCGCTCAAGGAAGTAGTCGCGTTCGTCTTCTGGAATTTGATCGGCAGGACGATTGTCATCGGCCCGCTTTGGCACCCACACTCGACCGTCGTTACGTAGTGACTCACTCATGAGCGTGAGCTTCGACTGTGTTTCGTCAGCCTGTGGAATGCACGTTGGGTGAATCTGCGTGTAGCACGGGTTTGCAAACAACGCGCCGCGGCGATGTGCTCTCCATGCGGCCGTGACATTACAGTTCATCGCATTTGTTGACAGGAAGAACACGTTTCCATATCCGCCAGTTGCCAGCACCACTGCGTGTGCAGCATGCGATTGAATTTCACCTGTCAAGAGATCTCGAACAACAATGCCAGCGCATCGGCCATCAATGGTGACGGTGTCAATCAACTCTGTTCGGTTGAACAAACGAACACCGCCAAGACCAACTTGACGAGCCATCTGCTGGTACGCACCAATGAGCAATTGCTGGCCTGTTTGGCCTCGCGCGTAAAACGTGCGACTTACCTGTGCGCCACCGAAGCTACGGTTGTCGAGCAAACCACCATATTCACGGGCAAATGGAACACCTTGGGCAACCATTTGGTCAATGATGTCAACCGATACTTGCGCCAAACGATGAACGTTTGCTTCGCGCGATCGGAAGTCTCCACCTTTGATGGTGTCTTGGAATAAACGATTAATGCTGTCGCCATCTCCTTGGTAGTTCTTGGCGGCATTAATACCACCTTGCGCTGCAATGGAGTGCGCGCGACGTGGTGAGTCGTGAAACGTAAACGCATCAACTTGATAACCAAGCTCTGCCAATGTTGCAGCTGCCGATGCTCCCGCAAGACCGGTTCCTACAACAATGATTTTGAATTTACGCTTGTTATTTGGATTAACAAGCTTTGCGTTTGCTTTGTA
Organism: bacterium; assembly: GCA_029977615.1. Taxonomy (GTDB): domain Bacteria; phylum Actinomycetota; class Acidimicrobiia; order Acidimicrobiales; family Ilumatobacteraceae; genus UBA3006. Next base: position 16,661 of record JAPOKO010000009.1, read on the forward strand.
GTTGTCCCACTTTTCGTGCAACGCACCAGCTGGGATTTTGGAGTTAAACGTATTCATAAGTCCTACTTCACAATTCCTGCGATTACCGCAATTGGGAATGACACATTGCCGACAACAACGATGGTTGCAAAACCTGTTGCAAAACCGCGGCGCCAAGTATTGAATCGTGGATTATTCCAACCAAGCGACTGGAAAATGCTCCATGCACCGTGGAACAGGTGAATGCCTAACAGCACGTTTGCAAGCACGTAAAACGCGGCAACAACAGGACGATCCAAACTGCGCACGACATTTTCGTATACCTCGCCGCGAACGAACGTGCCGTCGGTGCCAACCGCGTTAACAGTTCCGAACGTGAAGTCGAGTAAGTGCCATACCAAATAAGCCAGCACGATGATGCCGGTCCAACGCATGGTGCGACTTGCGAACTTTGCTACTTGGTAATCGCGTGGGCCCTGATATTTCACTGCACGCGCAAAACGATTCAAGCGAGTGAGCGACCAGGCTGCATGCAAGTGGAGAAGCAACATGGTGATCAGTCCACCTCGCAGAATCCACAACACCACACCCTTCGGTGCAAGTGGGTACAACAATTTTTTTAAGAACTCTGCGTAATGATTGAGCGCTTCAGCACCCTGATACATCTTTAAGTTCCCGATCATGTGAAACAGAACGAAGCCCATCATGGCGATGCCACTGATTGCCATGACGTACTTTTTGCCCACGGCGGTTGAGTACAGATCAAGAAGGAATGGACGTTTGCGACGAGTACCGACTGCGGTGGCCGTTGCTGGCTCCCGCTTGGAACCCAGTGTTGAAGAAGTTGTTGCCATAAGGATCGCCATCACGCTAGTTCTGCTCCCCCATTAGGCGTGAACCCCAGCCCTGTGACATTGACCTATATATAAGGAAAACGAGACCATTTCGCCCCGAGGGGTGGCAATTATCTACACTTTCCAAGACACATTCCACAGGGATCCCCAATTGGGGCGTGCCCTATTAATCCATCGGAGAAATTACACGTGACGTCATTACTCGCATCAGAAGGCGGTTGGCAGACATTCACCCTTAAAGGTGGTGAATGGGCAATCCTGGGCCTTTCCGGCGCAGCAGCCATCCTTGCTCTCCTCGTTGGTTGGTTCCTGGTTATCCAGGTTCTCAAGCAGGACGAGGGAACCGACAAGATGAAAGAAATCGCAGTAGCGATTCAAGTTGGAGCATGGGCTTATCTGAAGCGCCAGTTCCGCACCATCGGCATGATTCTCGTACCAGTAGGTGCAGTCGTGTTCTTCACATCAGTTGCAATCAGCAAGCCTGAAATTGATGGCGGCGGTGAAGCATTGAGCCAAGTTCAATCGGGCTTGTATCGCACCATTGCTTTCGTGCTTGGTTGCGTTGCTTCAGGACTTACCGGATACATCGGTATGACACTTGCAACTCGCGGCAACGTACGTACCGCAGCAGCAGCTCGTCGTGGTTCGATGAAAGATGCATTGCAGGTTGCGTTCCGCACCGGTGGTGTTGCAGGAATGTTCACCGTTGGTCTTGGTTTGCTCGGCGCAACCGCGATCATTGCGTTGTTCCAAAACACTTCTTCGGCAATGCTCGTTGGCTTCGGCTTCGGTGGTTCATTGCTCGCACTGTTCCTTCGCGTTGGTGGCGGAATTTTCACCAAGGCAGCCGATGTTGGCGCCGACTTGGTGGGCAAAGTTGAAGCAGGCATTCCAGAAGACGACCCACGCAACCCAGCAACAATTGCTGACAACGTAGGTGACAACGTAGGTGACTGCGCAGGAATGGCAGCCGACTTGTTCGAAAGCTACGAAGTAACACTTGTTGCTTCAATCATTCTTGGTGTTGCTGCGTTCAACTCGGTTGGACTCAACCCAGCACTTGGCTTGGTATTCCCACTTGCAGCACGTGCAATTGGTGTTATTGCATCTATCGCCGGCGTGTTCGCCGTGCGTGCTAAGGATGGCGAGACCAACGCATTGAAGCCAATTAACCGAGGTTTCTTGGTTGCAGGTCTTCTTACTGTTGTCGGTACTTTCTGGTTGGCCTTCCAATATGTTGGCAACCCAGACAAGGGCACATCAGGCTTTGGCGAAAAAGAAGTGATGATGTCATGGATCGGTCTTCGTTTGTTCGGAGCAGTTGTTGTTGGTTTGATCCTTGCTCAGGTACTCAGCCGCTTGACCGAATACTTCACCGGCACCGAATACGGTCCAGTGAAAGAAATCGCTGAAAGCACCGAAACTGGCCCTGCAACTGTTGTTCTTTCGGGAACTGCATCAGGACTCGAGTCATCGGTTTACGCAATTCTCTGCATCGCAGTTGCACTTGGTGCAACGTTGTGGATGGGTGGCGGAGACATTCAGTTCTCGTTGTACCTCGTTGCATTGTGCGGCATGGGAATGCTCGCAACTACAGGCGTCATCGTTTCTGAAGACACCTTCGGTCCAGTTTCGGATAACGCAGCAGGTATTGCTGAAATGGCAGGCGAACTTGAAGGTGAAACCGGCAAGATCTTGGTCAGCCTTGACGCAGTAGGAAACACCACAAAGGCTGTTACCAAGGGCTTCGCAATTGGTTCTGCAGTAATTGCAGCAGTTGCATTGTTCGCTTCGTACATTGAAACCATTGCTGGTGAACTCGGCTTGAAAGATGCCACTACTGGTAAGCCACTTGAAGGTTCAGCAATCTTTAAAGCCGCAGAAACACAGATCAACGTTTCCGATGTCAAGACCTTCATTGGTCTACTTATCGGTGGTTCCGTAGCCATGATGTTCTCGGCACTTGCCATTCGTGCAGTAGGACGCACCGCTGGTGTTGTTGTTCAAGAAGTACGCAGTCAGTTCAAAGATGGCGGCATCATGGCCGGCACCAAGCAGCCTGACTACGGCCCAGTTATCGACATCTGCACCGCAGCATCGCTTCGCGAACTCACCACCCCAGCACTCTTGGCAGTACTTACTCCAGTAGTTGTTGGTTTCGGTATTGGATACGCAGCACTTGGTGCGTTCCTTGCAGGCGTCATTCTTACCGGCCAGCTCATGGCTAACTACTTGAGCAACGCTGGTGGCGCATGGGACAATGCCAAGAAGTACATCGAAGACGGCCATCATGGTGGCAAGGGTTCCGATGCACACAAGGCAGCGGTTATCGGTGACACCGTTGGTGACCCATTCAAGGACACCGCTGGCCCAGCACTCAACCCACTCATCAAGGTGATGAACTTGGTTGCATTGTTGGTCCTCCCAGCAATTATCAAGTACCAAGACAACGATGGTGTGCGCTTCGTAATTTCGGGCATCTCACTTGCAATCTTGGTTGCCGCAATCTCGTTCTCGCGTCGTCAGACCGAGAGCATGGTCGCAGCGTAAGTAACTAGGCGTTCCAAATCGGCGCTGAGATGTCGTCTCTTCGATATCTCAGCGCCGAGTGGATCTCGGCCATGTCGGCCGGTGTGAGCGCAGACTCCACACTTTCGGCACTTGCTTCTCAGCACACCGTTGGACTCACTCAAGTAGTCACGGGAACTCCATTTGGAGACGTCACCTATCACCTTCAAGTTCGTAATGGAGTGGTTTCATTCGCGTCTGGTGCCGCACCAGCCGAAGACGTTCGATTTACCGAAACCTATGAAACGGCAGTCGGAATTGCTACCGAGCAGATCAATGCGCAGGAAGCGTTCATTAAAGGCTTGATTGTGTTTACGGGCGATCATCAAAAACTGATTGATGCTGGTGATGTGTTCGCTGCTCTCAATCCAATTTTTACCGCTGTTCGCGAGTCAACAGTATTTAACTAAGTACGTAACTGGTCATGCTCAGCGAGCCAAGCTCGCAACCACCAACCAAAACATCAAGTGACTTTCCCGTTGCTTCAGCAATTCCTGCAATGTAAGCAACTGGTAAAAAGTGTTCGGCAGTTGGCACTGCTTTGCGCGCCTGCGGGTGATCCAGCAGCGAGACAATGTTGGATGGATTTTTTCCAGTGAGAATGTGGCGAGCTTGTGCATCAAACTCTTCCGCCCAAGGCGCGCCTTTGCCAGTCTGACCCCATTCAATGATTGACAGGTTATGCACGATGTTGCCGCTACCAACAACCATGATGCCTTCAGATAGCAATGGCGCTAACGATCGCCCGATTTCCACATGATCTTGCGCTTGCAAGTGTGCATTGATAGAGAGTTGCACAACAGGAACATCTGCATCTGGAAAAACATGGCATAAAACAGACCAGGCTCCATGATCAATCCCCCATTGCGATTCGTCCATGACCACCGAATGGTTCGGCAAAATATCTGCAACACGTTGCGCAACTTCGGGATTTCCCAATACTGGATATTGGTATTCGAATAGTTCCTGAGGAAACCCACCAAAGTCATAGATGGTTCTCGGATTGCGCATTGCAGTAACTGCAACCGATCCCACATACCAGTGAGCAGAAATACACACCACCGCTTTTGGCTTTGGTTGCGAAGCACCAAACGAGGCCCACGACTCGGTGTAACGATTGTGCTCGATGGCATTCATTGGGCTTCCATGCCCAAGAAATGCAGCGGTTGAGGTCATGCCCCTGACGCTACTTATTTAAAGAACGGGTTTTCGCCAGTTGAGTGGTCGGTGAGGTCGCGAACCTTAGTGATCGTTGGCACTTTTGCCGACACCATTGACTGAACACCCTCAAGCATGGTTTGACGACTCATTGAGCAACCGTGACACCCTCCGCCCATGGTGAAGTACGCGGTTCCTTCGGAGTCGTGACCAGCAAACGTAACGAACCCACCGTGTGCAGCAAGCATTGGGTTTACTTCTGTTGTAACAATGGTCTCTATTTCTGCCGACATTGCGTCGTCGCGAACCAAGCCTTCAATCTGTGGAGCCTTTGGCTTATTTGGATTACGAATGAGTAAACCTTGCGTTTCTGAATGATCAATCGTTGCGCCTTGAAACGCATCGATATCTTTTGCCGGAACAATGATCTTCAAGCCATTAATCGTGCGTACTTCATCGCTGAACGCGGCCTTGGTAAAGAAATCAAATGACAGGTCGTAACGGAAGTCTTCGCCTGGCTCTGACAAAATCTCGAGACGCAATCCAAGCTGTGCACCTTCAGCCTCTGCATCGCGAAGCTCAAGCAGCTTCGTATGCGCTTCTGGCGTGATTGAAACAATCGTGTCTGTCTTATCAATCTCTGAGGTTGTGCTAGCGAAAGGACTCACGAGCAAAAGGTTACCGTCATGAGGGTTAGGAGCGCCTAACTGTGGCATCCTTAACAGGTGAACGACGGCAGCAAAAAGGCGATTTACGCGGCGTTTTCGGCCAACCTTGGAATTGCGATCTCGAAGTTTGTTGGTGCATTTATTACGGGTTCAGCCGGCATGCTTGCCGAAGCAGTTCACTCGCTGGCTGACACCGGAAACCAAGCTCTGTTGTTACTCGGAGCAAAGCGTTCAAAACGTCAGCCAAATGCTCAGTTTCAATTTGGCTTCGGAGCAGAACGATACTTCTGGTCGTTCGTCGTTGCCTTGGTGTTGTTCATGTTGGGAGGCGTTTTTGCCTTGTATGAAGGCGTGCACAAGTTTCGATACCCACACGAAACCAATAGTTTCGCACTGGCATTCATCATCTTGGGTGTCGCCATTGTGCTTGAAACCATTTCACTGCGTACCGCTATGAAGGAAGCCAACAAACTCAAGCCTGCAAAAATTTCTTGGTTCCGCTACATCAAAACCACTAAGCAACCCGAATTGCCCGTGGTGCTGCTTGAAGACTTTGGTGCAGAGACTGGCCTTTTTCTTGCACTCGGAGGACTGCTCCTAGCACGCTTTACTGGTGATCCTCGATGGGATGCAGTCGGATCCATTGCAATTGGCCTGTTGCTGATTGCGATTGCATTTGTATTGGCTTCAGAAATGAAGCACCTGCTCATCGGTGAATCTGCGGATCCAGAATTGCAACAAAGTTTCAGACAACAGATCGAACAAGATCCACGTATTAAAGAAATCATCCATATGGAAACACTGCACATTGGTCCAGATGATGTTCTTCTTGCAGCGAAAATTGATGTTGAACCCAATATCTCGATTCCAGAATTAGCACGAGCAATTGACGAAGCAGAAGTTCGCGTCCGTTCAGTGACGCCATTCAACGTCATCATCCACATCGAACCCGATATCAAACGCTGAATTTACAAATGTGATGAACGCACACACGCCGATCACTGCAGTTGTTGTACTTGGAGGTATTCCACCAACGCGAGCGATCGCGCAACATATTCCTGCACATCAGTTGGTCATCGCAGCCGACTCCGGGCTGCACGGCGCAATTGATTTAGGGCTTCGAGTGAATGTCGTTATTGGCGACATGGACTCAGTAGACAAAGCCGTACTTGCAGCCGTTGAGGCCAATGGAACAACAGTCACTCAGTTGCCTCGCGACAAAGACTCCACCGACGCCGAACTTGCACTACTGAAAGCGGTTGAAATGGGCGCCAATGCAATCGTGTTAATTACTAAGGGTGGCGGCCGTCTAGACCACGAACTTGGAGTTTTTGCCGTATTGCAAAACCCGAGCTTGCGCCATTGCACTATCCAGGCACTGTGGGATAACTCCATCCTGAGCCTCATTCACGGGCCTGCTTCAGTAACAATCTCAGGCAAACTCGGCTCCAACGTTGGGCTTATTGCTGCAGGTGGCGAAGCATCGGGCATCTCCACTACTGGCTTGAAATGGGCTCTTGCCAATGAATCGCTTGCTCCACATTCTTCCCGCGGGATAAGCAACCAACTCACCGAAGAAACTGCAACAATTTCAGTACAGACAGGATCACTTTTTGTCGTTCAGTCAAGTGCCCTCAGTACCTGAAAGAAGAACCCCCATGAAGAAAATTGTTGCAATCACACTGAGCATGCTGATGCTCGCAGCGTGCTCTGGAAATTCTGATGAAGGACAATCAAGTTCGAATGGCCCAGTAACGCTTACGTTGCTTGCGCACGACTCGTTTACTCCTAGCGAGGACATCTTTGATGCATTCACCGCGGAAACGGGAATAGTCGTAAATGTTGTTCGTACCGGGGATGCAGGCGAACTCGTTTCCAAGGCCGCACTAACTGCTGGCAACCCAGAGGGAGACGTGTTGTGGGGAGTAGACAATACTCTGCTTTCGCGCGCTCTTGACGCCGACATGTTTGAGTCGTATCAAACACCGAATCTTGCGTTCATGAACGAATCAGTATTGCGAAATATTCCAGGCCATGAAGTCACTCCAGTTGACACCGGAGATGTGTGCATCAATTACGACATAGCATGGTTTAAGGACAACAACATTGCTCCGCCCATGACGCTCGATGCTCTCGTCAGCAGTTCATATGCAAACTTGCTTGTGGTGCCAAGTGCAATCACTTCTTCACCAGGGCTTGCATTTTTCCTTGCCACCGTTGCCGAATTTGGTGAAGACGGATGGCAGGACTATTGGAAATCGTTGCGCGAAAATGGCGTGTTGGTTGTAGATGGCTGGACACAGGCATACAGCACAGAGTTCTCAGGATCATCTGGTAAAGGCGAACGACCCATCGTGGTGAGTTACAGCAGCAGCCCTGCGGCTGAGGTGCTCTTTGCAGACCCTCCAACCGATGTTGCTCCAACCGGAGTTGCTCCACTTACTTGTTTTGAACAAATTGAATACACAGGAATTCTTCGCGGAACCAAATACAAAGCTGAAGCGCAACTGCTTATTGACTACCTCACTGGCACAACATTTCAAAGCGATCTTCCACTCACCCAGTTTGTGTTTCCAGTACACGCGGATGCAACAATTCCTGATTCGTTTACGCGATACATCTCTCGTCCAGAACGCGCACTCACCATTGAGTACAACGTGATCGCAGAGAATCGCGCCGCATGGCTTGACGAGTGGTCAACCATCGTTTTCAAATAAATCGTCTACATGACTCCATCGCCATATCCCAAAAGCACGCGGTGGCTAGTCGTTGCTCCAGCCCTATTTTTGTTGGTTTTCTTGGTAATCCCCGCAGCGACCATTGTTCAACGCGGTGCGAGTTTCGGAGCATTCGCAGACACCATTACCAACGATGGCTTTAGAAAAGTTGCGTGGTTTACCCTGTGGCAAACCATTCTGAGCACTGTTCTCACGGTCGCATGCGCTCTTCCCGTCACATTCGTACTTGCGCGATTTTCATTTATTGGAAAGCGCCTATTGCTCGCACTGATTACGGCGCCATTCTTGCTACCTACTGTTGTCGTTGGTTCCGCGTTGTTCGCACTGCTCCCCGATCGAATGCACTACACCGCATTTGCCATTATCTCTGCTCACATCTTTTTCAACCTCGCGGTTGTCATTCGCCTCGTGATGCCTCGTTGGTCACAAATTGATCCAGAACTCATTCATGCTGCACACACACTTGGTGCTTCCACTACGTACACATTTCGCACCATTACATTTCCACTCATTCGACCAGCACTTGGTTTTGCCAGCACAGCAGTAGCGCTGTTTTGCTTCACATCCTTTGGTGCCGTTCGAATACTGGGTGGGCCTGCATACTCCACACTTGAAACCGAGATCTATGTTCAATCGGTCCAGCTGGGCAACCTAAACGGAGCAATAGCAATTGGCATTATCCAAGCGATTTTTCTGATTGGCGTGCTGTATGCCATGACGAAGCTTGGTCGGCATCACACTTCACCACTCACCGTCAACATTCAGACTCCAAAACCGGCCACGCGTGCACAGAAGATTGCTGTCATCGGCATTGCTATAACAGCCGGATTTATGGCACTGTTGCCGTTGCTTGCAGTCGCTTTAAGGTCATCCTCTGGCTGGACGCAAGTATTTTCCAGCGACACCATGCGTTCGTTAGCGGTGAGTGCACGATTTGCGATTACCGCATCAATCATTGCCACCACGCTGGGCACCATGATTGCACTTGCAATCGCCTACTCATCAACTTCATCTCGCCTTATAGAAACCATCGCTTCGCTCCCACTCATGATTTCTGCGGTCACGGTGGGTCTTGGAATTCTGATTACGTTTGATCAGAGACCAATTGAGTTTCGCTCTACCTGGTGGATCACTCCCGTGGCACACTCTCTCATAGCTATTCCATTAGTTGTTCGTACAGTGCTTCCCGTTGCGCAAGCCATTCCACAAGACCTTCGCGATGCAGCAGCAACGCTTGGCTCGGGAGCAAAGGACCAATGGATGAGGATTGATCTGCCACTGCTGCGCCGCTGTTTGGCTACTGCATGTGCGCTTTCAGCAGCTGTTTCACTTGGCGAATTTGGCGCCACCAGTTTTCTTACTCGCCAAACCCATGAAACACTCCCCGTTTCTATTGCTCGACTGCTTTCTCGCCCTGGTGAAACTCAGCACGCCAAAGCATTCGCGCTCTCAACCTTGTTTTTCGTGTTTAGCATTGGAGCCGTATACCTCGCAGAAACTGTGCGCGCCACACGAACGAAAATTCATTAATGCTCAAGATCACTGACCTCACTATTCACTATGCAAATGAAGTGATTCTTGATGGTGTGTGCCTCGAGGTTGGTACTGGAGAAGTGGTGTCGCTCGTTGGCCCAAGCGGAGAAGGAAAGACCACGCTGCTGCGTGTGATTGCCGGAATTGAGCGAGCCGAATCGGGATCGGTACGTGTTGATGGATCCGACGTCACTCACTTACCAACTCATAAACGAGGCATTGGTTTGGTGTTTCAAGACAATCAACTCTTCCCACACCTCACTGTTGGCGAAAACATTGCATATGCAATGCGGGGCATAAGTAAACACGAACAACAACTGCGCGTGAATGAGTTACTTGCACTCGTTGGCCTCGAAGGTTTGAACGATCGAGATGTGACTGTCATTTCTGGCGGAGAAGCAAAGCGTGTTGCAGTTGCTCGATCGCTAGCCGCAAACCCGAAAGTGCTGCTTCTCGATGAGCCACTGAACGGACTTGACGGCGAATTGCATGATCGCTTACTGCGCGACCTTTCTACTTTGCTTTCCCAGCGCAACACCACAGTTGTCCATGTGACCCACGACCGCAACGAGGCGAACCAATTCGCCGATCGCATCGTTGATATTCGTTCGTTGCATCGCCCGAGCAGAGTAGTTCGTGTTTCGACTGACGATCTTTTGCCTTTACGAAAGGCCGTGCTTCGCGATGGCACTCCGTCGCAAGATCCCACCTATAAGCAAGACAATTTTCCTGGCTGCGTTCATCTTGGAATCTATGAAGGCGCAGAACTCATTGCGTGTTCTTCTTGGATTCCACAGGCGTGGCCATTGGATGAGACTCTTCCAGCCATTCAGTTAAAAGGAATGGCTGTTGCCAAGCGCATGCAAGGAAGCGGACTTGGCGCAGAATTGCTATCTGCTGGGGTTCGACATTGCGAAGACCAGGATGCGCATTACATCTGGGCACGAGCACGAGACAGTGCGCTCAACTTTTATACACAAAACGGATTCGACATCTATGGTGACCAGTTTGTTGACGAAGCAACAGGCATGGGCCACCACTTAGTAATGAAAGTAGCTACTCGCCAACCTTGACATCGGTTGTAAACAGCACCGTTCGAGAGGGATCTGGTTTCACCAGAAACTCAATATGCCATACGCCAGAAAACGGAAAGTTCACTACTGCCGTGTAGTGATTGGGGCTCGTACGCTCCAGCTCTACTGGGCCGTTTGGAATGCTTTTGCTTGGCAATGACATTCGCGCAGAAACTGAAGTCATTTGAGCGAACGATCCCACCAGCGAACCTATAGACACGTGTATTTCAGCTGATCCCACTCGCGCTGGCGTAACCGCAATATCGGCAATGAGACCCGACTGTTTCAGCGAAAACTGAACAGGCGCATTCGATGCTTGTTCGCGCGGTGGCAACGCCACAATCAATGCGGTGATGCCCACCACGATGAGCGCAACCAGTGCTTCCACTACCACAGACTGATGCAACTTGGCTGGGCCACTCTTGCGCAGCGTTGAACGCGAGAGCGCGCCGATTGCAACAAGAACCAGCACGAGGAGAACCTTGACTAGCAGTTTCTGACCATATTCAAGAACGAAAACATCGTGCAATCCATCCATGAGCAAAAGCGCTTGAGCAGTTCCTGTGGCTGCGATTACCGCAACTGAATACCCTGCTATGCGCGAGAACCAGAGCATGGACTGTGTGGACCGAAGCCAAAACTTGCGATCGATGGCAATGAGGAAAAGCGCACCTATCCACAGAGAAACCGCAAGTAAGTGCACGACATCGAGCGTGAAACTGAGAGCAACTGGTGACTCTCCGCTTGGATGTCCGACTGCAGAGAAAGTGGCAGCAATTGCCACGGAAGTTCCAATTGCGATGAGCCTCCACAGTCGCTTTCTGCGACTATCAAAAGTCATCAACAACAATGAGAAACCCAAGAGCAATACAATTCTGAACAACGTCGCTTGACCAAATGTCGTCGTCATGGTGTCACTCAGCAAAGAAAGATCAGTGACGTTGTAGATCTTCACACCAGATGCGTGTGGTCCATATGCGAACAACGCCTGGATGCTTGCAACAATCGCAAACGTCCACGCTCCCCACAGACTCATTCGCGTTCGAATAGATGGCGCACTTTGCGCACCAAACATCACTATGGCAACGCCACCAAGCAGCGTCAGAATTCCTGCAAACATGACAAAACGGATGATGTTGAACAGGTTGTTTAAGCCATGACCCTGACGTGCATCGTTATTCAGAATGCGTGTTACATCGGATGAGCTTGTGCCAATTGAAAATGCAAACGATCCTTGCACAGGGTGCGAATCTGCAGAAGCAATGCGCCACACCACCACCCAGGTGCCGTCGCCGAGTTTGTCAATATTTGCGCGAACGGTCGTGTGATCGTTTTCATCACGGGTCGGTCGAACCTCAAATACCTCTTTGCCGTCTTGATCCAGAATCTGGATGCGGGCAAACACCACTCCGACAGGCTCGTCAAAATGAAGCACTACTTCAGTGGGCGAAGTAGCTAACCACGAACTTGGCTTTGGTTCGCTTTCCTCAAGCCCGGCATGAGCACTTGCAGAACCAGCAGGAAAAAGTACTAAGAAGCAAGCTGCAATAAGCGCGATGCACCACCTACGTTTCACGCGCTTGCTCACAGCGAAATACTAGTAACTAGGTGGCTTTGGAAGACCTTCTACTTCGGTTCTACCTAAAAACCAAGCAAGTCGTTCGTTGGGTGAAAGTTGTAGCGCAATTTTTGGCACAGGAGTAAGCCCCATCGGTTTGCTTGCACGCCACATCATGACTTGTCGATCAAGTTCGTAGCGAACATATGTGGAATTCCAATCCGCAAATGTAAACGCAAGAGCTAAGTCGGCGTGATGCACTTCCACCTCACGCCACCTCAAGAACACGATGTCGCTCATGGCAATCGATGCACCAGCGCTATTTACTCCGTGTCCTTGCCAACCTTCACTGTTGGTTGCAGCCCACTGCCCTTCCAATGCATAGATACTCTTTCGCACTGCGCTCACAAGCGATTCTGCTGAATCGTTGGCATGTAACTCAATTCCCTCTTTGCGGGCTTTCGCTCCACCAACATATTGCTCGCCCACTTCTCCACGCGCTGCACATTGCAATACATGCACGTGACTTTCTGCGTTGCGAGCCAAGTGTGAAAGTACATGACCTCGTGTCCAGCCCGGAAGCGCCGATGGTTCGCGGCACTGATCGTCGGTCAGCGAATCAAGCGACTGCAGTAACCGTTGGTGCGACTCTGCACAGCCTGCAACATGAATATTGAGCGTGCGTCCAAAATCGTCCATCACCGACAAAGGTAGTGGTTCGACTAGCGAGTACTGATGCGCTGCGGAATAACGACGACCGTTCCGTCATCTTCATGATGCACACGTGCAGAAACGCCATAGAACTCGGAAAGGATGTTTGGTTGCAACACATCTTTTGCTGACCCCTCTGCAACCCGAGCGCCTTGGTGCATCAACACCAAACGGTCGGCATACATACCAGCAAGCGTGAGGTCATGCATTGCAGAAACGACGGTGAGCCCCTGCTCACGGCGCAGTTTGTCTACTAACTCGAGCGCCTGCTGCTGATGCCCAATGTCAAGCGCACTCGTTGGTTCATCGAGTAATAGCACCGGTGCCTCTTGCGCAAGTGCTCGCGCAATTACTAAACGCTGCACCTCACCGCCCGACAACGTGCCTAATGAACGTCGAGCAAACGCATTCAAATCAAGTCGTTCGAGCACATCACCAACCACTTCTTTGTCGTGCTTTGTTTCCCATGAGAAGTGGCGAACATATGGGTTGCGGCCGAGTAGCACATAATCAAACACGTTCATGTCAAGAGGTATCAGCGGTGATTGTGGAACATACGCAATGTGTTGCGCCCGCCACCGGGCTGATGTTGCAGGAATCTCTTTCTGATCAATTGCAATTGAGCCCGAGTAAGGGACAAGTCCAGCGGCCGCTCGCAACACCGACGATTTACCTGCGCCATTTGGCCCAATGAGACACAACCACTCGCCCGAGTGCAACAAATCATTAAAGCTCTGTACAGCTTCAATGCCGTTGTACGACACTCGCACATCACAAAAACCAAGCGCGGTCATGTTGAGGAATTCCTTGTGCGTAGAAGATACAAAAAGAATGGTGCACCAAAGAATGCAGTAACGACACCAATTGGCGTTTCAGCAGGGTTCGCCAATACTCGGCTTGGAATGTCTGCGAATACAAGAAATGCTGCTCCAAGCAACACGCTGAGCGGGAGCACCCTGCGATAACTGGCTCCTGCTAGCAAGCGCACGGCGTGTGGAACAATGATGCCAACAAAACCGATGAGGCCACTAACGGCAACCACAGCTGAAGTTCCCAGCGTTGCAGCGAGCACAACAATTAAGCGAACGCGGCGAACATTGATACCAAGTGCACTTGCTTCGTCGTCACCTACACGAAGCACGTCCAACAATCGACGGTGCATGAACAAAACGCCTGTGCTGAGCAATACATAAGGAAGCACCAAACGCACGTCACCCCACGTTGCACTTGACAAACGTCCAAGAATCCAGGAATACACCTGGCGCACCACATCGGTATTGCGTTGCAGAATGAACGCCTGGATCGAAGTAGCTAACGATGTAACGGCGACTCCTGCCAAGATCAGCGTGGTTGTGGATTGCGTAGTTCCAAACGCAGTACCAACCACATAGGTAACTAACACTGCAGCTAGCGCACCTACGAAAGCTGCAAGTGGGAGTGGGTCAACGATCCAGTTTTCCGTTGCCCCTCGCTGAAACGCAAACACCAATGTGGCCCCTAATCCCGCACCAGCGGCCACACCAAGTAAATACGGGTCAACAAGGGGGTTTCGGAACACACCCTGATAACTCGCTCCCGAAATTGAAAGCATCGAGCCAACAATTGCCGCAAGTACTACTCGCGGCGTACGAATGAGCCACACGATGTTCCAATCTTGTTCTGAAACACCACTATTGATTCGAATGAACGGCAAGCGATCAAGAAATTCGAGTGGAATTCTCCACCACGTCGGACCAGCAGGTCCGATCATCGTGCCCACGATCATTGCAACAAGCAACAGCATCCCACCGAACACAAACCAGTAACGGTTGTGGCCCGTGTTCAGCGAGACTGTTGGCGTCATAACGATCGTGGGCCCGAAATCTGACTGCGATTACGAGTTTGCAGCTACAACAGCATCACGAATTGCTGTGATGAGCTCGAGAACACGTGGTCCCCAGCGCGACGCGACATCGTCATCAAGTTCAACAACTTGGTTTGCTGTTACCGCCTTCAAACCACCCCAGCCATCACGTGCAGCAACAGTTGTTGCATCCTGTGCGCAGCACTTGGTGTCGGCAAGGAAAATGAAGTCTGGATCTGCAGACACGATCACTTCTGCAGATAACTGCGGATAATCATTGCCTGCTTCAACATTGTCGGCGATGTTGCGCATACCAAACAAGTTGAAGATCTGACCAATGAAGGTGTTTGACGTTACTGAGTAGTACGTATTGTCCAGTTCGTAGTAGTACGAAAGCGGTGGATCGCTGAATTGTACCGATGCCACTGCTTCTTCAATTCCAGTTTGCAGTGTCTTTGAAACTTCAATTGCCTTCTGGCTGTTTCCCGTGAGCACTCCAAGCTGTTCGATCTGCTCATAAACATTTTCGATGCTCATCGCAGCACCGGCTACGAATACAGGAATGTCGAGCGTGCTCAGCTGCTCAACCAGACTTCCTGGATCGTAGGAAATGATCACCAAGTCGGGTGTGTATCCGCTAATTGCTTCAATGTTTGGCTCGAAACCCGACAATGGTGTGCCGAGTGCAACCGCTTCTGCTGGGTAATTGGAGTATTCATCTACGGCAACCACTTGTGGTCCTGCACCAATGGCGTACAACATCTCCGTTGCCGTTGGCGACAACGAAATAATTCGTGTTGGTTGAGCGTCAAGTGTGAGATCGCCAACGGTTACCGGAAAAACATCCGCAGTAACTGCGACGGTGTCACTTGACGATTCACTCGACGACCCGCAACTTGCCAGAACGGCAGTGAGGGAAAGAAAAAGACCGGCAATGCCGGCCTTGGTTAACTTGTTCATATGGTCTCCTTGCTCTTCTTGCGAGAGCGGTTGATGTAGCTACGCATTAGGCGACCGGACTGACAAATACCTCAATAAACATTGGAGTCTTTGCATTACCGTTGCGGGACAGTGCCGGAATCTCACCGGACTTCGCTGAATGTTTTGCCCTCCGGCTATTACCGAAGTGATGACACCTTAGCGCAGATGTGCGATGGTTATGCAAATAACGCGGCGAGGCGCTCCATGCCCTCAACCAAGTCGGCATCGCCGAGCGCAAAACTAAATCGTGCGTAACCAGGTGCGCCAAAAGCCTCACCGGGCACGAAGGCAACCTTGGCCACATCAAGTACAAGGTCGGCAAGTTCCATGCTGTTTGACGCCTTCTTGCCGCCAATATCTCGTCCAAGCAGCCCGCGTACATTTGGGAAGCAATAGAACGCACCTTGCGGTTCCATGCACGTGACTCCAGGAATTGCTGTGAGCATTTTGTGCATCAATGTTCCGCGACGTTCAAAACTTTCGCGCATCATGGCAACTGCAGAAAGATCTCCGCTCACTGCTTCAAGCGCTGCAATTTGTGCAACGTTGGAAACATTTGATGTGGTGTGTGACTGAAAGTTGATCGCAGCCTTCATGACATCTTTAGGGCCGATCATCCAACCAACTCGCCAACCCGTCATTGCATACGTCTTTGCAACACCATTCACGATGACGCACTTGTCGACAATTTCTGGAACAAGTGTTGGCATGCTCGAAAACTTGTGCTTGCCATACGTGAGATGTTCGTAAATTTCGTCAGTCACGACCCAAATGCCATGTTGCACTGCCCACTTGCCAATGGCAATCGTTTCTTCAGGCGAATACACCGCACCACTTGGGTTATCTGGCGAAACGAACAGCAAAACTTTTGTGCGTGGCGTGCGAACTTTTTCCAACTGTTCAACAGTTACTTTGAATTCAGTTTCTTCTGTGGTGTCCACAACAACTGATACGCCACCAGCCAACGAAATTGCTTCTGGGTAAGTTGTCCAATACGGAGCCGGAACAATTACTTCGTCGCCCGGGTCACACAATGCCGCGAATGCAACGAACACTGCGTGCTTGCCACCGTTGGTCACCAACACCTGTGAGGCATCACATTCAAATCCACTATCGCGTTTAGTCTTTACGGCAATTGCTTCGCGCAACTCGGGTAATCCAGCTGCAGGTGTATAACGATGAAACTTTGGGTCACGAGCCGCGCGTACTGCTGCTTCAACAATGCGGTCAGGAGTTGGAAAGTCTGGCTCGCCTGCACCGAAACCGATGACGTTTTCACCCTTTGCTTTCAGCGCTTTGGCCTTTGCGTCAACGGCAAGAGTGGCCGATTCGGCGATGGCTGCGAGACGTGCAGAAACACGGTTTTGGGGGTTTTGATGCGTGGTCACGCCTGCCATGCTTACACAGTGGAGTTGGCCGAAGCGAAAACAATCCTGGTTACGGCATGAACGTAGATGACGTCTTAGACGCCGACTGGGAGGCCGTAGGAACGCTGCGTAACCCTGTTTTGGTTGTTGCTCTTCGTGGCTGGTTTGACGTGTGTGGCGTGGCTACCGGTGCGCTCGAGTGGGCCATTCAAGACCGCGCGGTAACTGTTGTGGCCTCGGTTGACCCCGACCCGTTTTTCGACTTCACCCAGGAACGCCCCGAGACGTTCATTGACGAAGATGGCGAACGGCTCATTCGCTGGCCCGAAAATGACTTCCTCATTGCACGGTTCCCCGAAGGTTCTCGTGATTTAGTCATTCTGTCTGGCGTGGAGCCACACCTGCACTGGGGAGTATTTGCTGACTGCATTGTGGAGTGCGCAAAACAACTTGGCTGTGAAGTCGTGGTCACGGTTGGCGCCGCTGCAGAGGGTGTGCCACACACTCGCTCACCACAAGTTGTAGGTAGCAGCAGCAATCAATCACTCGCCCGCCGGCTTGGCTTGTCGCGTCCGCAATATCAAGGACCAACCGGTGTTGTAGGTGTGATTCAAGAGCGTCTCGACCGCGAAGGAATCGCAGGAGTTTCATTACGTGTAGGCGTTCCGCATTACTTAACCAATGCACAACATCCAAAGTCCTCCGCAGCTTTGTTACGCCACCTGGAACACGTACTGGGTATTCCGACTAGTCATGGTGAAATGTACGAAGAGATTCAGCGTTGGGAAGAACTGCACGATGCTGCAGTAGAGGGTGACGATCAAACCGTCAGCTACCTCACGATGCTTGAAGACGAATACGACCGCCGTACGGAAGCAGAACTTCCATCAGCCGATGCCCTCGCGGAGGAATTCGAACAGTTCTTGCGCGAACAACAAGACGGCGACGACACATAAAAGAGATCCCCAAGGGGGCCTGATATATTTCTCAATTTATTT
Organism: bacterium; assembly: GCA_029977615.1. Lineage (GTDB taxonomy): Bacteria > Actinomycetota > Acidimicrobiia > Acidimicrobiales > Ilumatobacteraceae > UBA3006. The sequence goes on from JAPOKO010000009.1 coordinate 34,690, forward strand.
TGAGAGATATATGCTGAACGAATGGACAGCGTTCTAGACCGCGCAAGAATCTTTTCGGCTCTTGGCGACCCCCGAAGACTGGAGATTGTTGACGAACTGAGCATGTCGGATCGGACTCCTAACGAGCTCATTCAAAAGTTTGAGATTCCTTCGGCTCTTTTGGCACATCATCTAGATGTACTGGAAGGCGCTGGTCTGATACGACGCATCGCGTCGAGTGCAGACAAACGAAAACGATTTGTTCAAATTGTTCGCAAAAATCTGCCAATCATTCCGCAATTTGCCATTCCGAAATCGGTCATTTTTGTGTGCCGACAAAACTCGGCTCGCTCACAATTGGCAGAAGCACTGTGGCGATTGCACCTTGGTCCAAATGTTGCAAGTGCGGGAACTTCACCGGCACGTGAAGTTCACCCATTGACACGAAAAATTGCAGCACTACACCAACTAGACGTTGACAATGCATCTCCTCGAAGGTTTGAACCATCAGCAATTAATGAACAAACAATTATCACTGTCTGCGATCAATCGTACGAAGAACTAAAGCCTCCATTTCGCCACTTCCACTGGTCAATTACCGACCCAGCAGAGGCCAACACTCTTGATGCATTTCAGCAAACCATTCACGATCTAAGCGAGCGCTTGCGGTCGCTTGTAAAAACATAAACAGAAAAGGAGAATCCAGTGAGCCTGATAGAGCCAATTGAAGAAAACGAAATAATTCAACATGCAGTGACACAACTTGCGCGGAAATACGCAGGAAAATTTGACGAATCAACAATTACACCAATTGTTCGTGAAGCTTATGAAAGTTTTGCAGACGCAAAGGTGCGTACTTTCGTCGCAGTGTTCACAGCCCGATATGCAGACGACCGCTTGCGAGCTTTAGCCAAAGTGGAAGGCCTAATTACCGATGCTCCGCCATCAGTCTTGTTTGTCTGTGTCCACAATGCAGGCCGTTCGCAAATGGCCGCTGGATGGTTGCGTCATCTTTCGAAAGGAAAGATTGAGGTGTACTCGGGAGGATCTCTTCCGGGCAAAGATCTCAATGCAGCGGCTGTCGAGGCGATGCGTGAAGTTGGCATCGACATCGCTAACGAATTCCCCAAGCCATTTGCTGTTGAAATTGTGCAAGCCGCTGACGTGGTGATCACCATGGGGTGTGGCGATACCTGCCCGATATTTCCTGGCAAACGCTATGAAGACTGGGCCTTAACGGATCCCGCAGGTCTAGGTGTCGAGGCGGTACGTCCAATTCGCGACGACATCAAGAGACGAGTTGAAGATTTAATCGCTGACTTATCAATCAGTCTGAATTAAACCGAACATCTAAACAGTAAAAAGCCCCGGTCAAACGACCGGGGCTTTTCTGCGACCAAAGGTCTGTGTTAATTACTTGCTATTGATTTTTGCTGCCTGCGCAAGTGCTGCAGTCTTGATTGCTCCTGCGAGGGGTGCATATCCAAGAGCATCTGCTGCAGTTGGGCCGTAATCGTTGATCATCCACTTAGCAAAGTCAGCAACAACAGCGTTCTTCGCGCTCTTTGCTGTCTTGCCAAGCAGGTAGGTAACGGCAACTACCGGGTACGCAGTCTGATTCTTCGCCTGCTTGTAGTCAAAGGTCACGAAACCTTGTGCGTCAATTGTTGATCCACCGATCATCGAAGCTGCTGCTGCTGCGGTTGGTGCGGTGTAGATGCCGGCAGCATTCTTAATGAGCGCTGACTGCATGCCCTTTGCTGCACGTGCCGAATCGGTAACGAATGAAACTTCGGTATATCCGATGGTTCCGTTGTTGTCTGCAATGTAGTTCGACACGTTTGCTGAACCGCTTTGACCCTGAAAGCGACTTCCAAAGGAAGCAACCTTTGATGATCCACCGGGAATTGCTGTGGTGAACGAGTCGTTTGTTGTCCAAGCTTCGTTGGCGTAGTTCTTCATAAAGTTGGTGAAGTTGTTGGTCGTTCCCGATCCGTCTGAGCGGTACACAACCGTGATGTCCTTGTCTGGCAAAGTGACAACTACGCGCTTGTACTTGGCAATGGTCTTGCCGTTGACTTTTACTTCATAGGTTGACTTGTCGTTCAAGCCCTTCACGTTTAATGCCAACTCACCTTTTGTACCAACTGTTGATGTTCCAATTGCTTTCTTCGTACCTGAGTCAATAACTTCAACCTTCTTGCCTTTTACCGACTTCAGTGTTGATGGAATCATTGACACGGTTACTTGTGCAGCGAATGGACCTACTGGCTGCCACTGTGCTTGTGCGCCCTTCAAGTCACTCTTCTTCTGGCTGTTTGACCATGCCGGATTTGCGCGCATGTCAGCAGCAATGTTTGAGTCATTCCACTTGGTGATCAGACCAGCGAAAATTCCGTTCACCGTTGTCGAGCTGAGTGAAAGAGTTGCACCTTTGATTTCATCGAGGCGATATGCAACTGAAATTGCACCACCTACGTATGGCACGTACACCCAGTCGAACGAAGCTGCTTGTGCTGCAGTTACCGCTGAGTCTGAACCACCGAAATCGGTAAGACCCGCTTTGAAGTCTGACTTGCCTTTGGTTGAACCGCCACCTGGGTTTGCATAGGTGACGTTGTCGCCGGTTTTTGCGTTGTAGTTCACTGTCGCGTTTGCGAGGAAGTTTTGTGGGAATGTTGCACCTGAACCACTTGCGCTTTCTGCAAGTGCTACCGATGAAGTTGCAAGAGACGCAACGACTGAAACGCCGATTGCTGCAACAACTTTACGAATATTTCGCATGTGTATTTGATCCTTTGTTTGGGTCTTCTGACATTGAAGACAGTACAAAGGTGGACTTAAGGGAATATATCCCCTGTATAAACCCTCACTCAACGGAAGGTGAACAGTTGGTGAACGATCAGCCGAACTTGCCTTGCACGTAATCTGCGGTGCGCGAGTCGTTAGGCGTCGTAAACATTTTGCGGGTCTGATCAGCTTCGACCAAATAGCCCGGTCCGCCATCGGTGAGGAAAAATGCGCAGTAATCGCTGACACGACTTGCTTGTTGCATGTTGTGGGTCACGATCACCACGGTGATTTTCTCGGCCAATTCCTTGATGGTTTCTTCAATACGGAGCGTGCTGCCCGGGTCGAGAGCCGAACATGGCTCGTCCATCAATAGAACTTCTGGTTCAACAGCAAGTGAACGGGCGATGCACAAACGCTGCTGTTGGCCACCAGAAAGTGAACCACCACTTGCGTTTAGACGATCTTTTACTTCCTTCCACAAACCAGCACGAGTAAGGCATTTTTCCAATAATGATTCTTCGTCGTCAACTTTGATATGCGCAAGCCTGAGTCCCGACAACACATTTTCACGAATAGTCATAGCCGGAAATGGGTTTGGCTTTTGAAACACCATGCCAATTTTTAAACGCATCGCAGCAGGGTCTACTCCGGGTGCATATATGTCTTGACCATGAAGTCGAACTTCGCCGGCCATGGCAGCATTTGGAATGAACTCGTGCATGCGATTGAGCAGTCGAAGATATGTTGACTTTCCGCAACCAGATGGGCCAATTAGGCCAGTCACGCTGCGTGCAGGGAACTGCAACGAAACTCCGGCAAGTGCGTGATGATTTCCGAACCATGCATGGGCATCGCGAGTTTCCAAACCAGCGAATTCAGTTTCGAGCACTGCAGTATTCGATGTTGTTTCATTCATTTGAGTTCCCTTTAGTTCACTTCGTTCCGAGATATCTACGTTTTCCATGATTAACGCTTGTCCTTGCCGGCTACATATCGAGCTAAGGAGAACAAGCCGAACACCACAATCAGCAAGATGAGCGCACCTGTCCACGCACGATTAATGGAATTCTCAGTTCCAATTTGCAACATGCCGAAGATGTACATCGGAAGCGAACCGATTGGACCACTTACCGGATTAAAGACAAACGATGTATTTGACAGAGCCGTTGCCAACAATGGTGCCGTCTCACCAATTACTCGTGCCACTCCCAACAAACCTGCGGTTATCAAGCCACTTCGCACAGTTGGCAATACAACGATGAGCGTGCTTCGCCATTGCCGGGCGCCAAGGGCATAACCAGCAGAACGCAAATCATCGGGAACAAGCTTCAATACTTCTTCTGAAGTTCGTGCAACTGTTGGAAGCATCAAAATGCCAAGCGCAAGTGCGCCGGCAAGCGCACTAAAGGTTCCTGTTGCATCAACGAACGTGGTGTAGATAAAAAGACCCGCAACAATTGATGGAACACCGCTCATGGATTGAATGACTACTCGAACCACACCACTGAAACGTCCGCGAACTTCGGTGATGTACAGACCGCTGAGAATTCCAAGTGGAAGAGTGATCACTGTTGCAATGAGCACCATGAGCAGCGAGCCAACAATTGCGTGTGCCGCACCACCCATGTTGAGGAAATCATCTGGAGTGGTTGTTCGCATATCTGAAACAACGAAATTTGGACGTAAGCCCTTCACACCTTTAAACAACACACTGATAAAAATGGAGATCCAAGGGGCAAATGCGATCACCGATGCAGCAGCGATTAACAAACGTGCACGAGAGTCTTTGCGCTCCTTAACGCTCAAGCGACGGTTGCGGAAAAAAGTGAACGTTGCAGCAAGGGCAAACAACACAACCGCCCAGCCATCGGGACCAGCAAACCCCGTGAAGAGCACAATGACATAGGCAATCAATGCACCGAGCAACAAAGTAAGGCCACTGTTTCTACGAACAATCTTTTCTTTTTCCCACGGGCGCGATGGAGTTGCTTGCATGCTCATGCTGGTGCGCCTTTAGTAGATCGAGTGACAATTGCCGACGCCACCATGTTGACGGTGAGTGTGAGGATAAAGAGAACAAATCCAGCAGCCACCAGCGCCTTAATTTCATCAGGCGTTGCTTCACCAAACTTTGTTGCAATGAGCGAAGCAACGTTGCCGCCCTCTGACTCCAAGATCTTAAAGGTGTAACGGAAGTTGATGTTGAGCAACAAATACACGGCGATTGTTTCACCAAGCGCGCGACCAAGACCGAGCATGGCGCCACCAACTACTCCACTTTTTCCGAATGGAATAACTACTGTGCGAATTGCACCCCACTTCGTTCCGCCAAGTGCAAAACATGTGTCAACTAATTCGCGCGGGGTGCGTGAATACACCTCACGCGCAACTGAAGTAGTGATTGGCACCACTAACGAGGCAAGAACGCATCCGGCGACGAACGGGCTACGACCAAAGTTGTCGGAAATAGTGCTAAACAGCGGAAACCAGCCCAGTCGGTCAGACAAGAAATATGCCCACCGTTCTCCGAAACTGGTAAACACTTGCACACCCCACAAACCGAATATGAGCGATGGAATCGCTGCAGCAAGGTCGAGAAGCGCAACAAGAACTCGGCGAACGTTTTGTGGAGCATAAAACTCCAGATACAACGCGCCAGCCATGGACATTGGAACAGCGAACAACATTGCGATGAGAGAAACGATGGCGGTTCCAACAATCATCGGACCAATGGAAAAGTCGTTCGGAATTACACCGTCTTCACTTCCAGCTACCCAGTTTGAACCGGTAAGAAACTTGAATCCTGAAGTGTTGAAAACTTCAATTCCGCGCGCAAGCAAAAATGCGCCGATAAGTCCAAGCAAGATCAACGATGTCAGCGCACCTGCGCTTACGATGCCGCGAAATACTTTGTCACCGCGACTATGCACCACATGCATTTCACGCTTGACTGGCGAGACGATTGACACGCCCGAAGTCTGTCAGTGATGGGTTATTTAGAGGTGAGGTTTAGGTAAACGACAGGTAAACAGTTATGCCGAAAGCGCCGCGGCAAATGCTTCGGGTTGGGGTGTTTCAATCCCAATAATCGCCGGCTTGCCCGAAGTTGTCACCACCAGCACCTGTTTGGCCCGATACACCGACATGAACGCGCGACTGCCCTGAGGAAGCCCCACCTTTTTGCTCACAGAAAACGTGCCAGCGCAGACCACCCCAGGCAGATAGCTACCCCACAACCGCAGCCTCAATAAGCGAATGGTTGCCTTGCGATCGAACACCTTGGCCGACGTAATGATTGATCGACTGACCACCAACTTGCGCTTCAGCGCCCACAATGCATCGATGCCCGTAAGCGTGATGATCAATTCATCGTGAGTGACTTGTGTAGTAACTGCCATGCGGCAGCAACATTACTTTGCCGCTGCGAAACCAGCTTCCAAGTCGGCGAGGATGTCGTCAATGGTCTCGAGACCCACCGACAAACGCACAAGACCTGGGAACACACCAGTTGACTTCTGTTCTTCTGGTGTGAGCTGACTGTGGGTAGTTGATGCTGGGTGAATGACCAAGCTGCGCACATCGCCAATGTTGGCAACGTGGCTGTGCAACTTAAGACCAGCAACAAACTTCTGACCAGCTTCAACGCCGCCCTTGATGTTGAACGCGAGCACTGAACCAAAGCCCTTGCCATTGCCGTACTTCACTGCACGTTCATGCCACTTGCTGGTCTTGAGTCCTGCATAGAACACTTCCTCAACTTGTGGATGCTTGGCCAAGAACTCGCCAACTTTTTGAGCATTCGCCCAGTGACGCTCCATGCGCAATGACAGGGTTTCAAGACCTTGCAAGAAGTTGAATGCATTGTCTGGAGTTGTTGCCATGCCCAAGTCGCGCAACATTTGCACGCGTGCCTTGATGATGTACGAACCTGCACCAAGTGCTGGCCAATATGCAAGGCCGTGGTACGAAGGATCCGGTTCGGTGAAATTTGGGAACTTGTCGTTCTGACTGAAGTCAAATGAACCACCGTCGATAATTGCTCCACCAATTGAAGTTCCATGTCCGCCAATAAATTTGGTGAGTGAATGCACGACGATGTCTGCACCCCACTCCAGTGGACGAATGAGATACGGAGTTGGAACGGTGTTGTCAACAATGAGTGGCACACCAACTTCATGTGCAACTTTGCTAACACCTTCAATATCGAGCACATTGTTGCGTGGGTTAGCTAACACTTCGCCGTAGAACGCTTTGGTGTTTGGGCGTGCTGCTGCTTTCCACTGTTCCAAATTGTCTGGGTCATCAACGAAGGTGACTTCAATTCCCATCTTTGGCAATGTGTAGTGGAACAAGTTGTATGTTCCGCCATACAAGCTTGGTGACGCAACAATGTGTGAACCAGCTTCAGCAAGCGTGAGGATGGCAAGAAGTTCCGCAGACTGACCACTTGACACTGCAAGGGCACCAGGCAAACCAACTGCAGTTGCGGTTCCGCCTTCAAGTGAGGACAAACGTGCTTCAAGAACACCCTGAGTTGGGTTCATAATGCGCGTGTAGATGTTTCCAATTTCGGCAAGCGCGAACAGGTTCTGCGCATGCTGTGCGTCGCGGAATACATAACTAGTGGTGCGATACACAGGAACTGCACGAGCACCCGTTGCTGGATCTGGCTCTTGGCCGGCGTGAATCTGACGTGTTTCAAAGCCCAAGTTATTTGTCATGCCGAAGCACGCTAAAGGCTAATTCCCGACTAAACAACTCGGGATTTAGAACCGTTGTTTTACTTGGGTTTTATGAGGTTTAGTGGCGATCAGCCGCCTGAAATTTCGCTGACCTTCTGCTTACCCTTCGAGATCCAAGGCATCATCGAACGCAGCTGTGCACCAACTTTTTCGATTGGGTGGCTGCGTCCAGCATTCTGCAATTCGCTGAAGCGCTTGCGGCCGCTGTCGCTTTCTGCGATCCACTCTTCAGCAAATTTGCCGTTCTGAATTTCTTCAAGAATCTTCTTCATCTCTGCCTTGGTTGATGCATTGATGATGCGTGGTCCGCGTGAAACGTCACCGTATTCAGCAGTGTCGGAAATGGAGTAACGCATTCCCGCAATTCCTTCTTCGTACATCAAGTCAACGATGAGCTTCACTTCATGCAAGCACTCGAAGTACGCCATTTCTGGCTGATAGCCAGCTTCAACAAGTGTTTCGAATCCGGCTTGCACGAGGGAGGTAAGGCCTCCACACAACACCACTTGCTCACCAAACAAGTCGGTTTCTGTTTCTTCGGTGAATGTGGTTTCAATAACACCTGCGCGTGCGCCACCAATTGCTTCGGCGTACGACAATGCGAGTGCCTTTGCCTTGCCGGTTGCATCTTGATGAACAGCGATGAGTGCTGGCACTCCTCCGCCTTCGGTGTATGTACGGCGAACCAAGTGGCCCGGGCCCTTTGGCGCCATCATGATGACGTCAACACCCTTTGGAGGGTGAATGCGCTCGTAACGAATGTTGAATCCGTGTGCGAATGCAATTGCTTTGCCATCAACCAGGTTTGGAGCAATGCTCTCTTCGTAGATCTTCTTCTGCTCGGTATCTGGAGCAAGAATCATGATGAGGTCTGCGTACTTTGCAGCATCAGCAATGCTCATGACCTTCAAGCCAGCAGCTTCTGCTTTGGCCTTTGACGATGAACCGTCGCGCAAACCAACGACAACATCAACGCCTGAATCCTTCAGGTTGAGTGCGTGTGCGTGACCCTGTGAGCCGTAACCAATAATTGCAACCTTCTTCGAACGAATGAGTGCTGGATCAGCATCTTTCTCGTAATAAATGTTTGCTGCCATGGTCTTGCCTTTCCCTTATGTTCGTGAACTTGTTTGTAAATCGGATTAATTCTTTGCGGCGCGGTCGAGCTTTGGAAGCGCCACGCGGCCGGTTCGTTGCGATTCGATGATTCCATATTGTCGCAGCAAATCTGAAAAATCGTCCAACTTTTCTGGGCTTCCGTCCATGGACAAGATGATTGCGTCCTGGCCAACGGAAAGAATTTTGCCCTCGAAAATATTGGCCAATTCCACTACCTGACCGCGTTGCTCTGGGGTCACACGAACGGTGGCCACCATGAGTTCACGCTCCACCGACCTACGTGGGTCGAGTTCGGAAATGCGAACTACTTCGATGAGCTTGAACAATTGCTTCACAATTTGCTCGAGCGGTGCAGATTCGACGTCAACCACAATGCTGATGCGGCTGAACTCTGGATCATCAGTTGGCGCTACAGCCAACGAGAAAATGTTGTAGCCACGACGCGCAAACAACGAAGCCACTCGCGCAAGAACACCAGGCTTGTTTTGTACAAGCACCGACAACATGTGGTGTGTTGGTGTGCTTCCGTATGGATTAGCGGTGTTCATCGGAGGAACTCCCTTCGTGAGTTTTGACTTGGATGCAACATAAGGTCGTCATTGCTTTGACCTGCTGCAACCATTGGAAACACTTTTTCGCCGGCATCAACTCGGAAGTCAACAACAACTGGACGGTCGTTGATTGAGTTGGCCTTATCGATTGCTGAAGCAACTTCAGATTGGTCGTCAACACGAATGCCAACGCAACCCATGGCTTCAGCCCACTTCACATAGTTCGGCGTATCTTGCGACAGGTACACCTCGCTGTACCGCTCTTCGTAAAACATTTCTTGCCACTGGCGAACCATGCCGAGGTACGAGTTGTTCAAGATGGCGATCTTTACGGGAATGCGCTCAAGCGATGCAGTAACCAATTCTTGCGCGGTCATTTGGAAACAACCGTCGCCATCAACTGCCCACACGGTTTTGTCTGGGCGACCAACTTTCGCGCCGATTGCTGCAGGAACAGAAAAGCCCATGGTGCCGAGTCCGCCTGAGTTCACCCAGGTGTATGGCTCGTTGAACTTCCAGTACTGGCTTGACCACATTTGATGCTGTCCAACACCTGAAACCAAGATCGTTCCTTCTGGTGCGGCGTCGCGCAATTGCTCTAAGCAATACTGCGGCTTCAATACACCGCCTTCTTCACTTGGCTCGTAAGTAAGTGGGAACTGTTCCTGCCAACCGCTCACACGACTGCGCCAAGGAGTGATATCTACTTGCTTTTGTTCGGCAAGCAAGTCGTTGATCGCCTTGATCATTTCTTCAATAACTAAACGACAATCGCCAACAATTGGCACGTCTGGCTTGCGTACTTTGCCCTGCTCAGCTGGGTCAATGTCGACGTGAATGATTTTCGCGTGCGGTGCAAATGAATTCACGCGACCAGTAACACGGTCATCAAAACGTGAACCAAGTGCAATGAGCAAGTCGCTCTTTTGCATTGCAGTAACTGCTGCTGCAGTTCCGTGCATGCCAGGCATACCCAAGCACAACGGGTGATCGTCGGGGAATGCTCCGCGCGCCATCAACGTTGTAACAACTGGAATGCCCGTGAGTTCTGCAAGTTCGCGCAAAGCCGAAGCTGCTCGTGCTTTCAATACACCACCACCGACGTACAGAATTGGTTGCTGCGCTTTCAGTATTAACTGCGCAGCTTCTTTGATCATTCGTGGGTGACCTTTTGATACCGGCTTGTATCCAGGAAGCGAATCAGCAACTTCATCATCGGTTGGCCAATGCCACTTCATTGAATTTGTGAGCACGTCTTTTGGAATGTCAACAAGTGTTGGACCAGGACGACCCGTTGTTGCAATGTGAAACGCTTGACGAATTGCAAGCGGCAAATCGTCTGCACTCATGACCAAATCGTTGTGCTTGGTAATGCTGCGTGTAATTCCTACGGTGTCACATTCTTGAAACGCATCGGTTCCAATTGCACTCGTTCCAACTTGTCCCGTAATGGCAACCATAGGAATGGAGTCCATGTATGCATCGCACAACGGTGTAACCATGTTGGTTGCAGCAGGACCACTAGTAACCATGGCAACTCCAGGTCGACCAGTGACGTGCGCGTAACCCTCTGCCATGTGACCTGCACCTTGTTCGTGCCGAACCAAGATGTGACGAATTGGTGATTCAATCAGCGGGTCATATGCAGGCAAGATGCAGCCACCAGGAAGACCGAACATGACGTCCACGTTTTCCATCTCCAAAGCACGAATAAGCGCCTGTGCGCCGGTGATGGTTTCACCAGCCTGATGGCCTCTCATGTGATCTTTGGATGTCATTGCTGTCTCCGTTTTTTTGGGGATTAAAAAAGCCTCCCTGGCGGGAGGCTTGGGCACACGCGGCGAGGGCCGGTGTGCCTACATCACTACGACTACGACTTCACATGTACGTGATGGGCGGGCTTTCGTCGTAAACACGCTTTTCAGTGTGTCAGGGAAATAGCCGTTCGGCAACTGCAGCCTCATGGATCAGGGCCGTGGTTTGGTGGTGACCACCACCCTGCGCAACAAGGTGGATGAACCCCTTACCTGTATTGGCTTAGCGGTCGAAATTTGTACCTGGGCCAAGGGCACAAACTGGGCGCTTGGGGTGACCACCAACCCGCGAACGCGGGTTGAGAGATAGGTGCACACCGATTGCGAACGCTTGACCGTAAGCCGGCTGAGGAGATTGAGGGCGTTGGACTCTTGATACGCCACACACGACACCGAGTCGCCGGGTTGTAACTGAGCACCAAGTTTGTTGAGTTGCAGTTTTTGTGCAGTGCTTAACGCAAACGAACTGTTGTCGAATGCGTTGACGGTGAGTGACGGAATAGCAGCGCGCGGAAGAGTGGTTGTTGTTGTTGTTGTTGTTGTTGTTGTTGTTGTTGTTGTTGTTGTTGTTGTTGTTGTTG